>CAYJNX010000090.1:0-9382 GCA_964371525.1 uncultured Akkermansia sp. | reverse complement strand
CTTACATAGCTCGCTATGCGCGCCCAAACGTCGTAAATTATCATCCAAACTGCATACAAAATCCAAAGCTGCTAATTTTGCAAGGTACCCATAAAAAGATTTTCAGTCAGAAAAAAATCAGTATAATCATCGCAACTACTGATTCAATCACACATATACACTATGCCAGACGCACGCTTTGCACCCCTGCCCGGATTCCGCGACTTTTCACCACAGGAACACGCCTTCCGCAGCTACCTCTTCTCCGTATGGAGACGAGTAGCCTCACGCTATAGCTTCCTCGAATGGGATGCCCCCGTCCTCGAAGCCACAGAACTATACCTGAAAAAGTCAGGAGGCGAACTCTCCAGCCAGCTCTTCCGCTTCACCGACCAAGGCGAGCGCGATGTCACACTGCGCCCTGAGCTCACCGCCTCCCTTGGCCGCATCGCAGCGGGCTACCAGCGCGAGTACAGCAAGCCACTGAAATGGTTTGAAATCGGCTCCTGCTTCCGCTATGAAAAACCCCAGAAAGGCCGCCTCCGCGAATTCGTCCAGTTCAACGCCGACATCCTAGGAGAAAGCACAGAAGGAGCGGACGCGGAACTCATCGCCCTCGCCATCGACTGCATGCGAGAGCTCGGCTTCACCTCCTCGGACTTCATCGTCCGCGTCAGCGACCGTGAAGTATGGATCAACTACGCGAAAGCCGCAGGCATCGCAGAAGAGCAGATCCCCGACTTCCTCTCCATCGTCGACAAACTCGAACGCGACAAGCCAGAAGACTGTGAGAAAAAACTCAGTGCCTTCGGACTGAAGCGCGACGAACTCCTCGCCTTCATCGAAAACCCACCCGCAGACTGCTCCCCACGCTACAGCATCGTCTACAGCGAACTCGAAGCACGCGGACTGGCAGAATACGTCAAACTCGACCTCTCCGTCGTACGCGGCCTCGCCTACTACACGGGGCTCGTCTTTGAAATCTTCGACCAAGCCCGCAGCCTGCGAGCCATCGCAGGAGGAGGACGCTACGATAACCTCGTGAAAACCCTCTCGAACGACGCCATCGACATGCCAGCCACAGGCTTTGCCATGGGAGATGCCGTCATCGCCCACCTCATCGAGGAATGCCCCGCCGCACGCGCACTACGCGATGCCGCGATCAAGCCAAACGCCTGCGACATCTGCCTCATCCTAGATGATGCGGAAAAGCGCGCAGACATGCTAGCCCTCGCCTCATGGCTACGCGACACAGGAATACGCGTCGACCTACCACTAGCACCAGCGAAGTTCAACCCACAAATCAAACGCGCGCAGAAGATAGGAGCACGCTACGCACTCATCATTGGTGCGCACTATCCGACGATGGAGCTGAAGCGAATCGACACGCGAGAAAGCGTGAAAGTAACGCCAGAAGAGCTACTCGCTCAGCTGAACTTCGACGACGAAGACGAAGCATAAAGGCGAATAACAATCATACAAAAAGGAGCACAACACGTGCTCCTTTTTTTCACCCTCACCCTACGCGGCAGCGTGAAACAGATTCCGAATCTGAGCAGGGTGCAGAAACGGAGTCCCGCTGGGTTTGAGCAAAAATTCTCGCCTAAATGGGGTAAAAGGCGTGCTGCTTCGCTCATTTTCTAGATCACCTTTCTGAACGGACTAATTTCGCAAGGCACATCAAAATTAGTCTGTAAGCCACCCTAGAGGCGCATGATTGATTTTTTTGCGTTCTGTCGTTACATATGCTTGCTTTTTTGTCCTCATCGAGCTGAAATATTGTTAAAACTGGTTGATTTTAGATGATTTTGTGGTGTGATTCATTCTATTTTTCATCTTTTTCAAACATTGGGGCACAGTTTACCTAGGCTACACAGAAATCCAAATCGCTTCATGTTATAGCATAGGCTCACCAGATTGATAAATCTCTCACACCTTTTGAGCCCTATACTGCGTACATAATCGCCTCCCATCTGCTTGATACTTCCAAACACGTGTTCTACACGGCAGCGTATTTTGGCGACTTGGTGATTGTAGGCTTTGTCTTGGTCGCTTAGCTCCTCTTGCCCTCTGGCGCGCTTCTTGACAGCGCGAAGTGTTATGTGTTTCTGTGCGAGCTTGGCTTTTTTCTCTTTTCCTAAATAGGCACTCTCTGCGAACAGTATCTTTGTATTCTCTTGCATTAAATCTAGCATGGGTTCTATATCCTTAACATTTGTTGGAGTAGTCTTTTGATTGGTGATGATGTTTGTAGCCAGAATGGATTTCGTTGCCTTTTTTACCCACCTTGCATCTACATCCTTTTGTCTTTTCTTGCCTTCACTCCAATCATCGGGGGCTTGACCAGTTTCTTTTATGGAGGCGTTTTCTTCTGGTGTGTTACGTTGTTTGGTGGCTTCTACAAAGCTCGCATCGATGATGCTTCCTGCGCTGAATTGAAGCCCAGCCGCTACCATTTGTTGCTCAAATATCTCGAAGAGTTCTCGCGAACCATCTGCACCAAGGCTTTCTTTAAAGCGCTAGATGGTTGTGGCATCTGGGATGTTATCATAGGAAGCTATGGAGCAGAAGCGCATAAAGCTGATTCTATCGTTGAGTTGAACTTCCATTTCATCATCGCTCAGATTATAATATGCTTATAGAGTTATAACTTTAAAAATTTTAACGAGATCGTAAGACGGTCTGCCAGCATTGCTCTTTTTCTCGCCTTGGCAATGCTTGCGAAGTACTGGGCGAAACTGCTCGAAGTTGATGAAGCGTGCTAGCTCCTCAATGCCACGTTGTTTTTTAGGGGGGGTGCTTGAGGTCATTAGTTCACGATGGGAGAATAACAGATCGCTCATGTAGATATTAAGTTACTTTTAGTGTAACATGTGAAATTGAAAAAACAAGCAGAGAATCAAGATAAAACATTAAACAGCACGGATTTAAGGTCGCAAACCGCAGTATCATCATTTGGCGTCAGCTCGGTCTATCAACCACCGCGAGGCATCTCCCTATCCCGATAGGGCGATGCCTCGCAGCGGCTGCTAGCCTCAAGCTGCCATCCAAAGCTAGAGGCTGCTAATTTTGAGGTGCCCATAATGGAAGTTCTCGCAATTCGTTTTCAGTATGACTTAGCAAAGAATACAGTAAACAAGGGTGCTCGCGGAGTCTTTTCGGATTTTGCATGCATTTTGGATGATAATTTACGGCATTTGGGTGCGCATAAAGAGCTATGTAAGCCCAAAAAACTGTAAATTGAAGGGTACTTGCAAAATTAGAGTGTCTATTAATCGCGCAACGATTCTAAGGCTGTGTCAAAAACCTCGACGCTCATGCCTATGTCGCTGAGTTCATAGAGGGCGATCATCTCCTCGGGGGCTACGCGTATGCAGCCATGCGAGACTGGCGTGCCCAGCTGCGCCTCATGAGCCGTGCCGTGGATGTAGATATAGCGCGCTAGCGTGTTCGCATTCTCTTCATCCAGTCCAGCCAGCGTGAGGATGCGCGTGAGGACATGGTCTGCGTCCGCATGTGCTGAGGAAGAAAGCTCTGTATTGAATCGAGGGATGCGGGCTTGGAATACGCAGCCGAGCGGTGCGTTCTCCCCATGCTTTGACGCGATGCGAAATCGCCCCGTAGGCGTGCGCCCTGAGCCTTCTTCGCATCCGATTCCTGCTTTCCCACTAGAGATGCTCAGATCCAGCAGCTCTACCCCACCACGCCAGAGTACTAGTCGCTGACGCTGGAGGTCGATTCGTATGCCGTATTCCATCACAGTTTGCACAGGATGTCTGCGATGCGCTCTGCCGCGTCAGGGACGCTGAGCTCGCGCATCGCTTTTTCCATTTGCTGGCGTTTCTCTGTCTGCGCGATGTCTCCTTGTGTAAACTCAAGGATAGCCTCAGCACTGAGATCACGCTCTGCGCAGAGGCGCGCCGCGCCGCGTGTGCTAAAGGCGCGAGCATTGAAGGTCTGGTGGTCGTCCGCCGCCGCAGGGTAAGGGACGAGTAAGGAGGCTTTCCCCAGCAGGGAGAGTTCCGTGAGCGTCGATGCACCCGCACGCGTAATGACTCCATCGCATGCGGTGTAGGCCTGCGACATCTGGGCACAGAAGCCGAGAACGTGGACGTTCGCAAGCGAGCTGGCCTGCTGGCGTATCTCTGCTTCGTGGGCTTTTCCTGCGATGATGAGGTACTGGGTAGCAGCATCACGTGCGGCGGCTTCTAGCACGCGCTCATTAAGTCTTTTCGCGCCCTGCGATCCACCGAGAACGAGGATGGCGTTCCCATCAGGCTTCATGCCGAAGCTCGCTCGTGCCTCGGCTTGGCTATGCTGGGCTTCTGTGCTGAATTCCACGCGCGTGGGCGTGCCTGTGAGTTCGCAGCGGGAGTTTGGGAAGTAGTTCTTCGCGTCTTCGAGCCCGAGTAGCACGCGGCTACACCAGCGCGCAGTGAGGCGGTTCGCCTTCCCCGGTAGGGCGTTAGAATCATGCACGTAGCAGGGTAGCTTCATGTGCGCGCCCGCCATGATGGGGGCGAGTGAGGTGAAGCCGCCCATGCCGAGCACGAGGTCGATGCTCTCCTTCTTGAGCAGCTGGCGGCTCTTCCAATAGGTGGATGCCATCTTCAGCAGGAAGAGTGGTGTCTTCAGTGAGAATAAGGGGGGCTTCGCGACAGCGGGAATGGAGAGGAAACGGAGCTGGTCTCCGTATTTCTCTGAAGCGTCGCTATCTACTTGCTTTTTTGAGATGAGTAGAAGTGGCTTGTGCCCACGCGTTAGCAGCTCCTGTGCTACAGCTATACCAGGGAAAAGATGTCCGCCTGTGCCGCCGCAGGCGATGAGGATGTGAAGGGGCTTTTTCATGCTTATAGGGTTTAAAGTGTAGATTTATTCAACGGTACGTAGTCAGAGAGAACAGGGAGTCGTCGCTGTATGCTGGTGATGATGCCTATGGCGGCGATGCTGAAGACGAGATTCGTACCGCCATGGCTGATGAAGGGCAAGGGTAGCCCCGTATTCGGGACAAGAGCAGTGACGACCATCATATTAAGCATGGCGGGCGTATAGATGGCTAGGATAAGCCCTAGACAGAGGTATCGCCCGAAGTGTTCTCTCGTCTGTAGGGCTAGTGTGATGGCCGCGGTGGTCATCGTGGTGAAGAGCAGAACGACGGATAGTGTGCCGATGAAGCCGAGCTCAGAGCCTATCTTCGCATAGATGAAGTCGGTGTGGGCGACGGGGAGAGAGCCATATTTTTCTATCCCTTCTCCGAGCCCTACCCCTGTGACTCCTCCGCGCTCGAAGGCTTTCTCTGCGACCCATTGCTGTAAGGCCTGCTCTTGCTTGTAGAGTTCTGGCTTCATCCACGCTTCTATTCGAGCCATTCGGTTAGGATTATCCGTCGTGAACTGGAAGAGCACAAGTGCTCCCAGCAGAAGGGCAAGTGCGAGCACCCACCAGCGCGTGCCAGCTACTAGCATGACACCGAAGCCTGCAAGACCGAGTGCCGCTGCTGTGCCCATGTCTTTTTCTACAAGAATGAGGATGAGAGGGAAGCCAAAGATAAGCCCAGGCACGAGGAAGCCTTTTAAAATACTTTTGCTATACTCACGGTGGCGCGCGTACCAGTGAGCGAGTGAGATCATCAGCGCGATCTTCGCCATTTCACTAGGCTGGAAGCGAGCACTCGCCACTTGTATCCAGCGTGCTTCACCATTCAGCCTCAGCCCTATGCCCGGTACGAAGCAGAGGATGAGTAACAGGACGCAGCCTAGCCAGATGTAAATGACAAAACGCCTGTAAAGCCGATAATCGACCAGACTGAGTACAAGCGCCATACATATCCCTATGATGGCATAAAAGATCTGTCCCCGCAAGAGCGCATAGGGGTCACCTCCTGCGCCTATCTTCACCACAGTACTCGTGCTCGCCACCATGATGATGCCGAGACAGAGTAGCATGACGAAGCACACCCATATGGTGATGATGCAAATGCGCGAGGACATGTGCGTGGGGGGATCTGAAGGCGATTTACTTCGCCTTTACTTGGATTTTCTGACCGAGGCGCAGGCGGTTCGCTTGCTTCTGGCTGAATTTATTCAGCGCGATAATCTCCGCCAAGCTCATCTTGTGTCGACGAGCGATGCTGCTAAGCGTATCCCCCTCCTCGACGACGTAGACCGCGGAGGAAGGCTGCTCTTCTGGTACAGCGATGACCTCTTCGAGCGTAGTCGCTCCGTCCGTGGAGGCTGGGATGAAGAGTCTATCTCCTGTGTAGAGGTAGGGGCGTGCGGCGGCCTTCGGATTCGCCTTCTTGAGAGCGGCGACCGTGACACCATACTTCGGCGCGACAGTTTCCCATACATCGCCTGAAACGATGAGGTGCTCACGAGGCTGACTGACGACGGCTTCTGGAGCGACAACGCTTGTCGTGACTGAGGGCTCTTTGACTGGCTCTGTAGGTGGAGTCGTCCTTCTTGTGTTCGTACGCTCACGTACGACCAAGCTGTCGATTTCTGTATCTACGACGGCGATGATCTCCTCTGGTTGAGCGGGAGTGGGCGTCGGAGTCGCTTCTTCGCTGACTACGATGGAGGTGATGGTCTGACCGTCTTCCTCGGGCTCTACTGTCACGTCGGGCCTGACGGGACTAGGTGTGAGATCGCGTGGGTTGATGGGGCTGGTCGTCTCAGTAGCAAGTCTCGTTTCTGTGCTGATGGGCTGCGTCACAGTTCCTGCGGAGCGGGGCTGTGGCGTAGCTTTCTTCGGAACTCCTGTGCTGGGGGGCGCGTTCGTCGCCTTTGCTGTCTTCTCGGCATCTCCCTTGATATGCTCATGGATGAGTATGCCGCCGATGACGACACAGTGGAGCAGAAGTAGGCCGAGGATGATGCGCACAGCAGTGCTGTTGCTGCTGCGCTTATCCATACTGGAGTGCATGCGCACCGTGGTACGACTCGACTTTTTAGTGAGCAGGTTGTCAATTGATAATTTGGGACTAGGACTCGTACGCCCCAGTCTCGATTTTTCAAACGAATTTTTTCTGTTTCTCATGGGTATAATGTATGGTCTTAATGTTATGGGCGGAGTGCTTGGAGGACGGCATCGCGGAAGCACTGCCCGCGTGCTTCGTAGCCTGTAAATTGGTCGAATGAAGATGTTCCGGGTGAGAAGAGAACGACGTCGCCCGCTTTTGCTAATTGCATCGCGCGAGTCACGCAGTCGCCTACGGTTTCGAATTGCTCGCTAGGACAGGCCTTTCCGAGGCATTCCACCAGCTGGCTGCCTATCTGACCGAAGCAGAGGCAGAGGTGAGCTTTCTTCTCAAGTAGTGGGATAAGCGGCGCGTAGTTCAGCCCCTTGTCTTTCCCTCCTGCGATAAGGATGACAGGGCGCGTCTGCGAATGGATGGCAGCGGCTGTCGAGTGCAGGTTCGTGCTCTTCGAGTCGTTTAGCCAGAGTATACCATCCATCTCTGCGACCATTTCGCAGCGGTGGCAAGGTGGCGCAAAGCTACGCACGCTAGGCTCTATCTGCTCAAGATCCAGCCCGAGATGACGGCAGACCATGAGAGCGGCCATGGTATTCTCAGCATTATGCGCCTGCTCGACGCGTGTGCCGCGCAGGGACATGAGGAGTGTATCACCTTCATAGATGCCGCTATTCTGATAGTAAAGTGTAGCATCGCTGCCGACGGAGCTAAATGTCTCGGTCTGGGTGGGGAGTTCTCCTAGCTTTTCGCCTGCGCGAATGACAGCATACTGATCCGCGCCCATGTTTTCGAATACGCGCTTCTTCGCATGGAAGTAGTCCTCCACTTTCTTGTAGCGATCCATGTGATCGGGAGCGAAGTTCAGCCAGATGGCGATGTCGGGACGGAAGTGTTCAATGGTCTCCATCTGGAAAGAAGACACTTCCAGTACGGCGATCTTCTTCTCAGGGTGTGCAGTCACGACGTCGCTCAGTGGCAGCCCGTAGTTCCCACAGGCGATGGCAGGGTAGCCTGCTTGCACGAGTATATGCTCGATGAGTGCCGTCGAGGTGGTTTTCCCATTCGTGCCAGTGATGGCAATGATACGCCCTTTAAAATAGCGATACGCGAACTCAGTTTCGCCTAGAAGTGCTGCTTGCTTCGGTGCGCAGAAGGCGAGTGTCCACGCGATGTCGGCTTCGATGCCAGGAGATAGAATGACCAGATCGGCGGCATAGGCTGCCGCTTCGGCTTCACCTGCTGCGGGTACACACTGGATGCCCGCGATGGAGCAGGTCGCCTTCGGTGAGCTATCAAAGATACAAACTTCGCTTGCCCCCTGAGCGAGAGCGAGCTTCGCCGCAGCGATACCACTGCGACCACAGCCGAGAACGGCGATACGTTGTTGAGCTATATTCATGAATGAAACTAGATAAGAAAGAAAATATTAATATTGAATGACAGCGACATACCAAGCCAGCGCCCCACTCAGACCGAGCAGCAGCGAGATGATCCAGAAACGTATACAAACCTGCGTCTCTGACCAGCCGAGCTTCTCGAAGTGGTGATGGATAGGAGCCATGAGGAAGAAACGTCGCCCTTTTCCTGTGAGCTTGCGCGTGAGTTTAAAGCCCATGCGCTGGATGATGACCGAGCAAGCTTCGATGACGAAGATTCCGCCGATGAAGATGAATATAAGATGATTCCCCGTACAGACAGCCACGGTGCTCAGTGCTGCACCGAGTGACAGCGAGCCTGTGTCACCCATGAAGACCTTCGCAGGAAAAGCGTTAAACCACAAGAATCCGAGGCAGGCGAAGGTAATACTCGCAAGCAAGATATTCATCTGAGGAGACTCTGCGACGAGACTCATGATCCCCGCAGCGATCGCGACACTTCCACTCGCGAGACCATCGAGACCATCGGTGAGATTCACCGCATTCGAGCCCGCGATAATGACGAGCACGGAAAGAGGGATGAACCAGATGCCAATGTCGACCCAGCCCCAGAAGGGGATGATGATTTCCGACGCATTCGCCTTCACACTATAGATATAGTAGGCAGCAGCACAAGCGGCTAGGGTCTGAACGAGTATCTTCACCCAGCCATTCACGCCATCAGTCCCCTTCTGCTTGATCTTCGCGAAGTCATCAAGGAAGCCCAGCCCCGCTGTCATCAGCAGGACCAGTAAGCATACTTGCAGGGAAGGACTGCTGAGATCGCCAAACAAGAACATGCTCGCCGCGATGAGGCCGATGATCATTAATCCGCCCATCGTGGGAGTTCCCTTCTTGCTAGAATGGTCAGGCGCATGCGCACAAGTCGTTTTCTCACGAATGGGCTGACCTGCCTTCAAGCGACGCAAGATGGCAATGAAAGGCGGCCCTAGGAGTAAGCTCATGACGAAGGGAAAAAGGATGGCGCAGAAGAAAAGGATGCGCGTCGGAA
>CAYJNX010000089.1:0-9572 GCA_964371525.1 uncultured Akkermansia sp. | reverse complement strand
TGAGTAATGAAGCTAAGAGCTATAAGGACACTATCTTCCTTCCTGACACCACCTTTCCTATGCGTGGTGATTTGACTGTAAATGAACCAAAACGCCTTGAGCAGTGGGAAAACAGCAAGCTTTATGAGCGAATTATAAGCAAGCGCAAGAACGAAGGCGCGCCTAGCTTCATCCTCCATGACGGTCCTCCATTCGCGAATGGTGACGTTCACATGGGCACCGCTCTGAATAAGACTCTGAAGGATCTCATCGTGAAGAGCAAGAGCATGGCTGGCTACTACACGCCCTTCATCCCCGGCTGGGACTGTCACGGTCTTCCTATCGAAGCGAAGGTGGTGAAGGAGCATCAGGGGCTGGAAGCGGCAAAGATCCGCAGCCTGTGCACCGACTTCGCTCGCGGTTTCATCGACCAGCAGCGTGGTTCATTCCGCCGCCTCGGTATATTCGCCGACTGGTATAATCCTTACATCACGATGGAACCAGGCTATGAGTCAAACATCCTTCGCGTCTTCGCAAAGCTCGTCGAGCAGGGTGCTGTCTACCAGAGCATGAAGCCTGTGCAGTGGAGCTACGCGCATCACACGGCACTCGCTGAGGCGGAAGTCGAGTACATGGAAGACACCAGCACGGCTATCTTCGTCGCCTTCCCCATGACAGAACCAGTCTGCGGAATCGAGAGCGACATGGTCATCTGGACGACGACACCATGGACGCTTCCTAGCAATCTCGCTGTCGCGCTTAACCCTGAGTTCACCTACGTCATCGCTCGCTACAGCAAGGATGGCGAGGAGCGCAACTTCATCCTCGTGCGTGAGCTCATCGACACCTTCTGCGAACGCGCAGGCTGGACGAAGCTCGAAGAGCTCGCCACCTTCAAGGGACAAGAGCTGGAAAACAAGACCGCTCAGCACCCCTTCCTCGACCGCACAAGCCTCATCGTCATGGGCAGCTTCGTCACGACGGACACAGGCTCTGGCGCAGTACACATCGCCCCCGGTCACGGTGCAGATGACTACAACGTCGGTATGCAGTATGGCCTCGAAGTCCTATCCCCTGTCGATGACAATGGTTGCTACACAGCAGGCTGCCAGATCCCAGAACTCGTCGGACAGCATGTGTTTAAGAGCAATGACTTCATCATCGACATGCTCAGCGAGCGTGGCCGCGTCCTCGGTCGCGAAGAGTTCAGCCACCAGTACCCCCACTGCTGGCGCTCGAAGACACCTATCATTTTCCGCGCGGTGAAGCAGTTCTTCATCAGCATGGAGAAGCTGCGCCCCCTCGCGCTCAGCGAGATCGAAAAGACGCAGTGGCTCCCTGCATGGGGTGAAAACCGCATCTCCAGCACCGTAGAAGCACGCCCCGACTGGTGCATCAGCCGCCAGCGCACATGGGGTGTCCCGCTTCCTATCCTCTTCGACGAAGACGGAGCACCAGTCCTCGATGCGAGCATCGTGGAGAAGATCGCTGACCTCGTCGAGCAAGAAGGCACAAACATCTGGTTCGAACTCAGCGATGAAGAACTCTGCGCCCGCCTCGGCCTCAGCCAGAAGCTGAAGAAGGGTCGCGACACGCTCGACGTGTGGATCGACTCAGGCTGCTCCCATGTCGCCGTTCTGGAGACGCACCCTGAGCTCCATGCCCCTGCGGACCTCTACCTCGAAGCGACTGACCAGCATCGTGGCTGGTTCCAGAGCTCGCTCATGCTCTCCTGCGCCTACCGTCAGGCAGCACCCTACAAGGCCGTCATGACCCATGGATTCGTCGTGAATCAGGACAAGACGAAGCTCTCTAAGAGTGCCGCTGGCTCGGGCAAGCCCACTGCTGCAAAGTACTTCTATGACAAGTACGGTGCCGACATCGTCCGCCTCTGGGTGAGCAGCGTCGACTGGCAGCACGAAGTCCCCTTCGGAGAGAACCTCTTCAAGCAGATCACCGACCCCTACCGTCGTCTGCGCAACACCATGCGCATCCTCCTCGCGAACCTGAAAGGCTACGAAGGCCAGCAGCCAAGCCAGCTCGAACCACTCGACCTCTGGATCCTTGAGCGACTCAATGCCCTCATCACCGAGGTGCGTGCCGCCTACACCGCCTACGACTTCCGTAAGGTCTTCACAGGGATCAACCAATTCTGCACGAACGAACTCTCCGCGCTCTACATCGACATCACGAAGGACAGCCTCTACTGCGACGGCGCGACCTCCGCACGTCGTATCAGCAAGCAATTCGCCCTGAGCCGCGTCTTTGACGGGCTCGTGAAGCTCCTCGCCCCCATCCTCGCCTACACCGCAGACGAGGCATGGCAGCACGCAGGAAACAGCGACTCTGTACACGAACAGGACTTCCCCACGGCAGACCCCGCCTACGACAAAGGCTACACCGCAATCTTCAACCGACTGCAACAGCTCAAGAGCTGCATCCAGATCTCCATAGAAGCACAGGTGAAGGCAAAGGCGTTCAACAAGAACAACGAAGCCTCCGTCACACTCATCCTCCCTGAGGGTGAAGACCAGACCGTACTGGAACTGCTGAATGATGCCGACTTCGCGAAGGAATTCTTCATCGTCTCTGAGCTCCGCGTGGAGAGCGGTGCTGAGCTCTCTGCCATCGCGGAGAAGAGCCCCCACAGCATGTGCCCACGCTGCCGCCGCTACGAGCCCGCAGTCGACGCTGACTGCCTCTGTGCACGCTGCGCAGACGTCATGCAAGCGCAAGCTTAATTCTCTACAGCTACAGCTATCACCCCTAACTTCATGAACGCGAAGAAAATCAGCCTCGTCATGATCATCAGTCTGGTCGTACTCTATGTACTCGATCAGCTGAGTAAATGGTATATCGTGCTGAACTATAAAGCACCGTTCAAGAACTTTGTCATGGAGCGCACCCCTATTATCGAGGGGAGCGACTTCATGAACTTTAACATCCTGCGCCTGCACAACACAGGCGTCGCCTTCGGCTTCGGGAATGGCACGACATGGGCACCCATCCTCTTCCTGCTCGTGCAGGTCGTGGCACTCGTCGTCCTCGTCATCATGCTGCGCCGAGGCTTCTTCAAGACAGGCATGCTGCGCACCGGCTGGGTACTGCTCATGGCGGGCGTGCTCGGGAACATGACAGACCGCCTCGTGCAGGGATTCTTCCTACCCGGTGCGGAAAAGCTCAGCTTCCTGACAAATCTGGCGAACGGCTACGTCGTGGACTTCCTCGACTTCTCCTTCCCTTGGATACCCACGGAAAAATTCCCCTCTGGCTACCACTGGCCCTCCTTTAACGTCGCTGACAGCTGCGTGTGCATCGCGGCGACACTCTTCTTCATCTCCAGCTTCTACGCGGACAAGATGGAGAAGGAGAAAGCTAAAAAAGCATGAAATGCGCCCTCCTGAGCCTCGCCTGCCTACCGCTCTTAGGATCGGTGGTGCTAGCGGCTGAGCCTGCACGCGAGGTAAAGCTAGACTGGGCGCGTAGCCCGCTTATCCTCGTGAGAAAGCTCGATGCGCCTATTAAGAGCGCGAAGTCGAACTGCGACTGCATGGAAGCCGACATAGGCGGAGAGCATCGGGATGAACTCCGCATCCATGTGGACAGCAGCGTCTTCATGGAAGACAGCGTGCGCGCGCTGCACGTGGAAATGGAAGACGGCAGCAAGAGAGAACTTTCTTATGAATTCATCGTCCCAGTTGCGCTCGAACTCAGCAGCCCCTCACTCCTCTGGGAACGTGGACAGACGGCAAGGGCGAAAACACTCCGCATCAGCATCCCGCAAGGTTCACCCATTACGCGACTGAAAGACGCGGCGATGGACAAGGAAAACTTCATCCTGAGCACAAAAACGCTCAAAGCCGGCAGAGAGTATGAAATCACGCTCACACCGAAGCAGACAGACAAGCCGCAGCTCGTGCGACTCATCATCAGCACGGACAGCCCCTACGCGCATTATAAGAAATACCTCGTGTACCTGCGGGTGAAATAGCAACAGCACAAGAGACGCTAGCTGCTAGCCAAAAGAACGCTGTAAGTACCCTAGCCCGACAACCTAAATGGGAGTCCAGAGGTCCGCGTTCCTCTGGCAGGGTGTGGGATGGGGTCCCTCTGGGGGAATGGGGACTAGCTCCCAAAGAAAAAGCTGTAAATTCTCACCAAAATGCGGCAAAAGGCGTGCTGTTTTACTCATTTTCGAGATCATCATTCTTCTCGGACTAGTTTTGCAAGTGCCCTATAGTATTACATCTTAACTCACTAGATGATTTATTAATGTGACAAAAACTTAGGTTTTTACTTTTTTTTCATCATTTAGTGAAAAATGCTTGCATTCTCATTCACTTTCTCCTATAATGCCGTCGCACCCACTGGAAACAGTGGCTCTATGACAAGGAGAAGGAATGCTGAAGTGTTCGCAAGTCAGAATCCAGTGCAAAGGATACCAAGGAGTGGTAGCTCAGTTTGGTTAGAGCACCAGCCTGTCACGCTGGGGGTCGCGGGTTCGAGCCCCGTCCGCTTCGTATCATAAGAAAAGCCTCAGTCGCAAGATTGAGGCTTTTCTTGTTGATTACAATGAAGAGAGGGTAGGTATACTCATCTAGCTCGCGACACACATCAAAACGCGCGATGATAAGTCAAAATGGTCAAAAATCCATACCTGCTAACGCAGCAAGCCTCTAAAGATGACCTCAAAATTAGCCCGAGCAGAATGCTAGTCTCGATAATGAGCGTCACAGCACGCCTTTTGTAGGTTCCCTTTAGAAAAATTCTAGGACAAGCCTTTTTTGTATTGCAATAATATACTTTGGAAAAAGCATGAGAAATGAAGAGCACGCTAGGGTTGCAAAAATAGGCTTCATCTCGAATTTCATGTATCACGTTATATAATTGCTGCTGATTTAATAATTCGCATCTATTTTTAGTTATTTGGAAAGCAAAGTCCGCTATAAAGCGTTCATAACGCTAATTCCTATCGTTTTAATAGTGTTTTTATAATTTTAGAAATCTAACATTTTTTTATCAGTATAAAAGTATTGAAATGTAAAAAAAGTGATTTCTACGAAATGATTTTATTGATGCAAAATAACAAAAAAAATGCTGAAATTTCTTTTGTTATTTATTTTCTATCATGCTGAATTAGAGAGCATAACTTCTTCTTAAATTATACATTATATATCTAATTAAATTGAGTTATCTGTTACTATTTTGTTATAAAATTTCGTAATGTACTGGCTTGGATGGAATTAAAGTGCTAATTTATTTCTTTACTAATGTAGGAAAAAGGAGTATTTTTTAATTAACACCCGAAGTTATGAAAACAGTATTTTACATATCACTTAGCTCTACCCTACTGATGGTATCAGTACACGCAGGGGAGATGTTTTCAAATATTGGCGCAGACGTCTATAGAGACTTTGCGTCGAACCAGGGCGTTTTCCAGCCGGGAGCGACGGATGTGCCGATTTATGATACAGTCACGGGTGAAGAGATAGGAAGGATTCCGCTCGTCCCTAACTTCGGAGCTGTGACCTCCGTCTTTGAAGGTGCTGAGGGTGGCGCGCTCGCTGGTGGTAAGCAGAGCTGGGTATCTTCTGCTAGACATCTATTGTCACAGGAAGAGGTGCGCTTCATGGAGGATAGTTCTCTTGATGAGAGTTCTCCTTACTTCGATAGCTATTCCTGTGTGCAGACTCACATGATGGGGGGTAGTTCTCTTCTCACAGACTTCTCCGTCACGCGTTTGTCCAAGGTAGTGACAGATGCTGTAGGATGGGATTATAAAGAATCCATTACTCATGCGGATCTTAGAGATAATTTAGTGGTTCGCGTCGGCTTCGGGCAGCAAACTCTGATCCCTACAACTGGGGGAACTGCTGCTGAGTTAGAAAAAAGCACAGAGCATCTCACCGCCGGTATCCTAGAGTATAGCTCCTTATTGAGTGGGTACTCCATGTCATCCGCCTTGCCCGATGGTTCAGCAGATAAATTCGGAGTTACCTACATTACTTATCTTAATGCTGCTCCGAGTGAGGAGAATCCTCTCCCCATTGGTGCTTTAGCCGGAGACAGTGGTAGCCCAGTGCTCATGTATGATCCTAATGAGGAAAAATGGCTCTACATAGGTCAAATTGTAACAGCTGGTATACCAAGTGGTGAATCTTATACGTCGATGTCGACGACCTTTAGTGCTGAGTGGAGCGAAGCCGTGCAGGAGTTGTACAAGGTCAGATTTGAAAACGCGGACGCTGGGACATACATGGTGGATCGCGATGATGATACAGGCATGCTGACCTTTACTAATGACGCAAAAGAAACCACGGAAGTTCAAGCACTTGCATCGGGTTTGCGTGGAGACACGCGTGAAGGTGGTGCAGGAGTTAAGGACGCTACAGATGAACAGCTCGACGCTACAAAGGACTGGGTTTTCAATGAATCGGTGAACATCGTCATTAACAGTAACATCGACACAGGAGCAGGCGTACTCTACTTCCATACAAGGGACAATGGAGAGGCGACTTCCTATCACCTCTCCGCTACGGAAAAGGACAGGAAGCTCTATACAGCGGGCTACCTCATTCAGGAAAATGTCACGGTGTCCTCGACGCTCTCTGGTAGAGAAGGTGATGAATGGCGTGTCGTCGGTGACGCTGGAAGCGGTGGTAATCTCCTGATCACTCACGAGGGTCTTAAAGAAGAGTTTAAAAAGGACAATAGTGCAGATCTCAATATAGGCGTAGGCGTGAATGTGATACTGGACCGTGAGGGCTACTATGCCGCGAACGATGTAAAGATCAGTACAGGTGCCTCGGTACAGCTCGCTCAAAATGAAGCCATCTCTGGTAGCCTCACCATAGGCCAAGATGGTGGCGCGTTCGATCTCGCGGGTCATGTACAGACTCTCAAGGAAATTAACACCTACGATGAGAATAGCCTTATTATCAGCAGTGCAGGAGACTCTCACCTTAAAATTGTCGCGAACACGACGGAGTTCAAGGGATCATTCTTGGACAGTAAGAGCATCATACTTCCTGATGGTTCTCGTGTAGGTGAGGGCGTCTTAAATGTCTCCTACAAGGGTACTTCAGCAGACTCCTCCATCGTGATGTCATCAAAGAGCAGCATCGCTGGAGCTTTCAATGTAGAGAAAGCACAGCTCGTCCTGCAAGGAGAAAATGCACAGCTCAGTGCAGGCAGCGTCAATATAACAGATAAGGCAAGCCTGAAGCTCGCTGGGGGGAAGATGTCGGGTGATCTGCATCTCTCTGGTGCACTCATCGTAGAAGGTGCTCAGACACTGGAAGGAGTGCATCTCTATGATGGGCATGATATCAAATTTACGAACAGCAGCGACACGCTAGCTGTTAAAAACCTGACCCTCGCTGCGGATGGTGGTCAACGCTCCTATGATCAGCTCTACCTCTCAGGAGAAGTCACCGTGCAGAATGTCACCGTGAGCGTGGAAGAGCTTGGTGTAGAAGGAGCGAGTGTCTACTCCTTGCTGATGAGTGAATCTCAGAGTGTCCTCACCCTAGAGACAGGATTGTCAGGTGCACATTTGGAAGGCGGCACGGAGCTGGATCTACTCTTAAATGAGCAGATGATGAGTTACATGATCAGCCTCGCAGGAGACTTTGACTCTATAAATATAGCAGGACTTTCGGACGATACAGACAATATTAGCTTGAGCATAGGAATGCTATCGGACGACGGATCTGTGATAAGAGCGGACGATTGGCAATCAATGAATTTCGATGGTTCAGCGAATGGATTAAGCATCGTAGGAAAAGATTTCGGAGCATACGCGCCATTACCAGAGCCTAGCACGGTCACCATGAGCTTACTTGCGCTGACAGGACTCATGATGCGCCGAAGAAGAGCGGTGTAATACCGACTGATAAGTAGCCGTGGTGATGTACCACGGCTTTTTTTTGATTACAACTTTGCGACGTAGGAAAGAAGCAATTTGCTCTTGTAAAAGCCTGCGTGGAAGTCGCAGTATCGTGTCAGCAGCCTCACTGACGTCCCCTATCCCCTGCCCGCAGGGCAGCTCTTTTTTTGCCGTCGCCTACGCGAAGCGCGCCACAGTGTTCACCGTGGTTCTACGCTATCGCGTTCGTGACTTCGACATTGGGTCACGCGAATGAAAGATTTTAGCCTTATTTCGGGGATGTATGTATATCTCGTTTCCTTGCTCTCGGCTCGTCAAGCATACCAGAGGATATGCTTGTCTCTTGGGTGGCTTGGAGGCTTGTTTTCGTGTCTTCTCTGGTCGGACGCTGTCGCGTTTGCCTCGGTAGATAAGAGTCGCGCTTCGCGCGCGGGGAGGGTAGCGTCAGTTTCGGGTGTGGAGGTGATGCTGGGTTTGCCCCACGAACGCGTGCGACTTCACCCTATGATGAAACTGACGCTGCTGTGGCTGCGCCACAGCTTTTCCTTGGGGGCTAGCCCCCATTCCCCCAGTGGGACGCCGTCCCACACCCTGCCAGAGGAACGCGTCCCTCTGGACTCCCATCTAGGTGTCGCTTAGGGGTGTTTGTGTCGCTCATTCTGCCAAGACTAATTTTGCAAGTCCCCATTATTTTGGTGATGTATGTATATCTCGTTCAGTTCCACTTCTTGCTCCACATCCTCGTTATGAATGGGTAGCAGATAAACGATATGAAGAAGACTGGCGCATTCATGAAAGGATAGATGAAGATACCAAATCCTAATCCCAAGTGGGCTGGCTGATAACAGCTCAACCAGCAGTGCGTATAGTAGATGACAAGAGGTATAAAGCCATAGACCCAGAAAAAGAACCACAGCATGCGAAGTCTTGGGCTGCGTATGCCCCACATGAGCATGACAGCCATCGCTACAGCGGCAAGGATAGAGGGAAGGAGGGGGACAACCGCGGTTTCCGCAGCAGCCATGAGCTTGTATTCAAAAGCCTCATGCGCTAACTCCGTACGCAGGAGCGCGGGCACGACTACGGGCTTCAAGCAGGAGAGATCCCACTCATTCGGGCGGAAGTAGACGAAGAGATGATTCGTCTCGCGATTATACGCAAATGTAGGCACACGAGGAGCATCCCCACGCCGTCGGGAGAAATCCCAAGCCGCGTGACTACGAGCGAAAGAATATGAATCCGCCTGACGTGCGACACTCCCCGTATCAGGAGCAGCTGCGATAGCAGCCCGCAAAATAGCCTTATCCTGAGAATCGGGCTCAATGGACTGGAGGCCGAAAGCGTCGCTATTAAACTCCAGCCAGAGCTTTGAGGGCAGGAGAGAGTAGGCGATGATTTCTTGCTCCGCTGAGTAGCATTCCGTAGATGGCGCAGGACTCGCGACAAAACCCATCCAGTCGGCATAGTGCCAGCCCTGCACATTCTCACTGGGCTTTTGCCATTCACGACACTGATGCACAGTCAAGCCTATGGCGAAGACAGCAAAGGCAAGCAGCAGGAGCGTGCAGATAGACTTGAGAATCTTAAGACACATCGTAGAGTATTATGAATACGTTTAAGTTGTAAATTATAATATATGAGGTCACCTACAGGGGACCTTGCAAAATTAGTCCGAGCAGAAAGCTAGTCTCTAAAATGAGCGAAA
>CAYJNX010000088.1:0-9852 GCA_964371525.1 uncultured Akkermansia sp. | reverse complement strand
AAGCTGCTAATTTTGCAAGATCCCCAAAAGCGGAAAGCAACGAACATCAACCAAAACCCCTCATCTTACCAGATGAGGGGTTTTCTGCTTAGCCCTAGATGGGAGTCCAGAGGGGCGCGCTCCTCTGGTGGGATACAAAGGCGACGCCCTTGGCGGGTTTGGGCAGAGCCCATGGCAGACCGTGCTCGAAGAGCAGGGAGATGTCAGTGAGCATACAAATTTTAAAGAACGCCCGCGCTGAAGTCACAGCATCGTATCAGCACCCTCACTGACATCCCTATTCCCCGAGGCGAAGCCTCGCTCTTCTCTACCGTGGAAGGCGCGAAGCGTTCTTGTAGCGACGCTTTCACGCTAGCGCGTTTGCCACGGCTTTTCTGTGTGGTGGCTTTGCCCCCACGCCCCCAGCAAGGACGCCGTCCTTGCATCCTGTTTAAGGTCAGTGGTCCTTAAAAATCCTTTTAACGCTCACGCGCAGGTTCACGGCTTCTTATACGCCTTCGTAGTCGGCGATGAGTTCAATGAAGGCTGCAAGGTGGTTTTCCCTGATCCACGGGCCTATGCCTTTCAGCTCCGCCGCGCCTTCTACGGTGACTGGTTTTAGCCGCGCAAGTGCTTGCAGGGTTTTCGTGTTCATCACGCGGTATACAGGCAGGTTGTACTCGTCCGCGATGTTCTGGCGTAGTTCTGTCAGGTGTGCGTAGAGCTCCTTGTCCATGCGCATCGCCATGGCTTTGTCAAAGATTTCTTGCGCTCGCAGGGCTTTCCCTGTTTTAATGCGCGGTGGTCGCTCGCCTTTCAGCCAGTTCATGTCAAGTTTCGCCGCTGTGTTCCCCAGCATGACGGCTTGCCCACTCGCACTGAGGGTGACGAGTGGCATGTCGCCTCCCGTGCTGATGATGTAGCCCGCGTCCATCATGGCGCGGAAGAGCGCCTTAATCTGCGGGTCAGTGAGGTATTCTAGGATGCCATAGGTGCTGAGTCCTGTGAGTCCCGCGTGCATGTTCGCTTTTTTCGAGCCGCGTAGCATGTCCATGATTTTGCTGCGTCCATAGATGGCTTGCCAGTTCCCCTCAGCATCGCGGCGTGACGCGCGCGCGACTCCCGCGAGTGCCTTGCGTATGGTGTCGATGTGCTCGCCTGTGACTTCTTCGCGTTTTCCTCCTGATGTGCCGCTACAGCGATCGCAGTGCCCACAGCTGCTGCTGTTTGCTTCGCCGAAGTAGTCGAGTATCCACTTGTGACGGCATTCTTGTGAGTAGGCGAAGCGCGTGATGGTTTCTATCTTCAGGTGGTCGCGGCGCGATTTCTCCGTGAGGCGTTCTTCGTCTATGGGGAGCATGGCTGCTCCGAGATTCGGGTTCACGACGCGCGTGCCGCGCAGGAGTCTGCCAGGGATGTCATAGCGCGCGATGGCGTCGCAGTGGTTCAGGATGGAGAGGGCTGAGCCGACGGCCATGGGGTTCGCATCTGAGCCCATCTGGTTGCTCATTTCATCGACGGTCATTTCCAGCTGGTGGGTCTCAGGGTCGGCTTGGCTACAGATAAAGTTGTAGAGCGAGCGTATGAGCTGTGGTGAGGGGTTACTTCCTTCAAAGAAGAATTCCTGCGTGCGTAGGTCGGCGTGGTTAAAGAGGAGTTCGCAGGCGGATTGTTTTCCGTCGCGCCCTGCGCGCCCTGCTTCTTGGTAGTAGGCTTCGACGCTACCAGGGATTTCAAAGTGGGCGACGAAGCGCACGTCCGCGCGGTCGATGCCCATGCCAAAGGCATTTGTCGCGACGACGATGTCGGCGCGTCCCGAGATGAAGGCTTCTTGGGAGTATTCGCGCTCGTCGTCTGTCATGCCAGCATGGTAGGCGACGATGTTCGGGACTTCCTTGCGCAGCTGCTCGAAGACGAGCATGACGTTCTTGCGTGTGGAGCAGTAGATGATGCCAGTGCGCCATTGTTTCGCGAGTTCTTGCAGGCGGTCGAACTTTGCCTGTCGCTTGTCGCAGTGGCGGATGGCGAAGTCGAGGTTATCTCGTCCGAATCCGCTGATGACGACTGCGGGGTCAGCGAGCTGGAGGGTGCTGAGCACGTCCTGCCTCACTTGCTCGGTCGCGGTGGCGGTGAGTGCGATGGTCTGGGGGTAGCCGAGCTGTTCTCTCACGCGCCCGAGACGCAGGTAGTCGGGGCGGAAGTCATGCCCCCACTGGCTGAGACAGTGGGCTTCGTCGATGGCGAGCAAGGATATGTTCTGCTCGCGTAGTGTGTGCATGAAGTGCTCCTGTCCGAAGCGTTCGGGGGCGACGTAGAGAATTTTTAGCTCTTGTCTGTAGAAACTCTGCGTGACCTGTCTGTATTCATCGCTGGAGAGTCCCGAGTGGATAGCCGCAGCGGGGATCTGCCTCGCTTGCAGGGCATCGACCTGATCTTTCATCAGGGCGATGAGGGGGCTCACGACGATGACGATGCCGTCGCGGCAGAGGGCTGGGAGCTGGTAGCATAGGGACTTACCACCGCCAGTGGGCATGATGGCGAGTGTGTCGCGTCCTTCCATGACGGCATGGACGACTTCGTCCTGCCCCGAGCGTAGCTGGTCGAAGCCGAAGTTTTCCTTGAGTATCGCTAGCACCTGCTCTTTATCGTATCCCTGCGTCATCGTAGTCGATTTTAACAGATGCTGATGGATTCTACAAGTCTTTCAACCTCGTCTGGGGTTTTAAGGTTTTGCAGTAAAACTATTCTCTAGCCTCTTGCGCTCCGCAAGAAGTCGTTGGTAAGCTTTTCGTGCATTCTCGGGTAGTGCCTGACCTGTTTTGCTTAGGAGATTCTTCTTCTCCGTGTGATCACGTGTTAGATCGTAGAGCTCCTCTTGCGATTCGCTGGTGATGAGCTTGAACTTACCGTCAGATAAGGCATCTGATACCCCTCTGCGTCTATTATTAGACTCAGCATAGGAGATGAGACGCTTTGCTTCGCTCTTCGTTCTGGTACTGCTTGCGAAGCTATAGCTATCCTTATACCGAGGAAGTTTCCCGCCTGAAAGCTCGATAATCGTGCTGTACATATCTGTCGCACAGATAGGACGTGCATCCCGCTCTCCCTTGCGAGAGATTCCAGCACCTACAATAAAGAGTGGAACGTGGATACCGCCTTGGTATACTGATCCCTTCGCTTGTGATGTACCTGTTATCTGGCGCTCTGTCCCGTTATCCCCCATGAAGATAATAATGGTACGCTCGCGCGTTTCTTTAGGCATGCTTCGCAGTAATCGACCGATTTCCGTGTCCATGGCTTCGATCATTGCGTAGTAATAGGGTAAAGCATTTTCATCTATGTCCTCTTGTGCCTCACTGAGATCTTTTCTGTTATGCAGTTCAGTGGGAGGTAGATGAAAGGGGGTGTGAGGAGCATTGTAGTTAAGCCAGCAGAACCAGGGTGAGTCTTGCTCATTAATCCACTTGAGGGTTTCATTCGTTAAATTCGTAGTATTATACACGCGGCATCTCTCACTCTCTGTACCGCGAATGACAGGTCCACGGAAAAAGTTACGCACTCCTCCTCCCATCGTTCCTAGAAAGTGATCGAAGCCATAATCCTTCGGGTAGATAGGTGCCTTCGAGAGATGCCATTTCCCAATAATGGCTGTGCTATAAGATCGTTTCGCTTTTAAATAATCGGCGACTGTGGGGGTATCCGCATCAAGTGGTGCTCCCACCTGTGTGACCCCAGTTCTTGATCCATATTGTCCAGTCAGAAGATTCGCGCGAGTAGGCGAGCTTAGAGGTGAAGCCCATGCATTCGTGTACACGACTCCACGCTTAGCAAGAGCATCTAGTGTAGGTGTATTCGGGGTGTCTATTTTAGAGCTTGGGTGCTGGGAGAACTTAAGATAATCTGCTCCTATATCATCCGCTAAGATAAAGAGAATATTAGGAGTAGTGTCGGCATGTGCTAGTGCGCTAAGCGCAAGGAGAGATACAAGCGTTTTCATCTATTAATGATGAACGCATCCCTAGTGAATAGATCTACAGTTATACATGTAGATTTATTTGTAAAATGGCGTTCTACCATGTATGACTAAAGGCTTATTAATACCGGTTCTCCTTTCTAGCGCACTTCTTGCTCAGGAAAAGGATTTTCAAAAAAAGAATGGCATGGTGCGTGATAACGACACAGGGCTCATATGGACGCAGTCACTAGATATTAATAAAGATGGCAAGATCAATGCCGCAGACAAGCTCAGCTACAGCGATGCGCTCGCTTATGCGAAGAAGTGTCGAGTCGGTGGAAAGAGTGACTGGCGTGTGCCGACTGTTAAGGAGCTATACTCGCTCATCGACTTCCGAGGGGAGGATATCAGCTCCTACAGCGGTAATGACACCAAGGGGCTGCGCCCCTTTATCGACACGAAGTATTTCGCATTCGGCTATGGAGATGTATCGGAAGACGAGCGCCTCATTGATGCGCAGATGGTGACGAGCACCCTTTACACCTCGACAACCATGAGGGGGAATAAAACGGTGTTTGGTGTGAACTTCGCAGATGGTCGCATCAAAGGCTATGGCATAGGGGCTAATAACCGTAGAGGCAAGGCAAAGACCTTTTATGTCTACCTCGTCCGCGGGAAGCAAGGCTATGGAGAGAATAAGTTTATAGATAACAAGAACGGTACTATTACCGATAAGAGCAGCGGCCTGATGTGGAGTAAGGCGGACAGCGGAAAGGGCATGGATTGGAATGAGGCTCTTGACTATGCTAAAAAAGCACGTGTGGCGGGCTACTCTGACTGGAGACTCCCTACAGCTCAGGAGCTTCAGTATATCGTAGATTATTCACGCAGCCCCGATGCGACCCAGTCCGCGGCTATAGATCCCATATTCAGCAGCACAAGCATCACGAATGAGGCGGATCAGAAAGATTATCCCTCTTTTTGGACGAGCACGACTCACCTTTCCCAGCGTCCACAGGGTCGCGATAAGTCCGCTTGCTACATCTGCTTCGGGCGAGCCATGGGCTGCATGCGCGGGACGTGGATGGATGTCCATGGTGCAGGCTCTCAGCGCAGTGATCCTAAGCAGGGGAATGCGTCACGCTTCCCCCAAGGACGAGGACCACAAGGTGACGCTATCCGCATAGATAACTATGTGCGTCTCGTGCGTGATGTCTCGAAGAGTGGATCTTAGCTCTTTGTATTCTACTATCTTACGAGTCCTTCTTCTCCCAGCTGAAGGGCTCGAAGTCTGACTCACTGTCTACCCACTCAGGGCGGCGGCGTGCATAGATGAGCAGGGGGAGTCCAGTGAAGATGATCACACCAGCAATGAGCAGTGAAACGTAGAGCCATGGGCTGCCTACGGGGATCTGGCTAGGCGGTATGAGACTGAGGACGAAGACGAGCATGCTACCCGATAAACCTATGCCTGCGAAGACCCACATGCCGACGTATTTCCCCCCAGGGACGCGGAAACCGCGTGGCGTGTCAGGAGACTTGTGACGTAGGTAAATGGCTGCCGCAAACATGAGCATGTACATGATGAGGTAGAGCAGGATGGTGAGCTGAGCGATGATTTGGTACGCTGCTTGCACGCTGGGCATGATGACGAAGAAGATAGAGAGCAGGGTGACGATGCTTCCCTGAATGAGCAGGATATGCGTCTGCACACCATTCTTATTCGTACGCTGCATGAAGCGTGGCAGATAGCCCGCACGCCCGACTTCCAGTAAGCCCTTCGAGGGGCCTGCGACCCAAGTGATGACCTGAGCGAGTACACCAAAGGCGAGGAAGGCGGCGACGATGCTGCCCATCCACGACAGCCCGAAGTAGGCGAAGAGCTTGTCATAAGCGACGAGGAGACTCTGCACGAGATTAATCTCGCTATTCGGAATGATGAAGCCTATGGCGAGTGTGCCAAAGACGAAGATACACACGGTGATGAGCGAGGCGATGCCTATGGCGAGTGGGTAATCGCGCTTGGGGTTCTGCGTGTCCTTGACATGCACTGCACTCATTTCCATGCCCGCATAGAAGAGGAAGATGCTGGCTGCAAGCACAATGGTATTAAAATTGCTCAAGTCGGGGAAGAACTTCCCCGCATCCATCTGTATATGGATAGGATTCCCCATGCCCCAGTAGAGCATGCCCATGATGATTAAGAGCGCAGCGGGGAGTATCGTGCCTAATATAGAGCCCCATTTCATGATGGCTACACTCATGCTGAGTCCTCGGAAGTTAAGCAGAGTGGCAGCCCAGTAAACGAGTAGCACGATGGCTAGCACATAGCTGCTATTGGATGAGAGAGCACTATCCCAGCTCTGATCTGGCCCCATGAAGGCAAGAGCCACCGCCGCAAAGGTCAGTACCGTAGGAAACCAG
This sequence comes from uncultured Akkermansia sp., assembly GCA_964371525.1. GTDB lineage: Bacteria > Verrucomicrobiota > Verrucomicrobiia > Verrucomicrobiales > Akkermansiaceae > Akkermansia. The sequence continues at coordinate 3,494 of CAYJNX010000088.1, read as the reverse complement.
ATGGTGCTCTGTATCCAGAGCAGCCAGATGGCGACGAAACCAGCTCTCGCGCCGAAGGCCTCACCGACCCAGCGGAAGACACCACCTTTCTGAGGCCATGCCGTGGTGAGTTCTGCTGCAATGAGCGAGACAGGGATGAGGAAAAATACAGCAGCGAAGAGGTAGTAGAAGGCGGAGCTTAGACCGTAGGTGCTCTCCGCAGCTAGACCGCGGAGGCTGACGATGGCAGCGACGTTCATCATCGCGAGGGCGAAGACGCCTATGCGTTTCTTAGAAGGGGCTTGTTCAGACATGGATTATTCGTGTTTAGTCGTTATGATTAAGTGTGGCTTAGAAATGCCAGACGCTTTGGATTTGCAGTACGCAGGCTCCATCATCGCCTGATGGGCTGTGGACGGGGTTAAAGATATATTGGATATCGGGCTGGATGAAGAATGTGGGGGTGATCTGGAAAACCGTCGTGAACTCTAGCCCATATTCGTCTTTGTGTTTGTAGGGTTTTTGGCTCTCATCGGCGCGCGCCCAGTAGAAGCCGAGTGCGACTTGCTCCTTGTTAGACTTACTCCCCCAGCCCTCACTAGAAAAAGGAGCTTGCAGCACGAAGCCAGCGGAGGCCGCAGCCTTCACCCCCGTGATGCGTGCGGCATCAGGGTCATTGTAGCCTGCGCGTGAGAAGAAGCCTAGTGGGCTGTATCGACCTAGCTGCTGCTGTATATTGATAGCAGCACCAGTTCCTGTCTCTCCATCGTGCTCGGTGATGGTGTATTGGAAGCGATAAGTACCTGCGCCGCATGCCGCATCTTCATCAAGGATATAGCCAAGTTCTACGATATGCGCCCAGTAGTTGCTGCTAATATAGTGGAAGGGATTATGATTAAGAGGAGTCTGAGTACCCGATGTGTAGTAGAGCGCGTAGAAGTTCGGGTGGGGCTGCCAAGCTGTCATGTAAGCCCAGTTCCCCCAGAGGAGAGGAAGAGTGGAGCTGTAGCCGAAGGCTGAGTTCATCAGATTGCCATTCCAAGACGCGGCGTAGGCATTCTGGTCGAGGAAGTTAGTCGGATCCATCGTTCCCACCATCGCGACGAACTCCCCATCAAAGGCGCTTAGCCCTAGCGAGAGATTCGAGATGAAGGGACCATTACCTCCGACGTAACTACTCTGCGGATTGATCAGAGCCCCAGTGCTGTCTTGCGCATTGTAGTCGCGCTGGCTGAAGCTCATGCCGCGCCCCCAGTTCGCCTCCATCATCATGAAGACTCCGAAGGAATCGTCGCGCGTCTTCGCGAGGTACCACGCCGCCCATAGATTCCCTGTGAATGAGGTGAAGCTGCGCTTCTGCCCATCTGTGGAAGAACTAATGCCTGTGTAATTAACAGCGAGTGTGAGGTCATATGCTATGCCGACGCTCGACAGTCGGCTTTTCACATGCTGAGCTGCTGAGGATAGAGGATCGGTCTTGACGATCTCTGAAGGCTCGATGCAACTGTTACCTATCACAAAAAGGCTGTCGAGGTAAGGGGCGAACTTCTGCGGCTTGGAGGGGAGGAACTCCCAGTTACCCCATGCCATGGACTGCTCTGCCTCATGGTACATCTGCGTCAGTTTTAAGATCTCAGGATGAGTGGCGACACCTGCCTTACGCGAGGGGCTCTGCATCCAGCCTGGCCAGACTTCAAGAGTACGTGGTGATATATTCTCACGCTCTAGTATAAAGACGCGCATGTCTTCGGAGGCATCGATGTAGTTCGTGGCAGGAGAGGAGGCTAGTGCGCTAGCACAGCTCAGGACAGATAGGGAGCGAATCAGTGTGTTCATACGAAATTATGACTCCTTGGTAGAGAAATATGTTTAATATCATATAGAAATAATTTATAACATATATGAAACACATCGCCCTTTGCGTGCATCTAAAAGACATGCCGATGAATAATCCCACCCCTCAGAATCTCCGCATAGATGACGAAGCCAATAGCAGTATCTTTGGCAGCACTTCGACATCCCACTATCTACCCACCCATAGCATGTCGGAGCATTCGCTACGCGCCGAAGATGCCTGCCAGCTCATCGAAGAGGAGCTACTCCTCGATGGCAATGCGCGTCAGAACCTCGCCACCTTCTGCCAGACATGGGATGAAGCGCAGGTTCATCGCCTCATGGATCTGAGTATTAATAAAAACCTCATCGACAAGGACGAGTACCCCCAGACAGCCGAGCTAGAGATGCGCTGCGTGCGCATACTCGCCTCCCTCTGGAATGCCCCCGATGCGGCACAATCCCTAGGCTGTGCGACCATAGGTTCTAGTGAGGCCTGCATGCTCGCGGGGATGGCGGCACTGCGTCGCTGGCGAGCACGCCGCAAGGCGGAGGGTAAGCCACATGACACGCCGAACTTCGTCTGCGGACCTGTCCAGATCTGCTGGCACAAGTTCTGCCGCTACTGGGATGTCGAGATGCGAGAAGTCCCTATGGAGAAGGGCGTTTACTCGCTCACCCCTGAGGTGCTCGCTGACCATGTGGATGAGAATACCATCCTCGTCATGAGCACGCTGGGAGTCACCTACACGGGAGAATACGAAGATGTGGAAGCGATATCCAAGGCTCTCGATGATATCGCCGCCGCAGGAGGTCCCGATGTCGACCTGCATATAGATGCCGCGAGCGGGGGATTCCTCACTCCCTTCCTCGCACCAGAGCTTCTCGTGGACTTCCGACTAGCCCGTGTGAAGTCCATCAGCGCGAGTGGGCACAAGTTCGGGCTCGCACCTCTCGGCTGCGGCTGGGTGCTGTGGCGCAGCAAGCAAGATCTGCCAGAGGATCTGATCTTCAATGTGAACTACCTAGGAGGTAGCATCCCCACCATCGCGATCAACTTCTCACGTCCAGCAGGGCAGGTCGTCGCGCAGTATTATAACTTCGTCCGCTTGGGGAAGGTAGGCTATAAGCAGATCCATGAAGCCTGCTATCATGTCGCGGCGTGGCTGTCATCCGAGATCGCGAAGCTGGGTCAGTTTAACTTCATCACCACGGGTGACCCGCTGCGTGGTATTCCTGCCCTCTGCTTTAGCATACAGGAAGAAGGGGTGGAGAAACAAGCGGGATTCTCACTCTATGAACTTTCTGATCGCCTCCGCATGCGTGGCTGGCAGGTACCAGCCTACAGCATGCCCGAGCATGTCACCTCACTAGTCGTGATGCGCCTCGTGATCCGTCAGGGATTCTCTATGGATATGGCACGCCTCTTCTTGCGCGACTTTGAGAATGCGCTAAACTTCCTCCGCAAGCATCCGAGCCCATCAAGGAATAGTGAGGAAGAAAGTGCAAGCTTTTCGCACACATAAGTGAACTATAAGCACATGAGTAAGTAACAAAGACGAAGCCCAGCGGTCATGTACCACTGGGCTTCGTGAATGTGATGAGGTATTCCGCGAGGTTTAGGGAACTTGCAAAATTAGTCTGGGCAGAATGGGAATCTCGAAAATGAGCGAAACAGCACG
>CAYJNX010000087.1:0-9974 GCA_964371525.1 uncultured Akkermansia sp. | reverse complement strand
CGTTCACGCGGTTGAAGCTGGCGAACATGCGCCCTTCCAGCATGGCAAACTCATTTGGGTCGATGAGCACCTGCATGAAGCTTGCTAAGCCATCGAAGGCGATGCCGAACACGATGCCGATGAGCACGATGTAGTAGATACTATGCTTGATGCCTCGGAACATGAGCACAAAGATCCCCCCCGACGCGATGATCATCAGCACGAGCGTCGCGAGGAACTGTGTCGTGCTGTCCATGAGGACGAGCTCGGCAGCTCCCCAGAAGTAGATGACGAGGGTCTGGAGGAAGATATAAAGGTGATCCAGTCCCATAATGCTGGGGGTGAGGATGTGATTCGTCGTCACGGTCTGGAAGATGGCGGAGGAGAGTCCGACGGCAACGCTCACGAGGGCGATGGCGGCGATGATCTTCAGGCGGCGTGGGATGTTGTAGTCCCATGTCTCGTCAGTGACACCGTGGAAGAGGTAGAAGAGCAGCAGGGCGAGACCGACGACTCCTAGGAGGGCGAAGAGTGCGGTGGTGGCGCTGAAGGCTTTTTTCTTAACCGCGTTGTTTTGTATGGCTTCAAGCATAGCTTCGTTTGTTGAATAGCATGAGGAGGAAGATAACGCTGCCCACGACGCTGAGTATCACGCCGACTGGGATTTCATAGGGCAGGATGAGGAGGCGGCCTGCGAGGTCGCAGACGAGTACGAGCATCGCACCGAGCCACGCGGTGTCGAAGAGGGTGTTCTTCACGGAGTCGCCGCGCAGCATGCTCACGAGGTTCGGCACGATGAGTCCGATGAAGGGGATGTGACCGACGGCGACGATGCTGGTGGCGGAGATGATGGCGACGATGACGAGTCCGATGCGCACGATGTTCGCGTGGTTCAGCCCGAGCGTGACGGTGATGCCTCTGCCCATGCCCGCGATGGTGAAGCGGTCGGCATAGAAGTACGCGAGTATCATGAAGGGCACGCTGTTGTAGAGCAGCTCATAGTTCCCCTCGATGACGAGCGCGAAGCTGCCTTGCAGCCATGAGGAGACGTTCTGCACGACATCGTAGTCATAGGCGAGGTAGGAGGCGATGGAGCTCACGAGCGCGCCGAGCATGATGCCGACGAGGGGGATGATGATGATGCTCTTCGTCGAGACCTTGTTAATGATATACAGGAAAAGACCTGTGCCGAGCAGCGACACGATGAATGCAGCACTGATGCGAACTAAGGGGCTCGCGTCGGGCAGGAATAGGATGGCGATCATGATGCCTAGCTTGCTCCATTCCATCGTGCCTGCCGTCGTCGGGGAGACGAAGCGATTACACGTGATGCACTGCATGATGAGGCCTGCGATGGCGAGGCTGCTACCCGCGATGAGGATGCTCAGGAGGCGTGGCACACGGCTCACCATGAGGATCTCATGGTACATGGATTCCGTGTCGAGGGCTTCTTCCAGCGGGATGTCAAAGACCCCGACAAAGAGCGAGTAGGTACCTATCCCGAGCAGTAAGAGCCACTGGACGATACGTAGTATGAGGAGATTCATCTTAAGAGGGGGAGGAGCTTATTTAACCGCGTGCATGGTGATGCACTCCATCTCAATGAGCCATGTAGGGCGGCACACTGGCGCATGTACGATGACCTTCGGCACATGGGGGAAGCGCGCTTCGAAGAGCTCCTCGATGAGTTCATAGTCGCCTATGTCGCGCAGGTAGATGATCATCTGCATGCTGTCGTCCATCGTCGCTCCTGCTTCGGCGAGCAGGGCTTCGACGTTCTGCCACATGCGCTGGCACTGCGCCTGTATGTCGCCGACGTGGACGACTGCGCCCTTGTTGTCGATGCTGGCTGTGCCCGAGATAAAGCTGACGATGCGATCGCTGTAGTGTATGGCTGTCCCGCGCTCGAAGCGCACGCCGTAGTCATGCGTGGGGTCGAGGTAGTCGGGCGCGTAGAGGAATTGCACGTTCTCAGTGGGGATTGCTGCGATGGAGTAGGTGTCGAGGTGGACGAGTTCGCGGTGATCGCTGCTCCTGCCCTGTATTCCTGTGCTGCTGATGAAGTGATCCCCAGGGATGAGTCCCTTCTCATCGAAGTGCTCATTACGCCCTGTGACGACTCCTGCGTAGTTCACATCAACGTTCTGGACGAAGATCCATGTGCGCACGGCATGGGCGTACAGGCTCGCGCCCTGTGCTTCGAGCATGGCGCTGTAGTCTTCAAAAAGTGCGAGGCACTGCTCGCGCGAGTTCCCCTCCTGCTTACGTGCTGAGCCTGTCCAGATGTGGCGCAGATCGTCCTGCTGGCTGCTGCATGTGTTGCTCTCGGCATCGTAGTGCCAGCCCTTCTCGGCACCGCTCTGGAGGTAGCACCAGATCGAGAGCTTACTGCCGTCGAGTGGGGGCTGCTCGATGAGGGAGAGCGCGCCTGCCTGCTCGCCCATGGCGGCGCGTACCTGTGCTTCTTGGTTCGCGGCATCGCTCATGAAGACGCGTGTGAAGACGACGGCTGCCTCGGGGTGGTCGGCTTTGAACTCTTCGAAGGCGGCAGCCAGCGTGCTGAGCTGCTGCTCGAACTTCACGCGCGTGTCGGTGACATGGAGCTGTATCATCCAGTCGCGGAGGCTGGAGCTCTCGGTGGAGAACTCGGAGCATTCTACTCGGCAAGCGTCGTAGGCGGGCGAGCCTGTGATGATGGATTGTGTTAAAGGCATAGGAGGGGTGAGGGGCGATGGTTGATAGAAATTAAAGCGATTTCAAGAACTCGATGAGGTCGGCTCTGTCTTCGGCGGAAAGATTACGGAAGCACTCGCGGGCGAACTCAGACTCACCGAAGTGCCACAGGATGGCTTCTTCGAAGTCGCGGGCGCGCAGGTCGTGGAACATGTCCGTGTGGTCTGCTGCCTTCTTCATGAGTCCGCGTCCCCAGAGTGGTGGGGTTCTGTACGTACGCACCATGCCACGGTTCTCTTCGCCCATGTCGTGCATGAGTAGATCGGTGTAGGGGCGGATGATCTGATTCGCGTAGGCGGGCATCTCTGGGTACTCGCCTGTCTTCCACTCGGGCTTGTGGCAGCTGGCGCAGCCTATGTCATTGAAAATACGCTGACCATTCTGCACCTCGGGTTTGTCGAGATTACGAGCGGCGGGCACGGCCAAGCCTCGGTGCCATATCATGAAGTTGTCGAAGTCGGACTTCGTCATTTCAACAGGCTGCTGCTCCGCTTCGAGCTGGCTCACATCGAAGCCGAGTTCGCGCTGCTTGTCTATCCATTCCTTGGTCACATAGAGCTGGCGGTGGCCTTCGCGGTTGATGCCTTGGGTGTTCCACAGTCCGTTCGACCCTGGTCCATTCTGGAGCGTCGCGCGGGTGCAGTGCCACGTGAAGCGTCCGAGGCGTTCCTGACCTCCGAGGTGGGCTTCCTTGATCCATGGGCCATGGATGCCCTTCACAGGTCCCGAGGTGGACTGCTGTCTCTCGTACTCCGCAAGGATGGCTGAGTCAGGGATGGCGTCGAGGAGACCTGTGCCGTAGATGCCTATGGTGGACTCGATGGAGACGCGATAGTCATCAGGGAGAGGGAGGAGGGGATTAATGACATCGGCGGTCGGGTAGATGAGGCTGCCTTCGGTCTTCTTCCCCTGGTTGTAGGGTGTGCCGTCGGGGTACTTGTTACCGTACTTGTCCTTGTACTCATGCCATGTGATGTCGATGCCTTCGACGTAGGGCTTGAACGGAGGGATGGCCTTCGTCTGGAGCATGGCGGTGTAGCCCTTCACGGGTGTGCCGTCGGGATTGTGAATGAAGGCGATGTAGCCATTGCCATATTCTTCATTAAAATTATCGGTGCGGCGACCGCGGCCGTAGCCAGGGTGACAGGCGACACAGGAGCTCTTGATATAGGCAGGACCGAGACCGCCAAAGGGCACATCGGGGTCGGTGACGTAGATGCCTTCAAAGATGGCTTCTCCGAGCAGGAACTCATCTTCCAGATCCGCGTCAACGATGGCGGGTGTAGGCTGCTCAAAGGCCTTTGTCGTGCGGATGAATACCGTGCCCGTCTCACCTCCGAGGTAGTAGGCGGGGCCTGGTTTTCCGTCTTCCGTCTTCAGCGCAGGAGGCGTGAGGTCGATGTCATTGTTCACGTGGCAGACGATGCAGCTCTCCGTGATGAACTCGGGCTTAATCTGATCAAAAGTGACATTCTCGGCTGTCGCGCCCTCTTTCAGCGCGGCCGTAGGGATGAGGGGATGAGCTTCATTCTGCTCTCCCGAAGCGGAGGCGGGAGTGAAGAATGCCTGTGCTACCCCTGCGCTTTTCCCCTGCTCAGGAGTCGCAGCAACGAGTGCATCGTGCTCAAGATAATAATACGAAAACAAGCCAGTAATGGCTAGAATACTGACTGTACTGAGGGCGACTTTCGGAGCTAAGCTCATAGTTATGATAGAGGTACGATGATATTTTGGGTGGGCTTAAGCCCTTACACCGCTGTGAGTTCATCGAGGCCTCACAGCGGTGCTTATAACTCAATTATTTATAATGAGTAGGCTAAGGTTTACTTAGTTACCAGGATGCCTTGAGCCTTGCCCATGTTTGTGTTGAGTTCTTCGCAAGCCGCGATTACGTCGGCGAAGAGCTTCTTCTCACCAAGGCTCTTGGCAAGAGGTGCCTTGAAGGCATCCATGCAGGCGTACACCTTCTTGAAGGAAGCCTTGATGGCCTTGTCTACTGCTGGATCTTTAGCAGCGACGAGTGGGCTGAGGCAGGTGTAAGCCTTCTCCACGCTGATCACGTTGTCACGTGTATCAATGAGGGAGGTGTGGCTGTACCAGGATTCGAACAGTTTTGCGTCCTGTGCTTCGAATGGTTCGCCGAACTTAGGTCCTGCGAGTTCGGTCACGATGTCTGAGCAGCCTGTGAAGATCTCTTCGATAGCATCTGCTTGGGAGTCGTAGCGGCTACCCTGTGTGCCTGCGCCCTTGAGCTCAGCTGCGTATGCGCCGTCCTTTTCGATTTCAGCAGCGGCGAGTACAGCAGCCTTGTCAGCGGAGAGGCTTTCTGCGCCTGCCCAGAGAGCTTCGAGCTGGATAGCGTCTTCTGCGATCACACGAGAGACAGCTGTGAGGTAGATGAGCTCAGCCTTTGTCATGTCCTTAGCACTGCGAGCCTTGCCGTCGCGGAATAGGAGGTATTCTGCTGCGTGGTAGCCACGGAGAGCTGCACCGAGGTAGTCACGCACGTAACCAGCGTCTACTTCGATCTTACCTTCCGCGATGACAGCGAGAATGGCGTCAAGCTGCACCTGATCGAGCGGCCAAGAGTCGAGTGAAGGGTCGAGGTTTGCGTACTCAGCAGGACCGAAGAGGAAGGATTCGCTCTGTTCCCATGGTGTACGTGCCTTCGTGTAAGCAGCGATTGCCTTAGCGACATTCGCGTCTGTAGGAGAAGCCTGAAGAGCTTCTGTAGCTGCGATGAGCTCCACGCCACCTGCTGCCATCGCCTTGTAAGTAGGCACGACAAATGTGTCGGTGTAGGCGGTGAGAGCCTTCGTTACTGGTGCTGACGTGTCAGCAGCGACGCTTACACCTGCGAGTGCGAGTAAGCCTGTTATTGCTAATGTATGTGGTTTCATAAAAAGTGAAGAGAATACGATATTCTAAAGTTAGTTAGCCTGAACTAAATCTGTAAGCAGAGACTAGCATGACACAGAAATTAGTCAAGTCTAATTTTTCATTCTTTTTGTATAATGATTCTAAAATACTTAGTTAGCACCTCATGTTTATTCTGAAAACCACCGCACATACATGAGGGATATATAAACGAACGCAGTAAATTTTTGACAATATAGTTATCTTTTGCTATGCTTACGGGGATCATCAACCTGTTTATCTTTTCTTATGAAAACACGACTCATCAGCTGGGCTTTCCTTCTAAGCAGCCTCTCTTCGCACGCACAAACAGCGACGACAGAAGAGCCCCCTCGCCTCTACTGGACGATTCCGTCCACGCTAGATCGCACGATCGCGCTGAATCTACGCCTCGATCTCATCAGCTCCATCAGTCTACACACCTACCTGCTCAATGGCAGAATCCCCATCACAGAAATGCTCGTGCGTACGACCGACGGACACATCGTCAGCCTGTACACCATACGTGATGACAAGGTGAAAGCCAGCGACGAAAGCACGCGCGACTACATCAAAGAGTTCATCAAGAATGCCAAGACGCAGTGCGACGGCATCTACATCTCCAAGCACTACCCCGGTGAATCCACGCGCGGGGTCGTCGAAATCTACATCGAGAGCAAATCCAAACTCTGGGAGATACATGACTTACTAAATGAAGCCATGATAGAGAAGAAAAACCTCATCACAGACCTCTAATACCTCAACATGAACACTTCTATACTTCTCCCGCTTGCCGCCTTCTCCTTCCTCACGTCCAGTGCCTACGCTCAGCCCGCGGGGAACTCCATGGCAGCTCCTCCCTACTGGGAGGCTAGCTACTCTGATCCTGAGAAAGGCATGATCTACCTACGCATTGATAAGATCGTCTCGGTGAGCCTGCACAACTACATGCTCGATGGGAAAATCCCCATCAGCGAACTCACCATCGACACGACGGGGAATCACAGCATCAGAATCTACTGCCCGCTCATTAAGATGCCTAACCAGAAAAATATCAAAATCAATGATAAACTCCCTCCTGTCGGCAAGCAGTTCCCACAGGAAACACTCAGCCACAGCATCGAATACTACGTGGATGACCAAGACACACTGATGGCACTATACGCCTCGCTCGTGAGGGCGACGAAGTACTTCAAGACGCAAAAAGTCATCATCGATGAAATCGAGCACGAGGACGAAGAATGAGTTTAAAACTCGTGACTGTGAATAAATTTGCATTGACAAGTAACGCAGAATTCACTAGAATCTCGCACCCGCTAAAGCTGCCTTTCATCAACAAGGAAGGGCTGCGGGCTAAAAGGCAGCTCCTTTCACAGAACCATCCTACCTGACACAAGGAGGATAAACATATAAAATACAATGATCAACGAACTCATTACTAAGATGGTGGAAGCAGGCGTACACTTCGGTCACCAGACCCGCAAGTGGCACCCAAACATGAAGAAGTACATTCTCACACAGAAGAATGGCATCCACATCATCAACCTCGAGGAAACTGAAAAGTGCCTGAACAAGGCCACAGCATTCCTTTCCGATCTCGCTGCAAAGAACAAGAAGATCCTCTTCGTCGGCTGCAAGCGTCAGGCTCAAGAAGCTGTCAAGGACGCAGCAGAAGCTACAGGACAGTTCTACGTGAACCACCGCTGGCTCGGTGGTATGCTCACAAACATGAGCACCATCAAGAAGAGCATCGCTCGCCTCGACTGGCTCGAAAACATCGAAAAGCAGCCTGAGTTCAAGTCCATGTCCAAGAAGGAACTCGCAGCCCTCGCACGTGAGTGTGACAAACTCAAGCGCAACCTTCAGGGTATCCGCAACATGGGTGGCACACCAGACGTCATGGTCGCCATCGGTGCTGACCACGAAGACATCGCCATCCGCGAAGCTCACATCCTCGGCGTACCAGTCATCGTCCTCACCGACACGACTGCAAACCCAGACTCCGTAGAGTTCCCCATCCCAGGCAATGACGACGCTGTGCGTTCCATCCGCCTCATCCTCTCCGAAATGGTCGACGCCATCAACAAGGCAAAGCCATAATTCGCATCAACCCACACTTTTAATATAGAGAATAATACCATGGCTGAAATTACGGCACAAATGGTCAAGGAGCTTCGCATGAAGACCGACGCTGGCATGATGGACTGCAAGAAAGCACTCATCGAATGCGACGGAAGCATGGAAGAAGCAGTTAAGTTCCTCCGCGAGAAGGGTATCGCTAAGGCAGCAGCCAAGTCTGGCCGCGAAGCTAAGGAAGGTATCATCTCCACACTCGTCGACGACACAGACGGCCTCATCTTCGAAATCAACTGCGAAACAGACTTCTGCTCAAAGGGCGACAAGTTCCGCACACTCGTCGCAGAAGTAGGAGAAGCCCTCAAGGCCTCCTCCGCTGCTACACTCGAAGAAGCACAGTCCGCTGCCATCAACGGCACAACGGTCGAATCCTACATCGCTGAACAGTGCGCTGTCATCGGTGAAAACATGAAGCTCAGCAAGTACGGACGTTACACGCTCGCAGGTGCTGGCTCCATCGCTTCCTACATCCACATGGGTGGTAAGGTAGGTGTCCTCCTCCTCCTCGGAGCTGACAAGGCAGAAACCGTCTCCGCAGACGCATTCCAGACCCTCAGCAAGGACCTCACCCTTCACATCGCCGCCTGCGCTCCTAAGAGCGTCGACTCCTCCTCCCTCGACGCAGCATTCGTTGCAGAAGAGCAGGAAATCGCTAAGGCACAGCTCATCGCTGAAGGCAAGCCTGAAGCCCTCCTCGACAAGATCCTCCCTGGCAAGCTCAACGCACTCTACAAGCAGAGCTGCCTGCTCAATCAGGACTTCGTCAAGGACCCAAGCACCTCTGTTGAAAAGCTCGTTGCAGCAATCAGCAAGCAAATCGGTGGCGACATCAAGGTAGAAGGCTTCTTCCGCTTCCAACTCGGAGCCTAAGAACCCGCTACAACACACAGTTCAAAAAGCCCGTGCGCAAGTGCGGGCTTTTTTTCTGGCACTAAGCGCAAGGTTATAAAACACAAGTGTTCCACGTGAAACACAATTTAGCATCATGATGACCCCGTTTAAAAAACTCTCACTTGCCCCCATGCAAGACGTGACCGACCTCGCCTTCATGCGCGTGCTCTCCCATCTCGGCTCACTGCCAGACTACTTCATCACCGCCTACTTCCGCAGCACGCCCACGACATGCGCCTTCGTCGAGCAGAACCTACGCTGCCTCACGGAAAACGAAACAGGCATCCCCATCTGGGCACAGATCGCAGGGAACGACCCAGCCGCCATCGTGCGCGACATGAAAATGCTACAGCAATACCCCATCGCGGGCATTAACCTGAACGCCGGCTGCCCCTCAGCCCTCGTGAACCGCAACCACGCGGGAGCAGGACTCCTGCGCGAACTAGACCTCTTGCGCCGCATCGGACGCGCCATGCGAGAGGCAGCACCAGCAGGACAATTCAGCATCAAGTGCCGCCTCGGCTGGAGCGATGCCGAAGCAGAATTCCCAGCCATACTCGAAGAACTGCGACTCGCGCAACCAGACGAAATACTCATCCATGCGCGCACACGCCAGCAGCTCTACCGAGGAGAAGCACAGCGACACTACGTCGCTCGAGCCGTCGAAGCCGTCTCACACTGGGAGACCCCCTGCCCGGTCATCGGGAATGGCGACATACACAGCCTAGAAGACGCGCGGGCGTGGCAAGAAGAAACAGGAATCGCAGGACTCATGATAGGACGCGGAGCGGTGAGAAACCCGTATATCTTCCGCGAACTACGTGGAGAAGCGAAAGCCACGGAAAGCGAGATGCGCGAATACTATGGACAGCTCATCGAAGAAACGGGACGCATCCTGAACAACTACAACGAACGCGGACACTGCAACCGCATGAAAAAATACCTAAACTACATCTACCCGAACCTCGACTCACCTGAGCTAGAACACCAGCTACGCCGATGCACAAGCCTAGGAGAAATGCGGCAACTACTAAGCTGCTGAACGACCCAAGAGCGACACCTAAATGGATTCTTAAGGGCGCGCCCTTAAGGGCATCTTGCAAAATTAGTCTGAGCAGAATGGTGATCACGAAAATGAGCGGAACAACACGCCTTTTGCTGCATTTTGGCGAGAATTTACAGCTTTTTGGGCTTACATAGCTCGCTATGCGCGCCCAAACGCCGTAAATTATCATCCAAACTGCATGCAAAATCCGAAGCCGCTAATTTTGCAAGATGCCCTTAAGCAGGATGCAAGGACGGCGTCCCATATACGTTAACTTGATTGACATCCATTCAGG
>CAYJNX010000086.1:0-10077 GCA_964371525.1 uncultured Akkermansia sp. | reverse complement strand
AGAACTTCTGCACGAGCTGCAAGGAGATGGACTACGTGCTCTACCTGCCGAAGACGCGAGAGCTCTGGCTCATCGAGCTGAAGGACTTCCGCTTCAACGCTCGCCCCCGTGTCGATGATCTCGCTGATAAACTCTGCCGCAAGGTGCGCGACAGCCTCTTCGTGCTGCAAATAGCTGCGACCTGCGCCCCCGATGAGCATCCCGATGAGGGCATATCCCTGCGCGAGATGGGACGACTCGCAGGACAGGCTCTACGCATACGCCTCGCCTTTGGTATCGAGCTCATGGGCGACCCTGCCATCGTGGGGAATATCTTAATGAATATTCATGATGTGCTGAAGCGTCAGCTTCACTTCATCGACCCCGATCTTCTCTGCCTGCCTATTTCTCGCTCATCGGGCTTAGGCCCTTGGCGTGTCAGTGCCGCGAAGGGGGAACTCAGTGCAAAAGCCATGCGCCGCAAGCTCATGTCGGAAAAGGCGCATCAGAAGCACCACACGCAGCAGCATCACGCTGACAAGGACGACATGAAATCAAAGAAAAAGCCCCTATCGCGCAAGGCGCAACACAGGGCTCTTCCCCGCTGGAAGCAGCGCGCTATCGAACGTGCCCACGGTTACTCAGGCACGCACGTCGATAGGGATAGATTTCTTGATGAGCTGCCTTGAGGGAAAAAATCTTGCAAAGCTGCTCATTTCGTAAGGTTCCCCTAATTCCTCGTGCTGGTATTATCTTAGCAAAGCTTAAATCAGCTCTCGTCCTTGATGATATAGATAGGGCGGGCCTTAGCCTCAAGATACAGCTTAGCCATATACTGCCCCAGTATGCCTACAGTGAGCAATTGGCACCCGCCAAGGAAACCGATAATACAGACGAGCGAAGGATAACCACTAACGGGGTTATCCCATATCAGTGTATTCGTAACCATGGCGCAAATATAGATAAAACTGATGACGCAGACAAAGATCCCCAGCATGGATGCCAGCTGCAATGGTGCGGTAGAAAAGGATAATATCCCCTCTACCGAGTACTTGAACAATCCCCAAAATGACCAAGAAGTGTCGCCAGCTACACGCTTAATATTATGATAAGGAAGCCACTTTGTCTTAAAGCCTACAAAGCTGAAGATGCCCTTAGAAAAGCGATTGTACTCAGGCATTGCGATAATGGACTCCAGCATTTGCCGAGTCATGAGTCGGAAGTCACGCGCACCATCGACGATAGGAATGCTGGATATTTTATTGATCACATAATAAAATGTTCGAGCAAAAAGAGAGCGGAAAAATGGCTCGCCATCGCGTGTCGTGCGCCGTGCTGCTACGCAGTCGTAGCCCTCGTCTTGAATACCTGTGAGCATATCAGAGAGCATCTCCAAAGGATCTTGCAGATCCACATCCATGATCGCAATGTAGTCGCCTGTGCATTTCTTAAAACCAGCCAACATTGCAGGCTCTTTACCGAAATTTCTTGAAAATGTGATATATTTAATACGGTCATCCTTTTCGCTTAGTGAACGGATAATATCTATTGTCTTGTCTCTCGATCCATCATCAACAAAAACCACTTCAAACCTTGTCCGCTCCATCATAGTAGTAGCGAATTTCGTAAATGCTTCATAGAAATAAGGAACAGTGGGTTCTTCATTATAGCAAGGTACTACTAGTGATAAAAGTGGGAGTGACTTCATATATACTGATGAAAAGATAGCATTTTGAGTATTACATGTCAATAAAAAGGCATGGCAACAGAATCGCCGCGTGAGTACAGGGCATATTTTCTATCGTGGTTTTGAGAATAAGTGCTTTATAGAGCAAAGTTCGCTCATTTTAGAGACTAGCTTTCTGCTCGGACCAATTTTGCAAGGTCCCCTTGAGGACCCAGTAAAGAGGTTCTGAGCCAGAGGAGGCGCAGCGTGTGACAGTATGCATGTATCATGTAATGATGTCTATAGAAAACATGATATTAACGCGATGGTCAGTGTCTAAGACCTTCGCGTTATAGGAGGGGCTCGCGAATTGCGAGGATATGAATTAATTGATCTCTCAGAATTAATCCGAAGGATCGTTCGCATAGTAGACTTCGCCGTCTATGTCCGCGGTGTAGCGTCCTCCTGAGAGGATGGAAATCTGAAGTGTTTTCCCAGCATAGGAGGCGTTCGGCGTCTTGATGCGGTAGCGGCGTAGCTCAGGTGCGTTGTTCTGATCGGGGTCGCGGAGTACGACGAGTATAGGCGAGGCGATGGGTGCTGCCTGACTCTGTCGGATGGTGAAGGCCTGTCGTGGTTGTGTGAATCCACAGGGGTAGATCGTGCCGTCGGCATCCTGCGCTTCGATGAAGAGGCGTGAGCCCGTCGTGTTCGTGATCTTCACCGTGTAGTCCATGGGACCTTCGTTCTGGTCGTAGCTGGGCTGCGCCATGAACTGCTGCTTTGGTTCAGCTGCGGGTTGGGGCTGCGCAACAGGCTGTGCAATAGGCTGCGAGCTTACTTGGTCACCCGGCAGCCATGGGTAGTTAGGATCTGAGGGATCTGGGTATCGCTGCTGCTGCGTGTATTGCTGACCATACTGCTGCTGCCCATATTGACCTTGTCCGCCTGTGGCCTGATTGAACGCTTGTTCATTCTGGTTTGTGCCGACGCGGATGGGGGCTTGACCTGGTAGGGTGATGTGGTTACCCTGATGCGGGGGTGGGTAGATGTATCCTGTGTCGTATGTCTGGCAGGATGGTAGGATCAGGGCGCAAGCTAAAGGGATGGACCATGCTTTCATGGGTGATATATTAGCAAGTTGTAACTCTGGGTGCAAGCCATTTTTCCGTATGACACAGGTGAGAGCGCGAGACATAATGCTTGCCTAAGTGCGTGAGATGGCGTACACTGCCTGCCTTATTGTTATTTTATGAAAACTCTGTTTCCTACAATTGTTGCGTTGACTAGTTTTACAGCGGCTGAGGCTCATTCTATCAGTCTGGCTGATGCCGTGGAGGAGCTTAAGGAGGCTCTTGTGCTGTACCAAGATGACGAGAGCTTCGTCCGCAAGGTGAAGCTCGGTATCATCGCCCAGTATCAAATGGCTGTGACGCAGCCAAATGGAAGCAATGGCGCACATCTGCGCGTCGGGGCTAGCCCGTACAATGATGAGTTCCGCCGCGTCTGGGCGACGATGAAGGCAGACTTCGCTAGCGACACGAGCCTGAATGCCATCTGGAAGTTCGGCGGTATTCCTAGCATGGAGAGTTACTCAAATGGTCAGGGTGTTGGTAACTACAGCTATGCGGGGCTCTTCACTCTGTACCTAGATCAGAAGGTGAGGGCTCTCGATGGTCTCTCGGTGAAGCTGGGTAAGATCAAGACGCTTTTCCTCGACGAGTACCTGCGCTCGAATATGTACATACCCACCGTGGAACGCTCGCTGCTCTACCATCAGTACCTCATCGAGTCGAACTGGGGCATCGAGCTTCATTACGCGCCGACGGAGGATGACTATGTGTATTTCCAGTTCATGGCTAATGACCGCGCCTGTGGTTCTTATGCCCCGACGCATTCTGATGGCTACTTCATCGGTGATGGACTGGAGGGCGAGTTCGGCTGGGAGGATAAGGCTTTCATCACTGCGGGGGCGAAGCACCGCCTTCAGGGAGGTGAGGGGAGCTTCCATGATATCAGCTTCCAGTACACGCATGACTTTAATAATGTCTATGACGGAGACCGTCAGGCGGGTGCGAATAACTATGGAGCGAAGGTGAAAGACGCCATCACGTTCGGCCACCAGATGAGGCAGCATGACTTCTATCTCGACACTGCTCTGCTGGTGAATCTGGAGCTTCAGAAGGCAGACTATACGCGTGGCTCTGGGAAGAGTGTGGGGCTAAGCATCATGCCTCGCTACCGAGTGAGCCCATCCGTCGAGTTAGTCGCGCGTTATGCTGTACTCTCGGGGAAGGGTGCTGTGTCACTCGCTGGTGAGCGTTATCTGGTGAAGCAGACGACGGCTGATACGATGGTGGATAGTGCGAATAGTTTTTATGTGGGGGCGAATTACTTCTTCGTGCCTGAAGATCCACATGCGGTGAAGCTCATGATGGGGGCAGAGTATCTGTACACACGCAAGGATGGCGCAGGCGCGTACTCTGGCTGGACTTACAGCGCGGCTCTGAGATTCTTCTTCTAAAAGTTCTTAAGGGGACCTTGCGAAATTAGCAGCTTCGGATTTTGCTTGCAGTTTGGATGATAATTTGCGGCGTTTGGGCGCGCATAGCGAGCTATGTAAGCCCAAAAAGCTGTAAATTCTCGCCAAAATGCGGCAAAAGGCGTGCTGTTTCGCTCATTTTAGAGACTAGCTTTCTGCTCGGACTAATTTCGCAAGGTTCCCTTTAGGGCACCAGCATGGTATCCGTATCCTGAAAAAACAGAAACCCCGCTTCTGTGTATCGTCAGAAGCGGGGTTCTTTATAATGTTTAGATTGTCACCTTACTCGCACATGCTTTTCCAGTCCACGGCGACATTGACGACTTCTCCGCTTTTGTTCTCGTAGCGTACCAAACCGTTATTAACGCCAAACATGAAGACCTCCATGGTCACCTTCACGTCGTAGCAGCAGTAGGTGGCGATGTTCATGAGCATCTGGGAGTCGTTTGTCTTTTCATACTCTGCCCACCATTTCAGTGCGTCTGTGCCCTTCGCTGTTTTGCTGAGCCCACCGAGTGTGGGCTTCGCGATGGAGTCGAGGGCGAGTCGATGTCCCAGCTTCGCGCTGAGGTACATGCACATGTCGAGGTTAGATGTCATTTCAGCGATGTTCCAGAAGCTAAATGGCTGGATAACCTCGTAGTCGAAGCCTATGTGATTATAGCCCACGACGAGATCCGCTGCACGTAGTTCCTTGAATAGGTCGTGTAGCTGATCTTCGGTAAAGATGCGGTATACATTGTCGCGCGTCGAGTAGGTAACCCCCACGGACATGCCCATGAGTCCAGCATTATGCCAGCCTCCTACCTGTGTGGCGGAGCGACGTGTTTCAAGGTCGAAGAAAACGATGTTTTTCATAATATTAAGTAGTTAGATGATGACGACGCAGCCCTTCATAGAGCATGATGGCTACGGCGGTTGATAAGTTAAGGCTGCGTGATTGATCGCCAGGCATGGGGATGCGTAAGGCGGTCTCGGGATGATCTGCTATCCAGCTCTGTGGTAGCCCGCGTGACTCTGCACCGAAGATGAAGTAATCGCCCTCTCTGATGTCGAGGTCGTCATCCCAGATGCATTTCTCGGATTTTGTCGAGAGATACCAAAAGCGTGTGCCCTTGGGAGCTGCGTTGGTGAGTTCTGTGAGTGAGTCCCAGAGTTCGAGATCCACGTACTGCCAGTAGTCTAGCCCTGTGCGGCGTATATGCTTTTCATCGAGGCTAAAACCCAGAGGGCGGATGAGGTGTAGCTTCGCTCCAGCTGAGACAGCGAGGCGACCTGCTGCTCCTGTGTTATGAGGGATCTCTGGGTGATGGAGAACGATGTTGAACATAGGGAATCTTATCACTTACTTTTACTTCGCGCCTCGGCGTAAGAGTACAGAAGGTATCGTGCGGAAGAAAAGGCAGACATCCAGCCACAGTGACCAGTTATCGATGTAGCGTAAATCCTGACGTATCATCTGATCGAAGTCTGGGTTACTACTTCTATCTTCCACTTGCCAGTAGCAGGTGATACCTGGCTTCACACAGAGACGGCGTCGGTCAGAAATATTCGGGAATTCCTTCGTCTCATAGAGGGGAAGAGGGCGAGGCCCTACGATGCTCATGTCACCCATTAGCACATTGATCAGTTGAGGGAGTTCGTCGATGGAGGTCTTGCGGAGGAAGTGCCCGATGGGAATGATGCGAGGGTCATTCGTCAGCTTGAAGATAGGTCCTTCCATTTCGTTGCCGTATTTTTTCTTGACCTCTTCGAGTCTCTGCTCAGCATCGCTGTACATTGATCGAAACTTCCACATCTTAAATGGTTTTCCATAGCGGCCTGAGCGTTCTTGGAAGTAGAAGATAGGTCCTTTTGGGTCGCTGATCTTGATGATAATAGCGGCGACTATCCATATGGGCAGCGAACAGATGAGTGCTACGCTTGCAAGTATCTTGTCAAGAAGATGCTTCAAGAGGTACTTCCAGCTATGCTCTGGCGTGGAGCTCACCACGAGCATGCGATGATGGTCTATCATCATGATGCTGCTACGGGTGAATGGCGTGGCGTGGCTCTTGTCGGGGATGTAGATGTCTATGCCCTGAAGCTCGCAGAGGGTGATGATTTCGCTCTCTTCGACATAGGTGCGTCTGTCACCGAAGATGAGAACAAGGTGAGGATGCGTTTCTTCGATGAGTGCCTGTAGTTCGTCACTGCTTTTATTCTGAATGCTCGTCGAGCCTACTAGCTGGTAGCCGCTGCGCCACTGGGCTGGAAGGTCAAGCCAGTTTTTATTCTGCGTGCCTTCTGCAGAGATGAGAAGTACGCGGTTCTTAAAGCCCTGTCCCAGTGAGGTTTTAAGCTGAAGCAGTCGGAAGATATAAAAGCGAACGAATAAAAGGATCGGGACACCTACCATATTCACCATAAGTGTATGATTCATGATGGATGGGCGTGGCTGTCTGCTCTGGTAAAAGGCGATGAAGGAAAGGCAGATAACAGTAAAGTAGAGGATCTGCCCCGCTGCGCGGGAGGGACGCTGAAGATTATTCTTCCCATAGAATCCGACTAAGGAAAGGATAATAGGGCAGCTAGCTAGCCCTATCCCTACGATCAGAGGCAAAACCGTGAATAAATTAAAATCTACCACCTTTTGCCAGCCTAGTAGTGGACCTATAAGATTCGCAACACACGGGGAGTAATAGGAAAACAGGACGATGAGAGTAATGTCTATCGAAGGGCTGAGCCTTGCGATTAGAGGCTTCATTTGATTTGTCATATGATGTGTAGAGTTAGAGAGGTTTTTTACTGGAGGGCTTAAAGAATACGTAGGATGCGCGCTCGGTCGAAA
Source organism: uncultured Akkermansia sp. (assembly GCA_964371525.1). Lineage (GTDB taxonomy): Bacteria > Verrucomicrobiota > Verrucomicrobiia > Verrucomicrobiales > Akkermansiaceae > Akkermansia. Next base: position 3,060 of record CAYJNX010000086.1, on the reverse strand, counting down.
TCGGCTGGTGAGATAGAAACTTCTACCACGTCTCCCGCCTGAATGAGCTCCTTGAGATTTTCTTCCCTTTTCTGGATGAAGGCCACAGTCTGCTTATCATTCGGCAGGCTCGCGTGGAAGGCAGTCGGCGCGAAGCGTTCCTTAATTTTGCATGTCGTGATGATGTATTGTGAAGGATATTTACTCATAGGTCATGTGGTTCGGATTAAAAGATAGTATTGAGACCTTCTGTAATGATGTCTTGAGATGTCTCTATCCCTTGCTCGATTAGTCCAGGTTTTTCTGGCTTGTTTTTCTCTTCTGATCGCGTGTCGCGGGAGTCGCTTGCTGTATCGTCGTGTGATTCAGAGTCCGTGGATGGGAGTACGCTTTCCTTGACCGTGCCAAAAATCTGGGTGATATTCTTTCCTGTCTGGGCGATCTGGTCGCTAAGGACAGACTTCAGGCGTGCACTGAGATCTTCACGAGGTGAGTCTAGCGTCCCACTCATATTTACCTTAGCCCAGCAGAAGCCATCTCTATCTTGCTCGCTGAAGATATCCGCATTAATAACAAGGTTGAAGAAGGGGATACGCTCATGAATCTCTCGAGGTATACCTAGTCTGAGTGTACCGCCCAGCCCGCGGTTCTCCTTAATAAGGAGGTAGCCTGTTACCGTGATTTTTCTATCGGCTTGGATGAATATGTCCTTGATGAGCCAAGCATTAGAGATGCTCTGATTATCTGAATGATAGGGGTACTGTACCTCTGCGCTCACGCGTGAGAAGTCGAGGCTGCGGTAGGGGTAGCTGTTGCCAATCTTGAACTCCTCTAAGATGGGCAGTGCCTCGGCGTGTGCATCCAGCAGAGCCACCCTGCCGGTGAGGAGATTCAGGCGCGAGTCATTCCCGCGGAATACGAGATTCGCGTCGAGCTCGCCTGTAATGCGCTTTTTCCAGTTATTGTCCAGCAGCTTAGCGATGGGCGCGTCCTCCGCGTGCAGGCGGACAAGCCAATCCTTGTTCTTCATCTTGTAGAGACCATTGAGCGTCATCTCACCAGGGGCGAGTGATAACGTGGCTTTTTCTAAGCTAATGCTCTCTGGTTTTATAATGAACTTTGCCTCTCGGACGCGGGCTTTTTCCAGAAGGAAGAGTGGGGTGTAGATGTCGCCACCTGTGAGGTCAATGCGCCAGCTCTTGTTATTCTGAGCGAGTGGGGTGGCTGTAGCTTTGTAGTTGTTATAGTTATATACCTTGTCTCCTATCGTGAGCTGGGTGCTAGTGTCTAAGCTGAGCACTTTATCGACTTGCCATTTGTTGGGCGCGTAGCTCGATGGGTCAGAAGAGTCCTTTTTGCTTAGGTCTAGAGGAGGGAGCGAGCTGGTGTCCAGATTGATCTTAAGTTTCTTGAGTTCTAACTGCTCGATGTGAGCCAGTCTGTCTAGGAGGGCGAAGCGATTGATATCGACGGAAATGTCCTCGACGGAGATGAGCTGGCTCTTATCCTTTGATTGGAGTTCGAACTTGGGCAAGACAAGATTCGAGCCGCTGACTTGCAGCGTATCCTTGATGCTAACGCCTATATGCGGGCTGATCTCATTGAGCTTTTCCTCCGAGCTCGCGCGGAAGTCTTCGCCCTCTAAATATGAATTAACAAGATACATGGCGATGAAGCCAAGTCCGACTAAACTGCCTATGCTGATGAGTGCGATTTTCACCCATCGTGATCGACGAAATGACGTTTTTTTCTTTGCCGCCTTTAGCCTCTGTCCTCTTCTTCTCATGCTGCAGTGAAGTATATCAGATACTTAGTGTGTTGCCAAGATGTTTTGTGAATTTCTTTCTTCGATTTATTCAGCTAGATAACAGTTGTTTTACATTGTTATTATGTATTACACATTAGGGGTTGATATTTCTTGAATATTCCGAGACTTTCTGTACAATGTCTCCGTTATGGATAGCTGCGACTTGCGATATGACTTATGGAAGGCATTACAAGACTACTGCCAGAAGCCTCATGCCCATCTCTTAGCCGCGCAAAAGGTGATAGAGTTCGTTGAAGATTATCCCGATTGCTTCGAGAGATCTCAGCAGAAGGGGCATATCACCGCATCCGCACTTCTTCTCCACCCGACAGATCAGTCCTGTCTACTTACCTTTCACCGCAAGTTACAGCGATGGCTACAGCCGGGCGGTCATGCCGATGGGGACAGCTGCGCGCTGCGCGTCGCTATGCGTGAAGCAGAGGAGGAAAGCGGTATTCAGGGAGTAGAGGTAGTTGATCGTGAAATATTCGATGTAGACGTTCACCTCATTCCCGCGCGCCCACAGTTTGATGAGCCTGAGCACTATCACTATGACGTGCGTTATCTCTTGCGTGCACCTCATGAGGAGATGGAGTGTTCTCATGAGTCTGAAGCTCTCGCGTGGATGAGCTGGGATGAAATCGAAGAGCGTAGCGAGCTCTTTGACGAGGCCTTCTTGCGTATGCGACGTCTATTCTTGCGCGGCAGAAATGGCTAGCCGTTGTAATACTCATAGGGATGCTTCGAGTCTTCATTTTCTAGGCTTGCTACGAGCTCGAATATATTCATCCTCTGACGCTTTGTTTTTTGTGTGTGGTTAATGAAGTGGTATAGAGCGAGCTTGATGACGGAGCTGCGGTCTATGCTATGTTCGTCCATGATCTTCTTTACGGCGCGGTGCATCTTGTGCGGGCACTTGAAGGAAATGGGGGCTGCTGGTCTCTTGTTCATGCGGTTTCGACTGTGCTTTGCCTCCAATTATCTTGCCGTTACTAACACATGCTGTATGATTGTGAGGCTACCTGCGATGAGCATAGCGGATTTATAATCCGCTGAACATTTTCTAAATAGTGTAACTTTCTTAATATTACTTATTTGAGATGAGTTTCTCTCTTCATTAAAAGATGTCTGTTATTGATTAGACGCATTATAAGGTGGTTTTGTTCATTCGCTGATAGTAAAACTCTTATTTTAATTTTTTGCTATCTTTTCTTGACCACGGATTATAAATCCGCTTAAGAAAAAAAATATGAAAAGATACAACGACCCTCAGG
>CAYJNX010000085.1:4949-10082 GCA_964371525.1 uncultured Akkermansia sp. | reverse complement strand
CGCATAAGAATTCGAGAAGTTAAATATATTTACACTTAGATTCAAAATCCCCCAGACAAGAGCTCGGGGATTTTTTTGCGCCGTCATTTGCGTCGTCGTATTGGCGTTTTGAGGAAGCACCACGCTTTTCTTTTATTATTCTTGCTAAGCGTGAAAATTTGTGTTAGTTCATAGCTCACACTCATCCCATTCATCCATGATAGAAAATAAGTATATATCACTCGATGTCACCGTCTCTGCTCGTCGCTTATGCTCGGTGCAAGTTTATGATAAAATCAATGGCCGTCGCTATGACCTCGGCACTGATATATTCAAGCTCGAAGTCCTTGACGAAAAGACTGATGAAGCCTGCTCTAAGAAGGAGTTCATGGATACGACCCACTCTCTGACGGCGCGCGACCTTCTCGGCGCGACGATGAGTGTGGATACGATTGCTGCTGATCCAGAGGCTCGCCGCCTCGCTGCTCGTAAGGCTGGTCAGCGCGTGAATGTGACGTTCTCCACCCCAACGGATGGGAATGTCATCTGCTGGTGGGCTGAGCTCCGTGATGATAGTCCTTACATGCGCATCGGTCTTGACATCTACCCAGGTCAGTTCACCATGCCTGTGCGCGAGATCTGCCTTCTTGATATCCAAGTACCAGAAGCTCGCATCGAGGGTAATGTGAAGGGTGCTCCTGCTGTGGCGGCAGGGCAGCGTCTCTTCGCTGGTATAGAGAATCCGAATAGCCATGTGGAAGTCAGCCCACAGGGGCTGCGCTGCTTGCTAAAGCGCAAGACTGACCTCCCACGTCGCGCTGACTCGACGATTTCTGCCGTTCTCGGATTCTCCGAGCCGAGCCAGCTGCGCCGCCGTTTCCAGATAGATTACTTAAATGCCGAGCGAGCACGCCCATATTCCACCTGCCTGAACTACAACTCATGGTACGACATCGGGTACTTCACTCGATTCAATGAAGAGGACGCACTGGATGTGATCCGTACGATTGGCGAAGAACTCGTCGTGAAGCGTGGTGTCGTCGTCGATAACTTCGTCATGGACGATGGCTGGGATGACATTGAAACACTCTGGGAGTTCCACGCTGGTATGCCAAATGAGTTCGCCGAAGTGAAGAAGCTTTCCCACCACTACAATTCAGCCCCCGGTGTCTGGATGTCCCCATGGGGTGGCTACGGTGAGCCTAAGATCAAGCGTCTCGAAGCTGCAGAAGGTCGTTTCGAAACGAATGAGCGAGGATTCGCCCTCACGGGTGAGACTTATTACAACCACTTCCGCGACATCTGCCTGAAGATGGTACGAGAGCAGGGGATTACCCACTTCAAGCTCGACGGCACGTCTGGCGAGGCTGAGCCTGCACCTGGTTCCCCCTTCGGATCTGATCTCGAAGCAATCAGCAGCCTTCTCGAAGAAGTGCGCACCGAGTGCCCAGAAGTTTTCATTAACCTAAGCACAGGCACATGGGCTTCCCCATTCTGGTTTAACGTCGCTGACTCCATCTGGCGCGGTAACTGGGACCACGACTTCTGCGGTGAAGGTAGCAAGCGTCAGCAGTGGATTACCTTCCGCGATGCGATGATCTATGAGAACAATGCAGAGATTTCCCCGCTCTTCCCCATTAACTCCCTCATGACACATGGTCTTATCTATAATAAGGGCGCACACGGTCTCATCGAGACAGAGGGCGATGACCTCGCTTGCGAGATCTGGAGTGGCTTCGGTCTCGGCACTCAGATGCAGGAACTCTACATCACGCCCAGCATGCTTTCAGACAAGGACTGGGATGAGCTCGCGACGGCCGCTAAGTGGGCACGCGCGAAGGGTAACATCATGGTGGACTCGCATTGGCTCGGTGGTAATCCTGCCGATATGGATGTCTATGGATGGGCTGCATGGCAGAAGGGGGCGGGGCTTATCGTGCTTCGTAACCCATCGGCGACAGAGCAGAGCTTCTCCTTCGACCCCGCAGCGGTGTTTGAATTACCCCTAGGTGCTCCCTGTAAGTATGCCGTCTCTTCACCGAAGGGAGATGAATTAGCCTTTGATACACTCGAAGCTGGACGCATAGAGACGATTAAGCTGAAGCCATTCTCTATTATTGTTATAGATGCAAATGCTATCTAAGGGTTTGCTAGTTAGATTTTCAGAAAAAACAAGTTTGAAGAATAATATTCTTTTCTTAGTTAATCTTTCAGTGTATAAATGCAGAGCGCGCAAGCACGCGCTCTACTTCACAACGAACGTTACACAAATATGAGTACATCATTTTTACCAGCGCAGTACGCGCATCCCTATGAAATCGATCCCAAGTACGGGAAGTCAGTAGCCTATTTCTGCATGGAGTATGCGATTGACAATGTTTTTAAGATTTATTCTGGTGGTCTTGGCTATCTTGCAGGTTCCCACATGCGCTCCGCAGGTTCTCTTCGTCAGAATCTTGTAGGCGTGGGTATTCTCTGGTCCTATGGTTATTATAACCAGATCCGCGCAGAAGACAGCAGCATGGCTGTGCAGTTCATTCGCAAGGAATATTCCTTCCTCGAAGATCACAACCTGAAGTTCCTCATCCGCGTCTGCGGTGCTCCAGTTTGGGTAAAGGCTCTCTACCTGAATCCTAATACATTCGGCACAGCTCCTATGTTCTTCCTCACGACAGACCTTCCTGAGAATGACGAGATGAGCCGTTCCATCACACGTCGTCTCTATGATGCGAACCCCATGACTCGTATCTCCCAGTACGTCGTCCTTGGTCAGGGTGGTGCACGCCTCTTTGAAGAACTCGGCGTTGAGCCTGATATCTACCACATGAACGAAGCACACGCTATCGGAGCAGCCTTCAACATGCTCGCTCGTAACGGTGGTAATGTCGAAGAAGTGCGCAAGCGCTTCGTCTTCACAACTCACACTCCAGAAGAAGCTGGTAACGAGAAGATGGATATCAACCTCATGAACAACTTCTCCTTCTTCGATGGTCTTGACGTAGGCCAAGTGAAGGAAATGATAGGTCTGTCCCAAGATGACAACACCTTCAACTACACACTCGCAGCACTGCGCCTCTCCCATATGTCTAATGGTGTGTCCGCACTCCATGGTGAAGTCGCACGTACCATGTGGCAGGGCTATGATAACATCTGCCCCATCACGCATGTCACGAATGCTCAGAATCTCGAATACTGGCAAGACCCAGAACTCGCAGAAGCGTACGCCGCACGTGATAAGAATGCATTCCGCCGTCGTAAGCTCTCCTTGAAGAAGGAACTCTTCCGCGTCGTCGGTGAGCAGACAGGTCAGCTCTTTGATCCTAATGTGCTGACCATCGTATGGGCACGCCGCTTCGCCGCTTACAAGCGTCCTTCCCTCATCACGCAGAATCCTGTGATGTTCGAACGTATGCTTCAGCGTACAAATCGCCCCGTGCAGATGATATGGGCAGGTAAGCCTTATCCTACAGACTTTGCGGCTGTTGATATCTTCAATGAGCTTAATGAGCTCAGCTCTAAGTTCCCACGTTGCGCTGTCCTCACAGGCTACGAGCTGGCACTTTCCCGCCTCCTGAAGAATGGCTCTGACCTATGGCTGAACAACCCAGTCGTCACTCGTGAAGCTTCTGGTACATCTGGTATGTCCGCTTGCATGAATGGCTCTATCTCCATCTCCACCTTCGATGGTTGGGTATGTGAGTTCGCTAAGGACGGTGAAAACTGCTTCATCATCCCTGAAGCGAAGGAAGGTCTCTCAGCAGAAGTTCGTGACCGCTCTGACCGTGATAATTTCTACAATATCATGGAAAACAAGGTTCTTCCTCTCTACTACGATCAGCCTGAGCAGTGGATGGATCACGTCTTCCAAGGTATGGATGACGTCAGCCCAGCCTTCAACTCCGATCGCATGGCAGACGAGTACTATACGAAGATGTACCAAGTATAATACAGCATTCAACTTTTGAATCTCCATCCCCTGCTGTGTCTCGCATAGCAGGGGATGAATCTTTGTAACAATTCAAGGTCCCCTTAAGGAAAAGACGGGGCAAATATACTTTAAACTTGCCAGAAAAGTCTAGTCATTCTATGATAACGCAGTTCACACATGAGGTATAGCCACGAAGAAGATGTATATGATGACGGTAAAAGTACCGAAAGAGCACCCATGCTACCACGCTTGATTGCTCTTATTATTTGTATTGTCACCATTGCGCTTTTCCTCTGTCTTGCGAAATTTCAAGTACAAGAGATTAGCTGGACGCTGCTGCATCCAGAAGCCTCGCCCGATACCGTCATCCCCGGCTGTTCCAACATGCTCGGAGTGGTGGGGCTCTATATAGCGGGACTGCTTTATTATTTTTTCGGCGCGACTATTTGGTGGATTCTTCTGCTCATGCTCTACATCTCCCTCCGTCTCGCGGTCATCCCTCGAGAGGGAATAAGGAAGCAGAGTATCTGCCTCACCATCATCATCCTCACCTCCTGCTCTATCGCCTCTATACAGCCATGGTTTCTTGCCGAGTGGATACAGAGCCATAAGATAGTGAGTGCGGGGGGGCAAGTAGGGCATATACTCGGCTCACGTCTTATGTTATCCTTCATGAGCCTAGGCGTAGCTCTCGTCATACTTCTAGTGCTTCATGCGGTGAGCTTGGTTTATTATTTTGATAGCACGATGAAGCAGCTGTGGCATCACTTTACCACTGATTGCCGTGCTCTCTATCGCTATCTCTTCGTGACCTTGACAGGGCGCGTCTCGACCAGCTGGAAGGAGCGTGCTGCTCGCGAGCTAGAAGAACTGCGCGAAGACGAGCGAAAGAAAGCATCTACTCGTATAGCTCTCAATCCCCAGCAAGAGCCACCTGTCGCCACGTCGCGACGCATGCCTAATCAGGGAAATGCCGCGCATGTCGTCGACCAGAAACTCCGCATGCTCGAAGAGCAGCAGGCGCAAGAACGCGTCAGGCAAGCCATACCTACGGCGAGGAACTTTAATAAATCAAATAGCCCTAGCGAGGAATTAAGAGGTCAGCTCAGAACCATGCCCATGCGAGCGTACGATGGTCCCCCATCTGATCAAGACGACACGCGCTACATGCACCCCTCCGAACGTCAACCTGAACGTCAACCCGAACGTCAACCCGAACGTCAACC
>CAYJNX010000085.1:0-4849 GCA_964371525.1 uncultured Akkermansia sp. | reverse complement strand
ACCCCTCCGAACGTCAACCTGAACGTCAACCCGAACGTCAACCCGAACGTCAACCCGAACGTCAACCCGAACGTCAGCCAGAACGCCAGCCAGAACGCCAACTTCAGCCTGCTATCCCCAGTAGAGTAGAGCCACCCACCCCACGTGTCATCCCTCCAGTGGAACTACAGCCTGTAGCTCATCCCGAACCACAGCCAGTACCCACTACTAGCAGCATCGCCACTCCGCGTCCAGTTCCACCCCCTGTCCGCACGCCTAGCCCCGCGCGTGTGGAGAAAGAATACACATTCCCATCATATGATCTGCTCCACTATGAGCCCGTATCTGATGAGGTGGATATGGCTGCACAGCGCGAAATGGCAAACATGCAGCAGATACTGCTCGATACCCTCAGTGCCTTCGGCTACGCCGTAGAACCGGGCGACATCACGCGTGGACCGAGTATCACTCGCTATGAAATCTACCCCGCAAAAGGGCTGCGAATCAATCGCATCACAGCCCTGCGAAAGGATCTCATGCTGGCTACAAGCTCGGAGTCTATTAACATCATCGCTCCTATCCCAGGGAAGAACTCTATAGGTATAGAGCTCGCCAATGAGGAGAAGTCCCCCGTCTTCCTGCGCGAGCTGCTACAGGATGAGATTTTCCTCAGTAAGAAGTTCCGCATCCCAGTCGCCCTTGGTAAGGACGTGTACGGTGATACCGTGATTGCCGACCTCGCCAGCATGCCTCACACGCTGGTAGCTGGTACGACAGGTTCGGGTAAATCTGTCTGTATTAATAGCATGATCATATCCATGCTCTACAAGTTTACCCCCGATGAGTTGAAGCTTATCCTTATCGACCCGAAGACGGTTGAAATGCAGCCATATCTGAAAGTGCCGCATCTCGCCATCCCTGTCATCACTGATCCTGCGCGCGTGATAGGAGCTCTTCGCTGGGCGGTGAATGAGATGGAGCATCGCTACCGCCTCTTTAGCCGCTTCGGCGTGCGAAACTTCGAAGATTATAACGCGTGCTCGAAAGACGAGTTCCCCGTAGAAGAAAACTACTGGGATGACGAAGAGGAAGAGGACGATGTCGTCGACTATGCTCGCATCGAAGCGATGGCGAGTGAGATCGAGCGTCAGGCAGAAGACGAAGTAGACCTCTCGGACGAAGACGACGGCGAGCTCCCACTTGATGACCTAGATGACATCCCTGACAAGCTCCCCTACATCGTCATCATCATTGACGAGCTGGCTGACCTCATGATGGTCGTGAAAGAGGATCTGGAAAACTACATCGCACGCCTCACACAGAAGGCACGCGCCGCAGGCATACACCTCGTCGTCGCGACCCAGACCCCTCGTTCTAATGTCGTGACAGGTATCATCAAGGCGAATATCCCTAGTCGCATCGCGTTTAAGGTGAGTAGCCCGCTGGATAGTCGCATCATTCTTGATATGGATGGTGCAGATAATCTACTTGGTAAGGGCGACTGCCTTTTCCTGCCTCCTACGGGTATAGCAGGTCTGACGCGTGCCCAAGGTGCTTTCGTCTCTGACCGAGAAATTCAAAGCGTTGTCGTGCATTGTGCCAGACAGGTCAGGCAGCGATTCATTAAGTCAGCGACAGCCGAGCTGAACAATAGTGCCTCCGCCGCGGCTCAGTCTGGCAAGGGAGGTAGTGGCTCTCCTGTCTCTCAAGATGATGTCATGGATGAGCTATACAATCGCTGCGTGGAGATGATCATACGCGAGCGCAAGGCCAGCGTCTCCATGATACAGCGACGCTTCAGAATAGGCTATAATCGCGCGTCCCTTATCATGGAGACACTAGAAGAGCGCGGAGTCGTCTCCGCTCCACGTGGTGGCAAGAGCGAGCGCGATATCCTCATAGATGCTCCTTGCGAAGAGGAAGAATAAAATGCTCCTATGAAAGTCGCCCTCATCGCGATGACGCATGCCTACATGCTCGAAGACTTCGCGCCCCTGAAGTCTCAGGTCAACGTGAGCATGAAGACCGTCCGTGCGCGTGACGAATGGGAGGATGTCGATGTCGTCCTCTTACCTGGGAGTCAGGATGTAGCCAGCGACTACGACGAACTTGTGGCTACAGGTCTTGCTGAGCTTATCTTGCAGCATGCAGCTGAGGGGAAATGTGTCTTTGGCCTATGCGGAGGACTCCAGCTTATGGGGAAGCGACTCCGCGACCCTCTACGTGTGAAGTACGACTTCGATGAGAAATGCATGCTAGGTCTCCTCGATATAGAGACCGTCTTTCAGCAGGACATGCTAGTGCGACATCTCGCGCGGACGAGCGATCCGTGGGGGAATAGCCTGCGTGGATTTGAAACTCATCGGGGCATGAGTCACGGCGATGAGCCTGTTTTATTCCGTTATGAAGATGGTGGAGCTCTAGGCTATGGGCATGGGAAGCTCTGGGGGACATACCTTCATGCCTGCTTTAAAAATAAGGGCTTTCTAAGAAGTTTTTTAGAACATGCAGTTTTGATGTCTTGACTTGTATGACTCGTCATATACAATAGGACACCACTTGAAATAGTGTCCTTATCAATTTATGCCTACAGTCTCTCTCATCCTACCCATGTATCAAGTAGAAGCCTATATTTGTGGCTGTATATCCAGCATCAAGGCTCAGACTTATACTGACTTTGAATGCATCTGCGTCGATGACGGTTCACCAGATGATAGTGCAGAGAAGGCGCGTGAGGCGATAGGTGATGATACGCGCTTTCGTATCATCCGTCAGGAGAATAAAATGCTCGGAGGGGCACGTAATACAGGAATGGCTGCGGCGCAGGGTGATTATATCTCGTTCCTTGACTCCGATGATTATTTACACCCCTGCATGCTTGAAATCTTGGTCAAGACGATGCAGGAGTACGATGTGGATATAGCTGGATCTTTATTGCAGAGAACACCGCAGACTTACCAGCCTATAGCGCATACTCTTCCTGCTTATAAGGTGAAGATCTACGAGGACGCATTCCGCACCTATGTGAACACAAAGAGTATAGCCACGAGCGTGTGCGCTCGGCTCTACAAGCGTGAATTAATAAAAGATATTTTATTTTTAGAGAAAACCTATTTTGAAGATACCCCATGGACTCCTCGTGCTTTAGCTCGATGCAAACGCTATGCCGCCGTGGATGTCCCTTTGTATTATTACTTTAAAAACTCAGACTCCATCATGAGTACAGTATGGATTGAGAAAAAAACGGAGGACTTCTTAAAGACCTTGGATCACATCTACACCATGGTGAAAGAGCAACGTCCGAATCTCTTAGAAGAAACCCGTGTGAAGCTCATTGCGCCTACGTCGAAAATGATTTTTAACCGCATTCGCAAGTGCCCATCTAAGCAGCGCGCTGCTCTCTGGACGCATGCGGCAGCACTGTTTAAAGAGATGCACGTGCGCGGAATTCTAGGCTACAAAGGTCTTAAATTGAAGCATAAACTACGTCTCTTCTGGCTGCTTCATTGCAGATAATGATTGACGTAGTATTTCTCTATGCTATACTTTCTATAATCAATAATCGCTTAGCCCTATTTTTGGGTAGGTGATGAATGAAATACAACAACATATATACAATTATGGGATTACTTAAAGCATTTATGGGTTCTTTGGGGGGTACTTTTGCGGACCAGTGGAAGGACTTTATCCAGCCAAAACCTGGCATGCCTGCCACAGCAGGTCTCTTCCCCTCCGTCGCCGTAGGGCAGAATGCGGGGCGTGGGTCGAATACGTCAGGCTCGACACATATCATCAGCAATGGTAGTAAGATTCTCGTCCCTGATGGCGTCGCTGCTGTCATGATGCAGGACGGTGCTATTACAGCACTTATCAATGAGCCCGGTGGCTACATCTACGCGAGTGATGATGTGAACAGCCAGTCTATTTTTGCAGGTGACGGTATCATCGCTCCCTTGATCAAGCAGACGTGGGAACGTTTCAAGTTCGGCGGTCAGCCCGGCTCTATGCAGCAGGTTTTCTACGTGAATATGAAGGAAATCGCTGGGAATCGCTTCGGTACTCAGTCCGAGATCTACTGGGATGATGCCTTCCTCGGTACTCAGGTAGGTGCGCTCACGCGTGGTGTCTACTCGATGAGAATCGTAGATCCTCTGCTCTTCATTAAGCAGTTTGTACCAGCCAATGTGCTGATGACAAATGGGATTTTCGACTTCGCTGATATTGATAATCCGGCATCTGACCAGCTCTTCACAGAAGTCGTCGGCTCGCTCTCCGCAGCCTTCTCCGTCTACTGTAATGACCCAAGCCGTGGTAACCGCATGAGCAGGATTCAGAGCGACCCTATCGGCTTCGCTCAGAGTCTCTCCGCCGTCGTCGAAGAGGGCTACCGCTGGCGTACCGATCGCGGTCTTGAGATTGTGAAAGTCGCGCTCGCCGCCATCGAATACGATGCGGACACCCGCGCTCTTCTCAGCGATGTCAAGAAGGCCGACGCGCTTTCTGGTAATCGTGGAAACTCCTTCATGCAGCAGTCCGTCGCACGTGGCTTCCAAGCCGCTGGTGAGAATCCATCAGGTGGTGGCGCACTCGGCATGGGCTTCATGGGGATGGGTATGGGTGCCGTCGGTGGTGCTATGGGAGGACTGCAACAGCAAGTTCCCCAGCAGCAAATGCCTCAGCAGGCACAGCCAACTCCAGCCGCACCTCCTGCCGAAGACCCCTACGCGAAGCTAGCCTCCCTCAAGGGGCTGCTCGATCAGGGTATCATCACACAGGAAGACTTCGACGCTGCTAAGAAAAAAGTACTCGGAATTTAACTTAAACACATCACCATCATTCTCTTCGCATGACTTACAATGAACAATCACCA
>CAYJNX010000084.1:0-10232 GCA_964371525.1 uncultured Akkermansia sp. | reverse complement strand
CTCATATGCGGTTCTTGTTCATCTGCTCGGAGTTTCGCCTCGGGCTTCCTTTCCCACCCCACATTACTGTGACGCAGTCCCGTCGCTTATCCCCCACGAGGTATCGTGGGGGGCTCTGGTCTCAAATTGGCATGCAATTTGTCCTTCAGCTCTTTGATTCCGCTTCATCGCGGCTCATTGGGGATTTTCACCCCAGCGACTACGCCATGTCTGGCGTAGCAAAAAAAATGCACTTCCTTAAAGAAGGAAATGCATTTTGAATGTAAAAATTGTGTAACAGAAATGCTAAGGGACACTTGTCCAGATAGGGGCATCAGCGTTGAACTGAGGCCACTCCATGCCTTTTGTGAGTGCTCCGTGTTTCTGAAGCTCGCTGGTGAGTTCTTCTTTGTTTGGCTCGCCGAAATTAGTACGGAAGATGTCAAAGACCTTCTTGCCATCAACGACCAGTCCATCATCAATATCGTCGATAAGAAGCGCGAAGCCAAAGAGACCACCTGGAATTTCAGAGAGGAATATCTCGATATCGTAGACCTGTCCTTCCTTGACGGTAAAGGGGAGTCCTGCTGTCATACCGCCTAATTCGCCTTCCTGATTCCATGTGTTTGCACCTGGTATTTTGATGAATTCATAGCCTTTCTTCTTAGGGTACTTACCCGCGAGGACATCTTTGCGATACTGAGGTCTGGCGCCTGGACCTATGCCGTCCGTGGGGACGTTGTAGCCTGTTTCAAGCACCATCTTGCGATTGAAACGCACTGCGATAACATCATCACCTGCACCAACGAAGCGGAATGAGCCAGACTTAGGCGCTTTTACGCGTCCGCGGTAGATGACAGCCCAGCCCGAGGGCTGAACCTTATCAGCGCACTGGAAGGCAATAGGGGCGTACTTGGGATGACAAACAGGTACGAAAAAGTTTGACGCGTAGAGCTTCGTAGGAGACCGGTAGTACTTGGAGAGCTCTCTGTCGTTCCATCCGTTTTCAAAGAAGTCCTTGAAAATATTCGCCACCTGTGCACGCTGAGCTGAGGGGTTGATACCTGTAGAGGCTCCGCTCTTTGTGAGCTTGAGATCATAGAGGGTTCCTTCGAGAGTGGAGCCACCAGCATCACCTGAGCCCATGCCACCGCCGCTATCACCGAGACCGTCGCCTATACCATTACCGCCAAGACCATCGCCTATGCCCATCTCATTGCCAAACCCGAAGTCAGGCGATGGGAAATCTGTAGCAGCCATCACAACGGAAGAGCTCGCTGTAGAGACGATGACAGGAGGAGCTAAGGCTGCTGATGGAGGGGAAGACTTCGAACTGAGTTCTTGGACTTTAGGCTCTTTGGTAGGGGGCTTATTGCTTGGTGGTGGCTCATAGCTTTTAAATGCAGGCTCTTCGTTACCTTTAATCAGGGTATAGGTAAAGTAGAGTGCTGCACCACCGATCGATACAAAGCCTAGGCAGGCTGCTATTGCTGATATTTTACTGCGCATGAGCCTACGTTTTAATGTAAGCTCTGCTTCTTCGCTCATTTGAATGTGTAATGCCATAATAAATGCCTTTCTGTAGAAAGAATAGAGAATTTCTGAATTACAGTAAAGCATATTTCGTGTTTCTAGTGTTACAACTGTGTAACAGGGAACTCTGATTATTGCCCTAGAGTCCACTATGTAACTCTAGGGCAGATATGCAGTAGGCTTGCTCAAATGGCTCAATGATGCTATGATAAGCGCGTGATGGATCTCTTTACCCCACATGGTTCGAATACCGCGATGAAGCAGGACGATACTAGTCTCTCTTTCATGCCTCTAGCCGCCCGAATGCGCCCGCGTACCATAGACGAGGTAGCTGGGCAGCAGCATCTCTTAGCTGAGGGGAAACTGCTACGTCGCGCCATCGAGACGGATCGCTTCTCCTCGCTGCTCTTTTATGGTCCACCGGGGGTGGGGAAGACATCGCTCGCCTATGTGATAGCTCAGCAGACAAGTTCTTACTTCGTCATGCTCAATGGCGTGGAGTCTAATGTAGGAGAGATACGCGACCAGATATCACAGGCTCGCTCTCGCATGAGTCTGCATGGGCAGAAGACGGTGCTCTTCGTCGATGAGATTCACCGCTTTAATAAGTCGCAGCAAGACGCTCTGCTTCCTCATATCGAGAAGGGGACAGTGCGCTTTATAGGTGCGACGACGGAGAATCCCTTCTTTGCGATTAACTCCGCGATGCTCTCGCGCTCGCAGGTTTTCCCGCTGGAGGCCGTCTCTGATGAAGATGTGATGCAGGTGCTACAGCGTACGCTAGATGACAAAACACGCGGTCTGGGCAGCATGCCCTTACATGTGACTCAAGAGGCTATGCAGCATCTCGCGCTGAAAGCTGATGGCGACGTCCGTAAGGCTCTCACGGCTCTAGAGGTCGCAGCACTATCGACCCGAGCTAGTGAAGATGGACTCATTCATATTAATCTCATTGAGGCAGAAGAGTCCATCCAGCAAAAGGCCGTGAAGTACGACAGGGCTGGTGACGGGCACTATGATACCATATCCGCCTTCATCAAGTCCATGCGTGGGAGTGACCCTGATGCCGCGCTCTACTGGCTTGCCACGATGCTGCATGCGGGGGAAGATATACGCTTCATCGCCAGACGCATCATCATCTGCGCGAGTGAGGATGTGGGATTAGCTGATTCGAATGCCCTGCGCGTCGCCATCGATGCCTCTCGCGCTGCTGAAATGATAGGTATGCCTGAGGCTCGTATCCCCCTAGCCCACGCTGCGGTGTATGTGGCGACAGCTCCGAAGAGTAATGCCGCTTACCTAGGGATAGATCTCGCCCTGCGCGATGTGAAGGAGGGCAAGACTCTAGCCGTGCCTGATCACCTCTCGACTCCTACGCGCAAAAAACTCGCAGGGCTGCGTGGCGTGAGTGCAGAGAAAACAGAGTACAAGTATGCGCATAATTATGAGGATAATTTCGTCCCGCAGGCTTATCTTCCTGAGGGGCGTGTCTATTATACCCCCTCTTCCAATGGCTTAGAGCTACGCATACGCGAGCGTATGGAGTACCTGCGCCGCCGTCGTGAGGAGGCAGAGCGAGAAAAATAGTTTTTTTATAAATAGTAGTAGATTTTAGAGTTTTATTCCGTTATCATTAGATAGGCCTACTATTTGTATTATGAATACCTTCTCCTCATTCTTTCTCATTAGCCTGACTTGTGCCTTCTCCGCATGTCCACTTGTACCCCATGTGGGAGCAGCTGTGGAGCAGAAGGAAAGCAGGGCTAGTAGCCATCTTATTGATGAATGTATCAATAGGCAGCTGGGCGCATTAAAACTAGAGCAGGCCTCCCCCTGCGATGATGCAACATTCTTACGCCGCGTGTCGCTTATATTAACGGGCACGCTCCCGACCTGGCAAGAGGCCGAGAGTTTTATTAAGGATACATCCGCGGAAAAACGCGAGAAGCTGGTCGATAAGCTCATGAGCAGCGATGCCTTCATCGACTATCAGGTACTCAAGTGGGGTGACCTGCTGCGCATCAAGGCCGAGTTCCCCAGCAATATATGGCCCAATGGCGTACAGGCTTATGCCCGCTGGGTACGTGAGCAGGTGCAGACGAATCGCCCCTATGATGAGATGGTGTACGAGCTACTCACTAGCACAGGAAGTAACTTCCGCACGCCAGCGGTGAACTTCTACCGCGCCTTTCAGAAGCGCGAGCCTCAGATCATCGCGGATAACGTCGCGCTACTCTTCCTCGGACTGAGAAAAGCGCCTGAACCTCTTCCTGCCTTCTTCACCCAGCTGCGCTACAAGAGCACGCGCGAGTGGAAAGAGGAAATCGTCTATATCGACCTCGATACCTCAGCAAAGAAGAAGAAAGTGACCATGCCTGATGGTGAAGAACTAGCCCTCGCGGATGGCACGGATCATAGGCGTAATATGGCGCGGTGGCTCGTCGGGACTCGCGGAAAACGAGTGAACGATGCCTTCGCGGACGCGATGGTAAATCGCGTCTGGTTCTGGCTTATGGGACAGGGCATCGTGAGCCCCGTTGACGACATGACGCAGAAGTGTGTTAATCCGAATCTGCTAAACCATTTGAAAAAAGAGTTCGTCGCCTCGGGCTATGATATTCAGAAACTGATGAAGGATATTATCCTAAGTGAAGCCTTTTCTCGTCACTCCCTCTATAGCTGCAAGGATGAAGAGAGGGAAACCGCCTTGACGAACTTCGCCTACTACCCCACGCAGCGACTCACAGCGGAGCAATTCGTCGATGCGCTCGGTGACATCACTGGAATCATCGATACCTACACGAGTAAAGTGCCCGAGCCTTACTCGTACTATCCTAACGATATACGCGCAGCACAGCTCGTTGATGGGTCGGTAGGCTCACCGCAGCTAGAGCTTTTCGGTCGTCCTTCACGTGATGTGTCACTAGAAAGCGATCGCAATAGCGATATCAACACGAAGCAGGTGCTCTACTTACTGAACTCCGCGGGCGTGCTGGATAAACTCGCCAAAAGCGAAAAACTCGCCACCATGAGTCGTGAGTGCAGCACGCGCGAAGAGCTCGTGCGCCGCGTCTACCTCATGATGCTCAGCCGCGAGCCAAAAGAAGCCGAGCTCAGTGCCGTCGTCGCGAAGCTCGCCACTGAAAGCGATCAGCGGAAAGCCACCCAACTCCTGATCTGGGCTCTCCTCAATAGCCCCGAATTCCTCTTTAACCACTAAACTACACCCTGAATATGAACAGAAAAAGCTTTTTAAAACTCGCTGCCACCGTATTTACAGGCAGCGCACTAGCTCCCCACCTCAGCTTCGCTCAGCGGACGCCTGATAAGAAAAAGCAGAAGACCAAGAAAGCGAAGAGCGTCATCCTCGTCTTCCTCGCCGGTGGTCCCTCACACACAGACACCTTCGACCCGAAGCCCGCAGCTGGGCGCGACATCGCAGGCATCTACAAGCAGCCCATCAAGACGAATAACCCTGCCCTTGAGCTGAACGAAAACCTCAAGCAGCTTGCCACCATCGCCGACAAGTACTCAGTCATCCGCAGCATGACACATTTCTCGAATGCACATGAGATAGGTCAGTACCTCATGTACACGGGTGACATGACGCGAGGAAAGATTGTTTACCCTTCCTTCGGGGCGATGATTTCCTACCTGAACCCCTCGGGCTACAGTGGCATGCTCCCCCCTTACATCAACTTCGTTCGCCCCGCAGCGCGATTCAATGAGGGCGGCTTCCTCGGCTCTGTGTATAAGCCGCTCAACACATTGGGCAAGCCCGAGTCCTCCTTCTTCGAGGTCGAGGGCATTATCAACCGCATGGTGAATGACAGACAGCTGAATGAAAAGGAAGATCTTCTGTCCACTGTCTGCGAGTTCCAAGAAATGGCTGAGAACGAAGAAGTCGCGAAGCTCAGCAAGCTACAGGATGAGAACTTCGAGATGCTGCTCGGTAAGAGTCGCGAAGTATTCGATCTCACAAAAGAAGACGAAGCACTGCGCAAGAAGTACGGCATGAATGACTTCGGTCAGTCCTGCCTCGCCGCGCGTCGCCTCGTCGAGTACGGTGTGCCAGTCATCGGTGTCACGTATCATGGATGGGATACGCATAAGGAGCACTTCAAGCGCATGAACCAGCGTCTCGGTACGCTGGATCAGGGCTTAGCCACCCTGATATCTGACCTTGATGAGCGAGGACTCCTCGATGAGACCATCGTGCTCTGTGGAGGCGAGTTCGGACGTACCCCTGAGATACTCTGGGCTCCACCATGGAATGGCGGCAGAAACCACTTTGGCGCGGCCTTCAGCTTCCTAGTCGCAGGCGGCGGATTCAAGGGCGGTGAGGTACTCGGAAAAACAGACGCTAGAAGCGAAACCGTGATCGAACGCCCAGTCTACCCCGCGGACTTACTCGGCAGCGTGTATGAGCTCATGGGCATAGATCCGTATCAGAAGATTTCCCATCCTCTACATGGTGAGCTTCCCATCCTTCCTTCACTCGGGCAGGAGGGACAGAGTGCTGGACTCGTGCGCGAACTTTATGTGAATAAGTCGATGGCTTATGTGAATAACTCTGGCGATAAAGAATCACTCTCATGAAAATGAGCTATTTACAACTCGCAGTACTATCGCTCATCGGCGGTCTTCTATCACCTGCCTCTGCACAGGGGCAGAAAACCTACATCGGCTACGTCTACCCCACGGGCGGAGCGAAGGGCGATGAAGTCATCGTCGAACTCGGTGGTCAGAAGATATCCGATGCGAAGCAGGTTATTATCAGCGGCACGGGCATCACCGCTGAAATCTTAGCTCCCTTACCTGAGCCTAATACAGGCAATAAGAAAAAGAAGAGGGGGAAAAAAAAGAAGACCATCACCGACGAGGATAATATTCAGATCGCTGACCGCCTCCGTGTGCGTCTCCTTATAGCGAAAGATGCCGAGATAGGACTGCGTGATGTGAAAGTCGTGGGCGCGCGAGGTACAGTATCGAACCGCCTCTTTTTTGAAGTCGGACAGTTCCCGAATGTCATGGAAAGCGAACCGAATGGAAAGCTAAGTGAGGCTACCCCCGTTGCGAAGCTTCCTGCCGTGCTGAATGGTCAGGTCGAGCGCGGAGGGCGCGATTGCTTCCGCTTCTCCGCGAAGAAGGGGCAGAAGATCGTCGCCGAAGTGAAGGCGCAGCAGCTCGTCCCCTTCCTTGCTGATGCTGTACCAGGCTGGTTTCAGCCAGTTCTGACCATGTACGATGCACAGGGGAAGGAAGTAGCCTACTCTGATGATTACCAGCTGAGCCCAGACCCAACTATTGTTTATGAAGTCCCTGCCGATGGTGATTACCATCTTGAGATCAAGGACTGCATTTATCGCGGACGTGAAGACTTTGTTTATCGCATCGCGCTCGGTGAGATCCCTCATGTGACCTCCGCTTTCCCTCTGGGGGCGAAGGCGGGTGAGAAGGTAAGTCTAAGACTCTACGGAGTGAATCTGACGAGTCCCTCGCGCCAGATCAAGGCGACAAAAGAATTAGGCGTGAAGACTGTCGCGCTGCGCGGTGATGACCGCTATGTCGCGAATGAAATCAAGCTAGAAGTCAGCGATGACGAGGAAATCGTCGCGCACAAGGACGCAGGCGACGCGAAGAAAGATGCAGTCACCCTCAAGCCTGGGCAGGTCTATAATGAGCGCATCGGCCATGATTACGATCAGGACTGGTTCCGTGTGGATCTAAAGGCGGGCGAAACGCTGAAATTTGATGTACTCTCACGTCGCCTCGGTTCACAGCTCGATGCTTACCTCTGCCTCTATGATAGAAGCGGGAAACTAGTAGCTCAGTCTGACGATGAAGAAGACGCACGCGAAGGACTGATGACGCATCACGCGGACTCACAGCTCATCTACACCGTGCCGCGCAATGGCAGCTATTACCTACGCCTCACAGACAGGCAGAATAAGTATGGTAACGGCTACGCCTACCGCATGCGCTACTACAACAGTGCAGAAGATTTCTCGCTGAGCATCGAACCATCCGCTATCTCTATCCCCAGCGGCGGCACGACACACTTCACCGTGTTCCCAGTGCGCATGAATGGATTCTCGCGTCCTATTCAGATTAGTGCTAAGGATATGCCAGAGGGCTTTATTCTCAGCGACGCAACACTGCGTGGGAAAGGGAAATCCGCGAAAATGAGCATCACCGCACCACCTGGCGCGAAGCCGGGACGCATCACATTCAGCGTCCAAGGAACAGCCACGACCAGAGACGGAGAAGAAATACAGCGTGTCGCCACCCCAGCGGAGGCGATGATGCAGGCCTTCTTTATCACCCACTTATTACCCATTGACGAGTTCCAAGTTGAAGTGACACCGCCAGCACCATTCCGCATTGAAGTACTAAATGATCCTGAGGATCCCATCCAGCTGAAGGCTAAAACAGAAGTACCACTGAAGCTACGCATCATACGCGATGAAGGCTATGACAAGACCATTGAGTTCACCTTAAAAGGACCGAAAACTGTCAAGAGTACCTTCGTGAAGGCAGGTCCCAAGGATAAGGACGTATCCCTCATGCTCAGCTGTAGCTCATGGAGAAAGGCAGGCATTCCCCTCACTATCCACGTCGTCGCGATGGAAGAACCGAAAGCGATCAAGGGGACAGTAGGAGGAAAGCGTAATCAGCTAGATTCTGCCGTCACAGTCATTACCCCCTTGATCAAGGTGCTGACTCCTGCCGAAGCTCCCCCTGAGAATACAAAGAAGAAGAACAAGAAGAAAAACAAAGACCCTAAAACGGTAAAGACTTAAAAAAAGTAACTTACGGTAACGATATGCAACACTCATTAGGACTCATCTTCTCGGGCATACTCCTTGGGTCATTAGGACAGGCTCAGGAATCGACTATTCCGCATCTATACACCTATACATACGGCGATCAGACGGCGTACATCAGCTTTGATATCCCTGCGCGCGATGATTCGGGAGCTGATGCTCGCCTTCTTGCTCAGGTGAAAGAATACAAGCTTAAGGACAAGCAAGGACGTGATATAACGCTAAGTGTATCACCCTACTATTACAGACCCCCCTCGGAGCAAGCAAAGATCACTTTTCAGGGGCTGGAGATCGACTCCACCTTCACATGGAGCGGGGAACTTTCCTTTGCGCCAGCTGAGGATGTCAAAGAAGAGTTCTCTCTTCAAGAAAAGAGCGGGCGCATTAAGTTCAAGGGTATAGAGCTCCTGTATGAGCACCTGCCAGCCCCGAATGAAATAGGAGCTAATTTCAAACTAAGTTTTCTACGACATGAGGACGCTGTAAAGGATTTATACATACTCAATGGGAAAACCGCAGTGGAGCTTAAGCCCCTAGAGAAATCAAAGGGCTTGGCAGATAGAAACTTCTACTTTAATATCAAGGACAAGAAAGACCTAACCCTCGGTCTCGTCATCGAAGCAGCTCAGTCTAAGGCTAGCTCAAGCATGCAAGTCACAATCGTCGCAGAGCGTCCAAGCCCTCAGTCTCCTAGTAAAGCTAGCCCCATGACGGCATTCCAGCCCCTGTACTTCATCAGCTCTGAGGGCATGACCATGATCGCGCTACAGCCTAAGCTAGAGCAGACCTCGACGACCTACCTCATCAAGCGCGACGAGAAGCAGCTCACTCTTAACGATGCGAAAAATACCGCGCTACAAGCTCGATTTGGCATTTTCAGAGAGCCCTTAAAGGAGGAGCTGCACTTGCTTGGATTTGAAGAAGCACTGGATACACCCTATTTAAGCGCTTACTCTCAGATAATAATCACATCTAAAGAGCAAGAAACGACCTTAGAAATGAAAGGCGACATCCCCCTCCCCCCTCGCCTCATCATGACAGTGAAGGAGTGATCCTATTAGCTCCTTGCTTAAATTAATAACTCCTTAGTCTACCACACTCATAATGAAAGAGATGCAATGGCAAGATATGGTTACCCAGTTTATAGACAGCTCTAAGCTCATCTGCGTCTATGAGTTTTGCCCAGGAGTGGGTATAGATTTAGACGATAGGCAGCAAGTCATCTTCATTTACCAAAATAGTGAGTACGCAGATATCTACGCCTATCATTCGGAAAATTATAGTGTAGAGCTAGAACAAGCGAAGCTAGACTTGCAGCGAGCTGGCATAGATATAGAATATTCCCCCACGCCGAGCCTCGACTTTTATAGCAGGGTTCTGTATCCACCCTGCGATCTGAACAAGGAATATTATAGTGTCACAGATCCACCTTTCTTCAAAAAGATGATACATCTCCTATTCTGCAGGCGTGAATACACGATAAATCCGCAGCTTTCTGTTTATGACGCGATGCAAAATCGGAGAATCATTCGAGCATGTGAAGAGACGTATTTATGACTCACCTCACGCTCTAGCAAGACGCATCTCAAAGATAATCGTATCTCGCCACACGCCATCGGCATCCCTTGCAATGCGCTCACGAAAACCGACTGACCTAAACCCGCAGCGCGTATGTAAGGAAATGCTACCCGTGTTTTCTCTGATGATAGTGGACTGAACTGTCCATATCCCGAGAGAAGGCGCAGTATTTATGGCATGCTGAAGGAGAAGCCCCCCCTATCCCGATCAGGGTGTACGTAGATACTAAGCTCCATGACGCCAGAGTAAACGCTACGACTCGAGACTGGGCTGAATGCTAGCCATCCGTAGATCTCATCTTTATCATCTTCATCA
>CAYJNX010000083.1:0-10268 GCA_964371525.1 uncultured Akkermansia sp. | reverse complement strand
TGCCTGCTTTTTTCAGCGTATTATAAGCACCATTCTTGGAGATAGTGCGAAGCGCCTTGCAGGAGATCTTCATGCGGATGTAGCCACCCTTGCCACCGTTGAGTTCAGGAACCCAGATGCGCTTTTCTTGAAGGTTAGGGTATACGGTACGAGTAACAGTCTTCGTAACGTGACGACCGATACCACCCTTTTTCTTAGCAAGACCAGAGCGGTGAATGCGGCGGCCCTTGCGTGGCATGGAAAATGTAATGTTGCAGATTCTGGACATAGTATTATGTATGGTTGAAAGTTAACCGAGCACTGATTGTACCTTATTTTTTTTAGACGTCAAGCAAAACAAGTGATCTTAGTTAAAAAACTTAGTTCTCGCTAGTTCACATCTGCTGTTCGCGTCGCCACTTTTCGACAAGAACAGATTGTTTCTTCCTGATAGACAGCAGCTTTCTACGAACAAGAAAACGACTTGCGCGTAGAAGGAGATGGATAGAGAGGACAGTGAGCTTCAGCACGCATGAAAGCCATGCTCCCGTGATAGATCGGCGACGCTGCACCTCAGGGAGCCATGAAACGAGGCTCGCGCCCGTCAGACGCTGCCACCAGTTCACCAAGCCGAACTCCTGAAAGAATAAGAGCTCCTCCTCCGTACAGTCGGCTTCTTTTACACGCGCACCCATCAAGGTGAGAGCATTATTCTCGTGACTAGAAAAGGCGCGAAGATAGTTATCAGACGCAGAGCCACCCCAGATTCGGTAAAGCATCGTAACCTCATCTGTGTAGGCGAAGATGGGATTCTGCGCCGCCATGCGCATCCAGCCTACCGTATCGCCGTGCATCTTCACCCCCTTGGGGAACGGATCATGCGGCAGAGCTTCACGCCTCACCACAACACAGGCTGGGCGCGTACGCCCGTCTCCCATCAGAAACCAACGCCCTAGCTCAAATGTCACTCCCGAAGCGTCGACCTCCTGCTCGGAAAAATCACTCTGAGCGATATCCGCCACGCGCCTATGCTGGCTGATACACCACGCGACGTCAGGATGAAGCTCTAAGCATCTCTTCGCCTGCTCTAGATGATGAGGCAGCCATGCGTCATCGCTATCGAGGAAGGCAATATACTTCCCGCGCGCCTCGCGTATACCGCGATTACGCGCGCCACACTCGCCTTCATTCTTCTGATCGATGATGCGCAAGCGCGGATCTGTTTCTGCCTGAAGTATGGCAAGCGTGGAGTCCGGCGACTCGTCGTGCACGACTACGATCTCGAAATCACCCTCAGTCTGAGCGTAGATACTCGCGAGCGTGGTCTTGATGAATCGCTCGGCCCCGTAGCAGGGAATGACGACACTGAATAATGGCTGATGAGAGATGGTCATGGGGAGGAAGTAAGGGAATGTAGTTTTAAAGTATTAAGCGTGCAGAGCTTGGCCTCCAGCTGCAAGTACAGCCTCGTGTATAGCCTCAGAAAGGGTGGGATGCGCGAAAATCATGTGATGGATATCTTCATCCGTGAGCTCGCTTTCCAGTGCTAAACCTGGTGTCGCGATGAGTTCAGTCGCATTCTCACCGACGATGTGCGCACCGAGCAGCTCACCATGCTCCGCTCCGAAGAGAAGCTTCACAAAACCATCGGTCGATCCGACAGCGACCGCCTTACCGAGTGCGATGAAGGGGAACTTGCCTACCTTATACTCGACACCTGCCTCTTTCAGATCGCGCTCGCGCATACCTACGCTTGCGACCTGTGGGTGGCAGTAAGTACAGCTGGGAACGAAATGCGGCTGGCGTGGCTGATAATCGGCATTAAACATCCCCTCTACCGCCTGCACTGCCTCGAAGCTAGCAGTATGCGCGAGAAGAATCCCGCCTATACAGTCACCTGCAGCGTATACCTGAGGGAGATTCGTCTCGTAGCGATCATTCACTTGGATGAAGCCCTTATCATTGAGCTCCAGACCTGCCACTTCGGGGAGAACAGGCACGACACCTACGGCGACGAGGCAAGCATCAGCCGTGAGCTCTTGAGTCTTCCCCTGCTTCGTGGTGATAGTCGCGCAGACCTGATCACCGAGATCTTGAAGAGACTCGACTCGTGCCCCAGCCATACAGGTGATACCCTGCTTCTTGAAGGAGCGTTCTAATGCGGTGCTGCTCTCATCATCCTCGTTAGGCAGAATGCGTGGCAGTGCCTCTACAAGCGTCACCTTCGTGCCAAAACCATGGTAGACGTAGGACAACTCTGTGCCTATAGCTCCACTGCCGATAACGATCATGCTCTCGGGGCGCTTCTCTGTGACGAGCGCGTCCTTGCTGCTGATGATGGTTTTTCCATTAAAGGGGAAGGCGGGAACTTCGCGGCTGCGTGCGCCTGTAGCGAGAAGGATTTTTTCACCCTGTGCGACTTCCACAGCACCGTCTGGTAGCGTGATCTCCACTTCTCCTGCCGTGAGGATGCGAGCCTCACCACTGGTGAGTGTGATCTTATGCTTTTTAAAAAGGAACTCTATCCCCTTGCTCAGTCTATCACTGATAGCGCGTGAGCGACCGATGACTGTAGACCAGTCGAGGCTGAGGCCTTCGGCTTGAATGCCGAATTCACCGCCACGATGCTGGAGAGTGTGGAAGAGCTCGGCATTGCGTAAAAGTGCCTTCGTAGGAATACAGCCCCAGTTGAGACAGGTGCCGCCAGTACGATCCTTTTCGACGCAAAGAACTTTTTTCCCAAGCTGCGCTGCGCGAATAGCACCTACATAGCCAGCAGGACCACCACCTATCACAATTAAATCATAAGTCATGTGCGTATAATAGCCTAGAAGCATGGCTTTGACAATATCAATTTCACCCACAGTGAGCAAACAATTGATACATACAGCGGTCATGTTTTTCAGTTGACAAAGAATCAGAAAGAACTTACAGTAGTCACATACATTAGCCCATATGACAAACAACATTTATACGCGCAGCATCGCGCTATGCCTCAGTTTCATCGTACTCTCCTCTTGTACTGGAGTACGCAATGATGTTGAGCGGCTACTCAAACCCAAGGTCACCGAGAACCCCTACAGGGACAAAAAAAAGCGCGTCTATACACCGCGCACACAGACAACGCACTCCACCCAAGAATGGGCTCCCACGACGCGAAATGGCACAGGCACAGTCGTACAGACCCATACCCAGCCCCCAGCCCATCAAGGAACTCGACCTAGCACGCCATCGCCTAGTGATAACAAGGCGAGTGATCCCATGTTCGCAAAGCCTAAGAGCTCCCCTAGCACAGTTACACAAGTTCCCACGCCACCCAAACCAGTGACGAAAGACCCGACTCCACCCAAGCCAGTCGAAAACACCACCACCACCCCAGCGAAACCAGCGGATAAGATATACACGGTTTCCCTTGTCGCGAATAAACCCACCCACGTCTACCATCCTCACAACCCATCGAAGATCATCCGCGTCACGGATGCGAATGGCATCAGGTATCCAAGCGGCACCATCATGCGTGTACCGGGTGAAAACATTCGTTTCTATGTCCCTTAATCCCTATGAGTAAGCCAAAGGAATTCTCCTGCATCAGCATCATAGGGCCTGGACTGCTCGGTGGTTCTATCGCGCACGCCATTCGTCAGCACCTCCCCCATGCGCGCTGCCATCTATGGGCACGCCGCGAAGCCCCGCTAGAACTCGCACGCGAGCTTGATATCACGCAGCATACCTTCACGGATATCACAGAAGCCGTACGCGGCACAGATCTCGTCATCCTCGCTAGCCCCATAGGAAGCTTCGAAGAACTCAGCCGACAGATGCTTCCCGCGCTATCGAAAAACGCCATCGTCACCGACGTAGGCTCGGTGAAGGCCTATGTACACCGCACGACGGGGCATATGCTCAGCGAGCGTGGTTACCAATTCATCGGCTCACACCCCATGGCGGGATCAGAGAAACAGGGGCTAGAACACGCCTACGCTGACCTCCTCAAGGACGCAACCGTCGCCATCACAAATGACCACAACTGCGCCAGCGAAGCCGTAGAGGCGCTCAAGCAGTTCTGGCAAAGCATAGGCATGAAGCCCTACTGCATAGCAGCACAGGATCACGACAGAACCGTCGCTCGCATCTCACACGTGCCCCACATACTCGCCGCCCTCTGCGCACGCACAGCCGACATGGGTGGCGTACCATTAGAAGACCTAAGCCGCCTCGCGGCGACAGGCTTCAGAGACACGAGCCGCGTGAGCTCTGGACCAGCCGCCATGTGGGCGGGCATACTCTGGGAGAACGACGTCGCCGTGCGCGAGACTATCCAATACTGCCTCGAAGACCTCACAAAACTCGTGAATCTGCTCGAAACCCAAGATAGAGAAGGCACGGAACGCTGGCTCGCCGAGGGGAAAGCCTCACGAGAGCGCATCCAAGAAAATTAACAGCTAAGACAGCTAGCACCTCACAGCACATCACTCCACTCTGGCGTAGCTTGCCCTTTCCCCAGAGTACAGATCGCGTCTATCATCTTATCCCAGTGCTCCTGCCCCTGCTTGATCTCGATCTCGATACGCAGGAAGTAAATCGGCACATCCATCTCCTCGGGCTGGAGGAATCGCACAGCATCCTTTTCCGTCGTGATGATATAATCCATCGCTCGGTCGGCACAGCGCGCGACAAACCGTTCCAGCTCATCCTGCTCAAACCAATAATGATCAGGATAACGGCGACGTATCTCGACACTCGCCCCTAGCTGAGTCACGAGATTTTCGAAGCTCTCTGGACGCGCAATACCACTGAGACAGGCGACAAACTTCCCATTCAGCGCATCCAGAGGCATGATATCGCCTGTGAAAATATTCTCCAGATGCACAGGAGAGTGATCCGTGACGATGATATCCGCCAGCACATTATGCTTACGGATCTGAGCGATGAGATCATCTATCTCCTCCTGCGTCTTGCCTGCACTCTTCGTCAGGATGATGAAGCTCGCTCGCTTCAGGCTAGAGCGAGGCTCACGCAGCGTCCCGCGGGGAAGCAGACTCCCCGTACCGAAGGGCGCACCACAGTCGACAAGGACGATATCGAGCTCATGACGAAGCTTCAGATACTGCATACCATCATCCAGAATAAGCGTATCGCTCCCGAACTGCTCGATGGCGAATATCCCAGACTTCACCCTGTCCTTATCGACAAGTACGGCTACATTATCGAGGTTACGCGCGAGCATGTAGGGCTCATCCCCTGCGTAGAGCGGGCTCAGGTAGCGAGTCTCACCATCACTCGCGATCTTCGGTAGATTCTTCACCACACGCCCT
Source organism: uncultured Akkermansia sp. (assembly GCA_964371525.1). Classification (GTDB taxonomy): domain Bacteria; phylum Verrucomicrobiota; class Verrucomicrobiia; order Verrucomicrobiales; family Akkermansiaceae; genus Akkermansia. The sequence continues at coordinate 4,974 of CAYJNX010000083.1, read as the reverse complement.
TGGGCGTCCTTCCACACCTGCTTCTCTGGCAGATCCTCACTCTTATAACCACGCGTGAGAATGGCGCAGCGGCGACCACGAGCCGCGAGCGTGCGCGAGAGGAATTCCACGACAGGAGTCTTCCCTGTCCCACCAGCGGTGATATTACCCACACTAATAACAAAACTGCCGAGATAATGCACTCTCTTAAGTCGACGGCGGAAGAGCAGCAAGCGTATCTTCACAATGAAATAGAAGAGAAAAGAAACAGCGCGAAGCACGCAGCGTAAGCACCATGCGCGAAAACCCACCGCACGTCCGAAGATCACCTCGGTACCCCATTCAGAAAATTCGCTCAGTCGTGATTTCATGCTCTTATCTAGTAAAGTCTATTGATATGTCATACTAGCAACAAAGCTGGTAAAGGTCAAGACAGATGAAATAGAGAATTAGGCTTTTCATTTTACTGAAAAGTTGCTACATTGTCTCCATGTCACATAAACCTGTTGTTTTAATCATTCGTGATGGTTGGGGTAAGAACCCCGCAGGACCTCAAGCCGCTGAAAAGACTGGCGACGCTACCGTTCTGGCGAACACCCCTTACACGGATAAACTCATGGCGAGCAGCCCTCGCTCCTTACTCGCAGCCTCTGGTCAGGCAGTCGGACTCCCCGACGGCCAGATGGGTAACTCCGAAGTAGGTCACCTGAACCTCGGTGCAGGTCGCGTAGTCTTCCAAGACCTCTGCCGCATCAGCAATGCTATCGAAGATGGCAGCCTCGCTCAGAATCCTACGCTCGTCGAAGCCATTGAGAAGGCAAAAGGCAGCCGCCTCCACCTCCTCGGACTCGTATCCGATGGCGGTGTACACTCCCACATGGATCACCTCATCGGCGTCATTAAGATCGCTGCAGCAGCGGGTGTGAAGGACATCATGGTCCACGCCATCACCGATGGTCGCGACTGTGACCCGAAGAGTGGTGCAGGCTTCCTCGCTCAGCTCCAAGCAGCATGCACAGAAAACGGTGCCCAGATCGCCACAGTCGTCGGTCGCTTCTACGCGATGGACCGCGACCAGCGCTGGGATCGCGTGCAGAACGCATGGAACACCATCGTCCGCGGACAGGGCACAGCCTACGAAGGCACACCTGCCGAGTACGCAGAAGCCAGCTACGCTGATGGCAAGACCGACGAATTCCTCGACCCAGCCGTATTTACCAATGCGGGCGAACAGCTCGTACGTGATGGCGATGTCGTGTTCTTCTTTAACTTCCGTGCCGACCGCGCACGTGAGCTCTCACGCCCCTTCATTTATCCAGACTTCGACAGCTTCGAACGTGTCGTGACACCACAGGTGCACTTCATCACGATGAGCGAATACGAAGCAGATTACCCCTCCCCTATCGTTTTCGACTCTGAGAAGCTGGACAACATCCTCGGCCAGATCATCTCTGAAGCAGGCCTCAAGCAGCTCCGTATCGCGGAGACAGAGAAGTACGCCCACGTGACCTTCTTCTTCAATGGTGGCATCGAGAACCAATTCCCAGGTGAAGACCGCATCCTCGTCCCCTCCCCACGCGAAGTAGCTACTTATGATGAGAAGCCACAGATGAGCGTGGAAGAAGTAGCAGACAAGTTCGTCGCGGCTGCGGCTAACTATGATGCCGTCATCATGAACTTCGCGAACCCTGACATGGTCGGACACACAGGCTTCCTCGAAGCAGGTATCACCGCATGTGAAGCGGTAGACAAGGCTCTGGAACTCAGCGTTGAGAAGATTCTTTCTCTCGGTGGCTGCTGCCTCATCTGCGCTGACCACGGCAACTGCGAACAAATGATGAATCCTGATGGCTCGCCGAACACAGCTCACACGACAAACCTCGTCGACCTCATCTACTGCGGTCCAGATCAGGACTCCGTGACGCTGAAGGATGGCAAGCTCGCTGACATCGCACCGACGATGCTAGGCATACTCGGTGTGCCAGTACCAGCAGACATGACAGGCGAAAACCTTCTGGGCTAATCTCGCACGATCACAATTACTCGAAGAGGGTAGCAGGAGGTCTTCTCACGAAGACGCTTGCTACCCTCTTCTTGTTTTCTGCTTTCTCCGAGATCGCTTAACAAACTATAGCTTGCATAAAATCGTTTTTGTGATAGACTTATAATTACCAGATTATTTCACCAATATGAAACTTCATCTCCCCCACAAATTACGCGCGGCACTCGTTGCGGCAATTCTTTCTGTATCAGGCTTTTCATTACCCGTAGCGCAAGCCGCAGGCGTGGCAGAAACTAAGGCAGAGCTTGAAGCAGCAACGCTCACGGGGCTCTATCCCAGCCAATCGCCCCCTGCATCTGCCTACACGCTTGAGGAAACTACCGCCGCGACAGCTGGCATCCTGCACATCACCAAGTATCTTTGGGATGCAAGCAGCCTCACTCTTACACCTGTGGTGTACAATGTGAACATCACACCACTGGGCATTAATCTTAATGCCTCCTTCAACTGGGTGGAAAACGCGACCACAGGGCAGCTCACGCTGGAGAGACAAACCCCTTATGATGATACTGACGATGTGCTCAGTAGCAGCGATTACCAAGTGCGTGTTACCGATGCTGACAAGGACATCTCCCGCCATTTCGTGGGGATTAACTATGAACAAATCCGAACAGGAGACTCGGGCACAATTACAGCCGAAGCCTTTGGAGGGGCACTTTCGCATACGGATGCATCTTTAACCGACTTCAACATCACAGGACACTTCATCGGCAACTCTACCACGGCCGCGGCAGCGGTCGACGGCAATGCGAATAGCTATGTCTATGCCTATGGTGGGGCAATCTACAGCACGGCAGCAATAGCCAACATGACAAGCGACTTCATTGCTAACTATGCCTCTACCTCAACAAAGCTCCGTGCCGTTGCCTATGGAGGGGCAGTCTACAGCACGGCATCAATTGACAGTATCTCAGGCGACTTCATTGGCAACTATGCCACTGCCAATGCGAATAGCTATGCCTATGCCCATGGTGGAGCAATCTACAGCAAGGCATCAATTATCAACATTACAGGCGACTTCATTTCCAACTCTACCTCTGCCGCTACCTTAGCCTCTGTCTATACGTTTAGCGAGGCTTATGGTGGGGCAATCTACAGCAGCGCAACAATTGACAGCATCACTGGCGACTTTATTGCCAACTGCGCCTTGCCCACTGATACTACCACTGCTAAAGCCGATGGACAGGGGGGGGCAATTTGGAATAGTGGAGAAATTAAGGCACTACGTGCTAACTTGATGGGCAATTTTATCTCTAGTAACGCCCTTGCAAAAGGAGGGGCGATTTATAATAAAGGTAAGATTCAATTTCTCGCAGATAAAAGCGACATCCTCATTTCAGGCAACTACACTATAACCGATGGCGGGGCGATAAAGAAGTATGAAGCTATTTATAATGTAGGAATTTTCTTTAATCCCGCAATTATCCACTTGAACGCCTATGCGGGCTACAGCATCGTGCTGAATGACTCCATCTCTGGCAGGGATGATCATCCTGATACCCTGCCAAATCAAATCCTGCACATCAATCAAGAAATGGCGGGTACAGACACCCTCATTGACCCCAGTGCCACCACCTTCTCTACCGTGTACTTTAACAACAAGATTGAGTACCAAACCATCAACGTACACGCGGGCGAGCTCATATTGGGCAGCTTTGCGGGCTCGGGTGATGCGCCCGCTAGCTATGGCACGCTAAGCAACAGTGTACTTAAAATTGAAGCAGGGGCACTCGTGGAGTTCACGCTTGCGGGGCTTACTGACAGTCTCGCTGCGAGCAACACCATCACCAACAATGGCACGATTCGCATCAATTTCACTGGCGAAACACTCACGCAAAGCCTTTCTACGCTCACTCCTGCGGGTGTTGTCACCTACACAGGTAGTTTGAGTGCCAATGCAGATTATCTTGATGTGGACTACACAGTCACCGCACCCGATACCCTCACCCTCACAGGGGGCACGATTAAAAAAGTACTCACAGGAACTGATAATATCACCATCGCAGGGGCAGTCAGCTTAGAAGGCACGCTTGACACAAGCACCCTTCGTTTTGATACCACGAGCGACAGCGAACTCTCCATCGCCACGAGTGGCACTCTGAGCATGCAGAGCATCAGTGTCGCCACGGGCAGCTCGCCCTTCTCGCTCACTCTCATGAGCTGGGAGAATGCAAGCGATGTCATCGCCCTTGATGATTTCCGCGCCCTGCTTGACTTCAATGGCCTTGCCCTCTACCAGACCGATTTCTCCCTCACCCTCTCTGATGATGGGCTGGGCTACATTTTGGGCTCAAGCATCACAGGCGCGGACTACGAAGGGCAGACGATTACAGGCGACCAGGTCGTGAACGAAGACCTGCGCCAAGCCAACTTTAAGAACGCGAATGCGCAAGGGGCTAATTTCAGCACGCTCTACCTGAAACTCGCCAGCTTTGAAGGGGCAAAACTCACCAACGCCGATTTTAGCGATGCCTACCTTGGCGGGGTAAGCTTTACAGATGCCACCATCAATGGCGCAAACTTCTCGAGCACACGCGCGGATGATGAGGACATCAGCACGGATCAAATCCGCAGCACCGCCAGCTACCAGAAGAGCGACCTGTCGGGCGTGAACTTCACAGGCGTGAGCTTAGATAGCCTTGCCATGCAGGGCTTTAACTTACAAGGCGCGAACTTCACAGACACAGGCATAGTCGCCAGCCAGATGGAGCGAGCCGACCTGCGCGGAGCAACACTCGCCCCCAGCTTTGACTTCAGCCAGCTCAACGCCTACGTCACCACCACTGGCGTGAGCGACCAGCTCATTGTACGCAATGGTACATTGGGCGGTGCGCTCACCCTCTACAGCACGAGCAGCCCCAGCCAAGTACAGCTCAGCGATGCGCTCACCCTCGGTGCGGGAGATTCGCTCACCCTGCAAGAGGGGCAAAGCC
>CAYJNX010000082.1:0-10333 GCA_964371525.1 uncultured Akkermansia sp. | reverse complement strand
TAGTGGGGGTGGCAGGAGTATACAGAAAGCTCGGTGATGCGTCAAGCATGTTTTAGAAGTTTTTTGCATTTTTTTCGCAGCTTAGCACACATTTGTTTTATAACACTATGAAATTAAGAATAGTAGAAAAATAGCTTTTTCTTTCAATTCAGACTTTCTCCTTTACAAGTGGGTGATTCTTCTCTATATTCACATGCATGAGCGAAATGAATGTCTCTTATAACGTCGATGAATTGGTAGCACTCGCCCTTGCGGAGGACTTTGGAACAGGTGATGTAACTTCCCTTTATTTTGTAGATGGATCTCTGACTGCCTGCGCGCTCATGCGCTCGCGTAGCGTGGGTGTGGTCTCAGGTGTGGATGTGGCCGAGGCTGTATTCAAGGCTGTCGATGCAAATCTCGTCATTACTGTAGAGAAGCCCAATGGCTCGCCTGTAGCCGCGGGCGATGTCGTCATGCGTATAGAGGGTTCTGCGCGTTCTATTCTCGGTGGCGAGCGCACGGCTCTTAATTTCATCCAGCGTCTTTCTGGTGTCGCGTCCATGACGGCTCATTATATGCAGCGCATCGCTCATACGAAGTGCCAGCTTCTTGACACACGTAAGACGACCCCCGGTTACCGTCTACTCGAAAAGGCTGCTGTGCGTCACGGTGGTGGCAGTAATCATCGCCTCGGTCTCTACGACCGCGCCATGGTGAAGGATAATCATCTCATGACGGCGAGCAGCCTTCAGCAGATGCAGGACGGCATCGACCGACTCAAGGCTGATAGACCAGGTGTCGAAGTGGAGTTGGAAGCAGACACTCTTGAACAGGTAGGAGAGTTCCTGACACTACGTGGTGTCGACTACATCCTTCTTGATAACATGACTAATGACGAGATGCGCGAAGCGGTTCGCATGCGTGGCGAGAATGCCAAGCCTTACTTCGAAGCATCGGGCGGTCTGAGCTATGATACAGCGGCTGCCGCGGCAGAGACAGGCGTGGACTTCATGAGTTTCGGCTGCCTCACACATTCTGTCCCCTCCCTTGATCTCGGGCTCGACTTCATTGTCCAATCTTCATGAGTCTCACTCCTCAGGAGGCACTCTTGGTGCTGAATCTCATCCCTGGTATAGGGTCGATGAGAACACGAGCACTCTTAGATTACTTCGGGTCGGCAGAGCTCGCATTAGAAGCTCCTATTTCTATGCTGGAACGCGTTCCTCGTATAGGAAAGAAGATAGCGAGCTCTATTGTCCAGTGGGAGGTCTGCACGAACCTCGGGCAAGAACTTGAAGCTGCCGACCGCCACGGCGTACGCATCATCAGCTTTTTAGACGAGGAATACCCACCTAACCTGCGCCACATGCACGACGCCCCTATCATCCTTTACGTGAAGGGGGCATGGATAGGCAAAGAGCTTAAGCGCGCTGTCTCCATCGTGGGATCGCGCAACTGCTCCGCCTACGGCATGCAGGCAGCACAGCAGCTCGCACGCGAGCTAGCAGATGCGGGCTGTAGCGTCATCTCGGGGCTAGCGCTGGGCATAGACGCTGCCGCACATCGTGGTGCGCTCGATGCGCAGGGGCACACCATAGGGGTGCTTGGCTCGGGGCATGGCTGCTTCTTCCCCGACAAGAACATCGATCTGGCGATTAGAATGCTCGAATCGGGCGGAAGCGTCGTTAGCGAATACCCCATCTACATGCGCCCCAGTCAAACAAGCTTCCCCCAGCGCAATCGCATCGTCGCGGCATGGAGTCAAGCGACTGTTGTCGTCGAAGCACCTGAGCGCAGCGGTGCGCTGCACACGGCGCGTCTCGCTGCGGATGAGTACGGACGGCATATATTTGCCGTCCCAGGTTCTATCTACGGCACATACTCTAAGGGAAGCCACGGTCTGATACGCGATGGAGCGATACTCTGTGCGCATTCACAAGAATTACTCGCTGACATGGGCTGGAAGGATACTCTAGAACAGCAAGAACTATTCCCACCAGCATCTGAACCAGCGAAAACTAAGACTCATCCCTCAGAAGCAACTAGTGCGACGGCCGCCCAGCTAGAGCCCAGCAGCCGCGCTATCTACGAAGCCATCGCCGCAGGCAACAGCCACCTCGACCAGCTCTGCACCGCTACTGGCATGGGCGCACATGAACTCACCCCTCAGCTCATGCGTCTCCAGATTTCTGGTCATATTATCGCCCTCGCTGGCGCACAATTTTCTATTAACAGTAAATACAATTTATCATGAAACCTATTTTCCTCGCATTGACCGCCCTTTTAGCCCTCGCGGGAGTTTCCTGTACACCAGCACCGCAGACAGGAGGCAGAGTGCTACCTAAGAAATACGACCCCTCCAAGCCCATATCCTACGACTCCGCCCTCACCCCTCCGATCACACCAGCACCGAAGCCAGTAGCCGCTGCGATCGCCGTCATCGACCCGAAGACTGGGAAACTCCTCTACGGACACCGTGAGCACGAGCGTCGCCAAGTAGCCAGCACGCAAAAGATCGTCACCGCGCTCTGCGTTCTCGATGCAGGCGATATGCAGAACATGGTGACCATCACAAAATCTGATTTACAAACCCCGCGCATCCGCATGGATCTCAAGGCGGGCGACAGCTACACACGCCGAGACCTCGTCCGCGCTCTCCTCACGGCTAGCTATAATGATGTCGCCACAGCACTCGCGCGTGACACCGCTGGTAGCGTCAGTGCCTTCGTCGACAGGATGAACGCCCGCGCGCTACGCATGGGGATGCGTAACACACATTTTGCGAATCCCCATGGACTACCGGGCGCACAATACTCCACGGCCTACGACATGGCCTTAGCTGCTTGCTGGGCTTATAACAACCCCTTCATTCGTCGCGTCACCGACGTAGCGGAGTATCAGTTTTTACTTGCAAATGGGAAAAGCAAGCGCGTGCGCAATACAAATAAGCTACTGCCCAAGCACTACTGGGTGAACGGCATGAAGACAGGCTACACGAATGCCGCTGGCCGCTGCCTCATCTCCAGCGGCACACTGAACGGAGAATCCGTCATTGTCGTCGTCCTTGGCAGCTCCCCATCCAAGATATGGCATGAGTCGCTGAAGTACCTCGAATGGGCACTGAAGGTGCAGTAAATACGTCTTTACAACATATTGCCGCGCTGCATCACCCACTGCACGCGGCACAGGCGCATCAGCTCCATACGAGCATGCGCGAGGACTGGTTCATCACGCAGCGTGATGGACCATTTTTCTGCGAGTCCACGAGTCTCAGCATCCGCCTGAGGGAAGCGAACCTGCACATCGGAAGCCGCGAAGTTCTTGAGTCGGGCTTGAAGCTCAGAAGCATCCTCTACCGTCACCTTCACATGGCGCGCTCTAAAGTACTCCTCAACCCAAGGGCGCGAACTCTCCAGACTGATTTCCATCTCTTGATCCACCATCAAGGCTGCGGACAAGAGCACCGCCACGTCTGACTCACTCAGGGAAGACGGGATGCGCAAAAGCAGCTTTGCATATCTATAGCTCCTGTACATGTGAGCACCGTGGAGGCCGAGGAACTCAGTCTCCGTGCCGTACACATTCTTCCACCAGTAAGCGATGGAATCACTGAGCGTATGCAGGTGCATTTTCTCCGCATTAGAGAGCTGAGAGCCGAGAAGCTCCCATGGCTTGAAAGTCACTAGACCATTCTTTCCCTTACTCGCAGGAGCACCTTCAGCCTCCCAACGCGCGCGCGAAGGCAGATAGTCCCCCATGTACTGGTGGTCTATGTATTTAAGCCCTAGCCCTGCCCCCTGCTGGCACGCCTCAACAAAGGCGAGACAAGGAGCGGTATTAATAAAGAGGCGCGAGAGCTTCATCTCAGACTTCCAGCTATAAATAAAGTCCGCATTAGTCGAATACAAGCTAGCTACCTCCCCTGCGGCGACCTGCTTCTGCACACGCACAGCCTGCTCGGCAGACTCAGCACACATCACAAGCAGCTGAGGATACTGGAGAGCGCACGCCTCATGAAGGAGTGGAGAATCCTCTCGTACACCGAGGCGCACGACAGGACGGTAGACAGGACTTCTAGGGATCTCTCCCTTAGGAGCGACTAGCCACGACTCACCTTCACGCAGCCTGAGCTCCGCCCGCAGCTCCTCATTACTTAACAGGGAGCATATAGGAGATATATCAGAAGGAAGTAGGGAACTGAACACCGATCGCAGGGCAGACTGAAAATCGGCTCTCTCGTACAGCTCCGCATCCACGATCAGGACACGCGGGCTCACGCTCGTCTGCGCCATGCGCTGGATGAAGGCGTCGTACAAATCTGTTAAAGCCTGTTGCCACTGCGCATCGGCGCGCAGGTACATCGCATGCTTTGTGTGCGCTACCTCATGCCTGTAGCGAGCACGATCACTGCGGCATTCTTCACCTAAGATATTTAAGGGGGCGTAGCAGTACAGCGACTCTACGTTCTTATGATTGAAAAGATGTTCTGCGATTTGGTTATCTATGCACTGTGCTAGGAAAAAGCCCTTGAAGGATTGATAGCCCTCATCTGTTGACTTCTCCAGCGATTCAAGTAACTCCATCAGCAGCTCCGCAAGACGGAATGTCGAATTCGCAGCCTTGTAAATGACCGCGTAACCCAACAAATGCGCGGAGACGATGCCTTCGACCGCATCCAGCAGCGGGCGTTTCACACCTGCATTCACGACAGCTATGCCACCCGTCTTCATGCGCAGCCCCTCACCCCAGTGAATCTGTCCCATCTCATCGACGAGAGCCTCACAGAGAGCTGCCGCCGCGGAAATCTCCGCATCGGCATCGGCCAGCCTGTAGCCAGCATCGCGAGCTAAGACCGCGATGAGTTCGGCTTTCTTTTCTTGGAGTAATGAGGAAAACAGCTTCCACACCGCGACGCGATCCACGAGTGAGTCTTGCAGCTGAGAAGCATTCTGCACATGAGCGATTAGCTCGTCAATCTGCTCGTAGCTCATACTGCTCACCTTGTAGTCGATCTGACTGTAATCATGCGGCACGCGTGAAGTCATCGCAAACTGGGACTCTAGTGTCTTCTCGCCTATGCGCACCTCATAGTAATCACGCTTCTGCTCACGCTCGCGCTCACAAAAAGACTGCAAGTCCTGAAAGCATGCGGCATCCTGAACACGCTGAAGATAGCCTAGCTGCCTGACAGACGACTGATCTTCATGCAGCTGCACCGCTTTATTCCAGCTTAGCATATAACGCTGCTGTAAATCACGCCAAGCCTGATCAGTCACCTGAAGTGCAGGCGACAGCGCGAGCGGTGAGGATGGCTCATAGACACTCTCTATCAAGACCGCGCGACGCTTCGCGCCCTCGTCCACTGCGGATTTCTCGTAATGATAGGAATGCGTATACACCACACCACCGAGCTCTAATAAGTTCCATGCCAGAGCATCACCTAGCCCAGCATACAGAGTGAAAGAGGGAATATCCTTGCGCTCGGACTTCTTCCACAGCGCGCAAGCATAAGCGACATCGAACACATCCTGTGACGCGAGGTCGAGATGCAGCTGAGCTGAAGCCACCACCTGATCCATGAGGTCACGGAGACGCAGAGCGAGCTCCTGTCGCGTCGTGAAGAGACGAGCCCCATGCTGCGTGTAGGCAGACTGTGAGGAGCGCTGAGAGAGAGCATCACCAGAGCAGAGACGCAAAGTGAGCTTCCTATCAGAAGAGAGTGCCGACCAGCTTGATAATTCACTTGCAACATCGACACTAGAGTCCAGACATGCGGCTATCTCCAGCCCTAGATCCAGCTGGGGAAACTCCTTATTATCCAGCAGCGCACGGCAGGCGCGAGCTAGTATCGCTAATCTGTCTTCATCGACGCAGCTGAAAATAATACGACGAGACTCTGCGCCCTGCGCATTCGCCGCCAGCAGAGGACGCACGCGCTCTAAGAACAGCTCCGTCATCAGCTCTGGGCTATATACATCCACACGAGGCAGCAGACGCATGACATCAAGGTCTATGCTGGCGGAGCTCAGCGAGCTCATCAATGCCAACATCTGCTCACAGTACTGCGAGACCCCCTCGTCGCCGACTCCAGCATGAGTCAACAGCTGCAAGGAAAAGCTCGTCCCCATCTTCCTGACGAGATCCTGTTGCGACCTAAGTGTAGACGCTTCATCATCCATGACAAAGGAACTCAGACCATCACCCAAGAGAGATTCGAGCATCTTAAGCTCATCCATGAAGCAACAGCTCGCGAGACGCAGCTTCCATGAATCGGCGAAAGCGAAGGCACTAAGAATAGCCTTCCTATGCTGCGTGTAGTAACTCTTCAGGCTCTCGCGAGACTGCATATCTTGGCTGCTCTTCCCCTCTTGATAAAGCTGGAAAAAGCCCCTCACGTCTGCGTTCTTCGCGATAGCACTCAGCATGAAGCGCATTCGACGATGTTTTGATGTCAGAGACTTCTGTGACACCGTGAACATCACCGCAGCAAGATCCGTGACTTTGGAAGACATTTCACGTGTTGTGAATTCCCGAGGGCGAGAGTTATTCAACCATTCCTGAATTTTGCCAAGCTGCTTCATTTTCCCCTAGTGTATAGCCAAAGACAGCCCTTGACAAGTGTAAAGTACGTTGACTTAAACAGAACTTGACTTAAGACACCATTAATCTAAAATATCAGAATGAAAATCACGCGTAAACAACTACAGCTTATTTTCTGCATCATGGTCGCCTTGCTCTGCCTCGCCCCCCTCCCCAAGCTCTTCAACATGGCTCAGGAGTTGCAGCGCGACGAGGCCAACACCCGCTACTGGAAATACGATACCTGGATGGGGATGATACACTCCGATATAGGGGTAGATGTTTCAGAAGAACTCAGACAGCATCTCTCCACTGACTTCAACTACATCATGCGCATCTTTGCCGCGCCACGACTCGTCGATGCGAATAGACACAATCTCCAATTAGAAGAGACAGCCCCCGATGACATCGACAAGGCTCTGATACAAGAAGCCCTCAGCTACGGTCAACAGCAGGGACACGAACGCGCAGATGTATACCAGATGCTCAGAGACTACACCTTCTACCGCAGCCCCATCGCATGGCAATTCTACGGAAAAAACAATTCAGACAAGCTCATCCACTCCATCCCCTCTATCCCAGTCTTAGCCTATGATGAAGAACGTCGAATACTCTACCTCTACATGAGAAAGAACGTCGAGAACCTTCCCGAGCAGCAGGCTAGACCGCTGAATGAATCTTTTACATGGAGCGATACAATATGCTCTTATGCCTATCCATTTTACCCCATCATCCTCGCGCTGGGAGTCGCGGTCATTTTGGGAATCTTAGGAATCGCACGAGTGCTTCCCGTATACGCCTGCTCCCTCATCTGCTTCCCCTATATCTACTTCACAGGTCCGCCCTTAGCGCATGATGCCTTGAATGGACTGTACTATTTCTTCGGAACGATCTATACAGTAGTAGGCTGCATCGTCGTCGCAGAACTGTACCGCGTCTATCTGATACTATCCTCTCGTCCCAAGCCTAAAGACAGCTCAGAAACGGGCCGCATCACAAAAAGCTAACAAACTAAAATATAGCAAGTTAGTTTTGCTAACTTAAAAAAATCATGGCAGACTTATGCCCATGAAGACAACTGTACTCATGATGACGGTTGCATTCTTCGGCCTGCAAGCACAGGCTCACGATTGCAAAGGGACAACTAATAACACTAACGACACAGCTAACTGCCCAACGCCCATGATAAAAGACTGCGGCGGCGTGCAAGGCTGCGGTGAAGAGTGGGTCGACATTGAAACTGTAACGCTGGAGGCCGCCAATGGTGACCCTATCGCTCAGTTCATCGTCGCCTACATCACAGAAAACGACCCCAGCATGGCTGATAAGAAGGACATGGCTACTGGCATGTACAGTAAGGCTCTGCCTAACCTTCAACAGGCTGCTAAAGATGGCAACAAAAAGGCTTGCCGTGCCTTGGCTCACATGTACGCCACAGGCTCTGGCGTAGAGAAGAACCCCGAATTGGCAAAGCAATACATGAAGGAGTGCGGCGATTGCTGCGGCTCTTCCAAGTGTCAGCCTGATGGGTGCATGACTCCTAAGAAGTAAACACATCACAAGATCGACGAAACTCGTGCTAGCCAATGGTTAGCACGAGTTGTTATTTATACTGAATAGGACATACATTTGCTTGCTCTCATAAAAAATGAGCTGTACTAGATCTTCTGAACTGTCTATAATGTGAAATATGCCAGAACGGCACTGCATCTAGCTGATAGATAAACGAATCACCTCTACAGAAGAACCATCAGTATGAAATACTTCATCACCTACACACTATGCTTACTCACCTTTCTAGGCTGCTACAGCATCCTTGGACAGGGGCATGTGCAGAAAGCACTCCTGTTTCAAGTACTCCTCCTCTGGCTACTCAATGAGGTGTGGTACGCCCTCATAGCACTGCCTACGCTCACCATCACGCTTCTGCGCTGGATCAAGAAGCAGGAGGATCTATCGGAGAGCGCGGTGCGTAGAATAACGAGGCTCACCAGTGTGTCGCTTCTCCTGCTACCGCATGCCCTATTTGCCCTGCTCTATTTAATCAATCAGCTCACGCAGGGAGGCTTCCAATCATGGCTGGGACTGCCCCTGAGTCAGGGCTTGTTCATCAGTGCCTACGCGAGCTGCGTCCTGCTCTTTATACTAGCCATGTTCACCACGATTCGCGGAGTTTCTCTGCATATTCTCCTAGAGGATCTAGAAGAAGAAGAAGCAGCTCCAGAGCCTGAAGAGCTACGTGTAGCGCAGACGCAGCGCGTGGAGAACACGCAGCACGTCGCGCCTGCACCACCAGCCACAGAACTGGAGCAGAGTCAATCACTCTTCGGCGAGAAGCACCGACGCATGGTCGAGCGATCGCTTGACGAGTCAGAAATCATCCTCCATCAGGCGAGCCCCCTTAGCTCTGCGACGCGTGAGATGGGGCTGAACTATGTCGTCATCTCCTTGTTATTGGGTCTCGTAGCATTCATGTGCCTAGCCATCACGGTCCAGTCATGGGCAAGCATGGAAGGCTGGGTACAGGGGCTACTCCTGCTGATGAGTGTGGTGTTTTCCCTGCTCTTTCTCATGTGGGTATCTTCACCGACGCGCACCAAAAGACATAGACAGCGTGTCGATTACTTCATCACGAATAAACGCGCGATTATCTGCGAGCCGCGCAAGAAGCCCCGCTCTATCCTCTGGGCAGATGCACCGCGCTGCCACCTCGCCCTCTATGCGCAGGGCGTGGGCAATATCTACCTCATCGAGAGACACGGTTTTCTAGACAAACTATCCCAAGCGGCAGATAAACTGATCGGGGAATCCGCAAAAGAGTACGAGGAAACAGATTATAATCATGGAAATAGGCTCAATGGTCTGATCCAGATCGCTCACGCACAGGCGACATTCACACTCGTGGAAAGGCTGCTCAGCGAAGCGCAGCAAGGCACGAAATAGTCCCCCCTCCCCCTCACCTACCCCAACACACTCACGACAATGAACCCCACCCCCTCTCACCTTGAATCAGGAAATCCCCTCTGGTTACAATGGGCGATCGAACTCCAATCCATCGCCCAATGTGGGCTCGCCTATGCCCCCGAGATCTACGACAGAGAACGCTACGAACGCCTGCGCGACATAGCAGCAGAAATGCTCGCGCGTCAGGGTGATTATCCAGTCGAAAAGGTACAGGAACTCTTCTGCAATGAGACGGGCTACCAGACACCAAAGATAGACACGCGTGCCGCCATCTTCGATGAAGCGGGTGAGAAAATCCTCCTCGTCCTAGAGAAGGACGGTCGCTGGTCTCTCCCCGGTGGCTGGTGCGACGTGCTGGAGTCTGTGAAGAAGAACACCGTGAAGGAGGTGAAAGAGGAGGCTGGTCTTGATGTCATCCCGACGCGCCTCATTGCCGTGCATGATCGTAACCAGCACAATCCCCCACCCTTCCCCTATGGCGTGTGTAAAATATTCTTCCTCTGCGAGTGCCTAGGCGGAGAGTTCGTGAAGAACAGCGAAACCCTGCGCAGCGAGTACTTCTCCTTGGACGAGCTCCCTAGCCCCCTAGCTGATTCGAAGTGTACAGCAGCCCAGATCGCCCTCTGCTTCCAAGCCGCGAGCGATCCGCTGTGGCAGACAGTTTTTGATTAATCAGCGACGCTTGTAGCACAGCTCGGCGATGCCATTCGCGTGGCTCGTGCCAGTCAGGCTTAGCTCTGTCGGCATATCACTATCGCCGAAAAGGGAGATTCCCTTGCCCAAGACGCAGGGAATCATGCTGAGTCTG
>CAYJNX010000081.1:0-10425 GCA_964371525.1 uncultured Akkermansia sp. | reverse complement strand
AGAATCGTGTCAAGTACAGCGCGACGCTGGCGGGTGATGCGTACGCCCACGGACTTGATGAGCGAATCGGTCTGTCCGCGTGTGCTGCTTTTTTTGCTGGTGCTGATCATGTGATAGGATCTATGAAGGAATGAATAGACTAGGGAATCGTATGCCGATATAATATGATTCTAGAGTACAGCTTGCAAGCAAAATTATTCTAAATTAAAAAAATGAATCATACGTATTAAAAATGAGTCGTTAAGCGTAGATTTGTTCTATATCTATAGGCTTTATTCTTGCTTAATTAAGAATTCTATGAAAAAATCCTCCCAGATTATATCCCATCCCATGATGAACACATTCCCCCATCAGATCATCGACGGCGGCGTGACTGCCCCTCTCTCCTATGTTGCTAACGCCCTGAGCTGCGGTATTAAAAACCCCGAAGCCACGCGTCTTGACCTCGCGCTTCTCTACTCCACCGAGCCTACTACATCATCCGCGACCTTCACGATAAACCGTGTCCGCGCGGCCTGCGTGCGCGTGAGCGAGCAGAATCTAGCCAGCTCTAACTTCCGCGCCATTATCTCTAACAGTGGGAATGCAAATGCTTGTACAGGACAGCGTGGGATGCAAGACGCGCAGAGCGAATGTGATGATGTCGCGGCACAGCTCGGGCTCGATCCGAAGGAAGTCGCCGTCTGCTCTACAGGAGTGATAGGTCTCCCCATGCCTATGCTGCGCATCAGCCCGCGCATCGCAGAGCTTTGCTCCGACCTTAGTGCCGAGAAGGGAGGCGATGTCGCCGCTGCGATCATGACCAGTGATACACGCAAGAAAGAGATAGCTCTCGAAATCGAAATCGCAGGTAAGCCAGTCCGTATCGGCGCATGCTGCAAGGGCGCTGGCATGATCAGCCCCACGATGGCAACCATGATCTGCCTCGTGACCACGGACGCTGCCGTCGATCGTGCGAGCCTTGATGCGACGACGCTCAGAGGTGTGCAATCCTCCTTTAACTGTGTTACCATCGACGGTGACATGAGCACGAATGACACCTGCATCGTCATGGCTAATGGCGCGTCAGGTGTGCAGCTTAGCCCTGGTTCAGAAGGCTGGGAGCTCTTCGAAGCCGCCTTGCACTATGTCATGCTTGACATGGCGAAGCATATTGTGCAGGACGGAGAGCGCGTGACAAAGTTTGTCACTGTACGCGTCGAAGGAGCAGCCCTAGCCGAAGATGCGAAGCAGGTCGCCGAAGCTGTCGCGAAGTCAGCCCTCGTGAAGAGCTCGTGGAATGGAAATGACCCGAACTGGGGACGCATCATCCACGCTGTAGGCTACGCAGGAGCACCCATCGCAGAAGAGCTCATTGATATCGACATCGCGGGACTTCCCGCTTGCCGTCGCGGTGAACAGACTGACACGCCTAGCGATGTTCTTCGCGAAGCCGTGATTGCACGCGAATTTGAAGTACTCATTAATCTGAACCAAGGGGACAGCGCGCATACGGTGTATACGACAGATTTGTCACCTGAGTATGTAGACTTTAATCGCTCTGAATACGCCTATTGGAATCAGGCAAAGAAGGATGGTCTAACGAAGTAAATCTTTCTAACCCTAGGATTGAAACGAGCTTTTTTTGCCGCTAGCGCAAAAAAAGCTCGTTTCACGTCGTGAATTTGTTATGCTTAACTTTGATAGAATTTCCGTATTATATTTTATGAAATCACGCACTATTATTTCCGCGACACTGGCAGCCTTGCTACTGCTCCCTTCCGCTTCGGCCATTGTCGAGACAGCTCACTCGCCGCAGTACCAGTCTAGTAAATCATCAAAAAGCTCGAAGTCAAAAGCCAGCGAAGAGGTCGATGACGGACTCGTCAGTCCGAACCGCTGGCCTACGCAAGTACCGGCTCCTAAGAATACGCGCCTACGCGAGATCACGGATCGTGATGATAAGAAGGACGGGCTCGCGCGCTACCAGACCATTAATTTCCAGTTCACCTCCCAAGTACCCCTCACAGATGAGGCTCAGGAATCCGTCGGACGGCTCTTCGAGACTGCGTATGCTGCTGTCGTGGCGATGTCAAAGGTGCTTCCCATCGAACGTGCTACGCGTAAACGCCCAGCGAAGAATAAGTTCCGCGCGGAGCTCTACAAGGATGTGTCATCCTACTATGCCGCAGGCGGACCTATGGGGAGTGCTGGCGTGTTCAGGCACTCATCTAGGAAAACTCCTGCTGTGAAGGAATCTGATATCGCGTCTGATGTCGTGATGGTTCCCTTCGATCATCTCGGACTGAAAACCGATGGTTCTATAGGCACTACTGATATAGACTCCCATACACTGGTACATGAGATCACGCACCAGTTCACCTGCTTGAACAATCTGCCCGTCTGGGCGAACGAGGGCTTCTCCGAATACGTCGGCTACATTCCTTACGAAGACGGCGTGCTTGACTTCGATAAGAGCTTTGAAAAAGTTGTCGATAACGGGAAACGTCGCCAAGGCACAAACGGGAAGATCGAGTACCCCTTCTCACTAGAAGAGTTCTTCCTCATGAGCAAGGATGAGATGTACGAATACATGGGGAATCGTGTCGATACCTACTATCTCTCCCTGATGTGCGTGACCTACTTCGTGCATATGGCTGACGAAGCAGGCATCCGTGCTTTTAAGGCTTACCTTAAGGATCTGCTTAGGGGGAAGGATAATGTAGACAAGAAAATACTCAAGAAGCTCTATGCACGTCAGCGCACTGGCGATGCGGTGCAGGCGGACTTCATCGAAGCATGGGCTGCTCAGGGTGTGAACGTCAGCTTCAAAGAATACGAGGAGGAGAAGAAGGGCAGCCGTCGTCGATAGCATCATATGGTGGAGACTCATGGCTGTCACCCCTAAGAAACAAGAAGAGCTGCGCCAGCGCATGGCGCAGTGGGCTATCAAGCCTCAGGATCTCGAAGAGCACTTCACCCGAGGTGGGGGGAAGGGCGGTCAGAAGACAAATAAGACGAATAACTGCGTCTGCCTTACTCATCTCCCCAGCGGGCTCGTCATCCGCTGCCACCGCGAGCGTGAGCGCGAGATCAACCGCTACCTCGCGCGCCGTGCTCTCTGCGATGAGCTCGAATACCGCGCTACTGGTGTGCGGCCTGAGAGGAAGAGTTCCCACCGCTCACCGAAATCCGGGATAAGTATCATCCAGCGAAAACAAAAAGATTAATAAAAAAAGGCTTCGAGTAACTCGAAGCCTTTTTTTGTGATTGGTTGAAAACCGTCTTATCTGCCGAAGCGACCGCCGCGTGAACCGCCACCGAAGCGTCCTCCACGACCGCCTCCGCCGAAGCCAGATTGCTCACCGCGACCTTGATAGCGACCACCGCGTGAACCACCACGATCTCCGCGATCGTTACGATCACCACCGCGTCCTCCGCGATCATTGCGATCACCACCGCGTTCCCAGCGGTCTCCGCCGCGATCGTTGCGGTCACGGAATCCACCGCGTGAGCCACCACCGCCGAAGCCTCCGCGCTCGCGCTGTGTGCTGAAGCCGCGACGTTCGGAGCGTTCGCGTGGACGGAAGCCGCCCTGTGAGCCACCCTCAGGGTGTCCCTTGTCTTCACGTATGTTGACTTCGTAGCCGCAGAGCTGGCAGGTAGCGAGCTTTTCTGTGAGCTGTCCTGCTACTTCTGGTGATACTTCCACGAGTGTGTGTTTCTGGAAGAGGCGAATGTCGCCTACTGTTCCCTTCGCTGCACCGCCTTCGTTGTAGAAGAGTCCAGCGATGTCCTTAGGACGGATGCCGAGCATCTTGCCGACATTCAGGAAGAGGGTGACGCTTTCAGAAAGCTTGTTCCAGTCGCTGCCCTTTTCTGCATGCATTCCGCGCTCATCACGTGCTGCGCCACCTTCTGACTGACTGCGGTTCGCCTGTGCGTACTTGCTTGGTCTGTCTTCAGGGATGGGCTGGATCTCGCGTGAAAGCTTGGTGGAAAGTAGCTCGAACATCGCGCCGATGAGGCGTTCTGGGGGAAGCTCGATTTCCTTGAGCTCTTCTGGAATTTCGGAGCTCTGCGCCGCGCGCTCGAGGATTTCGTCGACGAGTGCTTCTTTACGAGCGAGGGCGACCTGCGTTGCGGTCATGACCTGTTCGCGGTTCATCTTTGTGCCGATGAAGCGTTCGATGCGGCTGAGAAGGGAGAAGTCGCGACGTCCGATAAAGGATATAGCCTTGCCGGATCGACCAGCACGTGCGGTGCGTCCGATACGGTGGACGTAGTCTTCGGGATCGCGTGGGAGTTCGAAGTTCACGACAGCATCCACGTCATTGATGTCGATACCGCGTGCAGCGATGTCTGTCGCGACGAGTACGCTGAGATTACCTTTACGGTAGGAATCCATGACGCGCTCGCGGAGGTTCTGTGGCATGTCACCGTGGAGACGGTCGACAGCGTAGCCGCGTGCGAGGAGACCATCGACGATATCGTCGACGATGCGTTTCGTGTTCGCGAAGACGAGTCCGCGCTTCATGCGTCCCATTTCGATGAGGCGGCTGAGCACCTCAATACGTGAGGAGAATACGACTTCATAAACGATCTGTTCGCATGTGGGTACCGTCATGACGGGGCGCTCGATGATGATTTCTTCTGGATCATCGGAAAGCTTGTTGATGAGCGAGCGGATAGCTGGCGACATGGTCGCGGAGAAGAAGAGTGTCTGCTTTTCCTTAGGCAGGAGTCCGACGATGCGATCAAGGTCATCTTGGAAGCCCATGTCGAGCATCTCGTCAGCTTCATCGAGGATGAACATGGAGATGGACTCTGTGCGGAGTTCTCCCTTTTCGATGAGGTCAAGCACGCGACCTGGTGTGCCTACGACGAACTGCACGCCGCGCTTCAGGGCGGTGAGCTGAGGACCGAAGGAGGTTCCACCGTAGATGGGGACTGCTGATACGCCGTCCATGAAGAGGGCGAGCTTGTCCACCTCGCGGCAGATCTGCACCGCGAGTTCACGTGTCGGTGCGAGGCAGAGCACCTGCACGTCGCGATTCAGTGGGTCGATGTTTTCAAGCGCAGGGATGGAAAAAGCAAGAGTCTTACCCGAACCCGTGTGGGAAAGACCGACGATGTCGTCGCCTTCAAGTGCTACTGGTATAGCGCGTTCTTGGATAAGGGATGGTGTGTCAAAGCCTAGGACTTCGATGGCTTCGAGGATTTCTGGGCAGATGCCGAGTTCGGAAAATGTCATTACGTAAGGATGAGCGTTGGTAAATTAGCTCAGGCAGAGCATGCCCCAAGAGGATGATAATGTAAAGAGAAAAGTTTTATGTTTATCCCCTTTTTAATTTTTGCAAGATAAAAGTGCATGCAAAATCCGAAGCTGCTAATTTTGCCTAGTCCTCAAAATGGAAAAAGAAGTGGAATAAAGCTTGCAAGAATGAGCTGAGAAATGTATTTTTTTTACATGGAAGAAGATGTCGATGACAAGCAAAAGAAAGATATGAAAAGCTGGGACTGCGCCATAGCTGTCCTTATGATAGGTATCGTACCTATTACTATCTACTTTGTTTTCTATAATCGCAATCTATGGTCGCTGATAATTCCTGTGTCGCTACTGCTGTTCTGCGCCTTAGCTGTGTTCGCGGTCGTTGCGCTGACGGGCTGGGTGGTCGTCGGGCGTATCATCCATGCGCTCGGCTGCGTCCTCACGCCTATTTTCTTCTATATGACTTACCTGATATGGGAGGCTAATGATGCCTTTAACCTTCCCCAGATGTGGGAAGAGCGTGAGCTTGATATCCCATGGCCTTGGGAAGATAGGGGAGAAGCTGAAATAATAGACGATCAGAATTAGCAGGGCTCAGCCCAGTGCGGCATGTCTGCTGGAAGCCATGGACCATACTCGATGGGTATGGGGGCTTCCAGAGCGATGCGCTTGTCTGTGGAGGGGTGCGTGAAGGCGAGTCGCCATGCGTGTAGCATGAGGCGCCCTGTCTGCGTCTTTTGCTTATGTGGCTTCGCGTAGATGGGGTCTCCGATGAGCGGGTGTCCTAGGTGAAGCATGTGAACGCGTATCTGATGCGTGCGCCCCGTGTGAAGCGTACACATGATGAGTGATACGTCGCTACCTATATCGTGGTGCAGCAGTTCCCAGTCTGTGATGGCGGCCTTGCCCGAGCCTGGGTTCACCACTGTCATCTTGAGTCTGTTGACTGGGTGGCGTCCTATATTGGTAAATATCGTTCCCTTGTCTTCCTTTGGACGACCTTGGACGAGGGCGAGATAAATCTTAGACGTGCTGCGCTCGGCGAACTGTCCTGTCAGCGATACGTGCGCCTGATCGTTCTTCGCGACGACGATGCAACCGCTCGTATCCTTGTCCAGTCTGTGCACGATACCAGGTCGCTCCACGCCACCTATGCCAGAGAGGTCGCGGCAATGGAAGAGCACGGCGTTCACCAGCGTGCCGTCAGGATTTCCCGCGGCTGGGTGTACTACCATGCCGCTCTCCTTGTCGATGACGATGAGATCGGAGTCTTCGTGTAGCACCTGTAGGGGGATGTCCTGTGGCTGTGCTTCGGCTAGCTCGGGTTCGGGGATGCTGACTTCGATGCGCATGCCCGATTCGACGGGGGTCTTCGCCTTCGTGCTTTTTCCGTTCAGGAGCACGTCACCTGACTTGATGAGAGACTGGATGCGTGAGCGTGAGATCTCTGGAAGCTGGATGACGAGGTATTGGTCGAGGCGTATGCCTAGGTGGTCTTCGGTGACGAGGAATTGCATGGGCGTGAGCTTACATGTCTGTGGGATGATGGATGAAGGAGCAGGGGAGTCCGAATTGCTTTTCTAGCAAGTCACCGAGAGCCTTCACTCCGAATGTCTCTGTCGCGTAATGCCCGCCGAAGAGTATGTTCATTCCCATGTCCTCCGCTGCATTCACCACCCAGTGGTTCTCTTCGCCTGTGATGTAGGTAGTATAGCCCTTCGCTCGTACCTTATAGATCTCGTCTCCTGCACCACCTGAGCAGACCGCGACACGCCCCACGGGCGTGTCGGCATCGCGGATGTAGCCTGTGACAGCAGAGTTCAGTAGGGCTTCGAGGCTTGTCTTGAGTTCCGCGACTGTGCCGTCGAAGTGCCCTGAGAAGCCTATATTCTGACCTCCATATTCTACCTCCGGCTGCACGTCAGTGAGTCCTAGCCCCTGCACGAGGCGCGCATTGTTCCCCAGTGTGGGGTGTAGGTCGAGAGGGAGATGTGCGGAGTAGACCGCGAGGTTGTGATCGAGGCAGCTGGTGATCTTCTTTTTCCACCAGCCTGTCATGGGGAGCAGTCCCGACCAGTATAGACCGTGGTGAACGATGAGTAGATCTGCGCCAGCGGCGATGGCGGCATCTATTGTTTTCTGGCTGGCATCGACCGCGAGCGCGACCTTGCTGACCTGACCGTTGTTCTCGACTTGGAGACCATTGAGGGCATTACCCGCATCGCGAATCGTGCTGGTTTGTAGTTCCGTGTCGAGGTGCTTGACAATTTCGTAAAGAGAGGTCATGGTGAATAAATGATTAGTTCTGGGGTATGCGCTTTGTGCGGCTGGCGATTTCTTGGTGGAGGAGCTTGTTAAACTCGCTAGCCATATCGTAGCCACTGTCGCGCAGATAGAGACCGAGTGCGGCGACTTCCACAAGACGTGACATATCGCGACCGGGGGCGACAGGGAGATTCAGACGCTCGACATCAATGCCGAGGATGCTCGTCATGCGGCGGTCGAGACCGAGGCGTTCCAGCTCAGACATTTCACCGTCGGAGAGGTTGATGACGAGGTTAAGCTTCATCTCGCGGCTGTAGGCCTTTAGCCCGAAAAGATTGGTGACATTAATGATGCCGAGTCCTCGGATTTCGATGAAACCGCGACTCAGCTTCGGCGAGGTGGCAACGAGTTCCCCATTGATATTGCGAATGCGTACCATGTCATCGGCGACGAGGGAGGCTCCGCGTTCAACGAGACCGAGCGTGATCTCGCTCTTGCCTATGCCACCCTTACCCGTGATGAGTACCCCCACACCACGTACGGAGACCATGCAGCCGTGCATCGTCGTGCTGTCGGCAAACTCATTTTCCAGAATCACCGTCGCGCGGTTCGCGAAGTCCATCGTACGATGCGGTGTCTGGAAGACGCAGATCTGATGTTCATCCGCCATGGCGAGCACATCCGCTGGTATGACAGCCCCGCGAGTGAAGACAAGGCAGGGCATGCTCTCGTGGTTGAATAGCTGCTGCAATCGCTCGCGACGCTCCTCAGAACTCAGCGTGCTCAAGTAGGCGACTTCGGCATTGCCAAACAACTGGATACGCTCATGCGCGAAATATCCCATGTAGCCCGTCAGTGCGAGCCCCGGTCTGTTGATCGCAGGCTGCGTGAGGGTGCGCGACATACCCAGTGGGCTATTGACGAGCTGGAGGTCGCGAGACTGTCTGTAGATCTCGTAGAATCTCGCTACGGAGATGTGGTAGACTTTGCGAATAATGGGTTCTTTCATCGCTTACTACTATATAGGAATAATTCTGGAGGGTCAAGGCTGGAATGAGGGCTTGATCCGTCTAGCTGCCTGTGTTAGTGTAGATCCATGAAGTTTTTGATCACGGCTGGCCCCACGCGAGAAGCCCTAGATCCAGCGCGCTACCTGACGAATCGCTCGTCGGGTCGCATGGGCTACGCCCTTGCGGGAGCCGCGAGGCATGAAGGACATGAGGTGATACTTATCTCAGGACCGACGAATCTTGACATCCCAGCAGGAGTTGATTTTATCCAAGTAGAATCCGCGCAGGATATGTACGAAGCCGTGCGAGATATGTTAGGACATGTCGATATTGCTATCATGTGCGCCGCTGTTGCTGATTACAGACCCGTGAGTTTTTCTGAGCAAAAGATTAAAAAACACGCCGATAAGCTCGTCGTTGAGCTGGAGCGCACCCCCGACATCCTCGGCAGCATGCGCGAGGTATTCCAGTTTACAGGAACTCTCGTAGGCTTCGCTGCCGAAACACAGGATGTCATCAGCTACGCACGCCAGAAGCTCGTGAAAAAAGGCTGTGACTTCATCGTGGCAAATGATGTGTCAAAGGCAGGAATCGGCTTCGATAGCCGAGACAACGAAGTGACACTCGTCTATGCTGATCACGAAGATTATCTCCCGCTTGACTCTAAAGAACAAATAGCCATGCGTATCGTCGAGCATGCACTCCTTTTCCGCTCATGAAAGTAACGATGGAAATGCTGGGCTGGAGTGACTTCTTCCGTGTGCCCTTTGAAGAAATCCGCGGTGAGCATACCGACTGGTATCCTGCGCGCATCATACGCGAAACAAAGATTAACTACACCGTCATCGCGAAAGGGAAGGGCGATCACGACGTTGTCCTCAGTGGGAAGATATGGCATGACGCTATCAACGATGCCGATCTTCCTAGCGTGGGCGACTGGGTCGCCGTAGACCCAGGACAGGGTGCCGATCTCCCTGTCATACGTGCCTTGCTTCCTCGCAAGACCTGCTTCTCACGCAAGGCTCCCGGCCGCAGCTGTGCCCAGCAAGTCATCGGGACGAATGTCGACATCGTCGTCATCATCACCGACGCGCTCGCAGACTATAACCCGCGACGCGTCGAGCGTTACCTCACCCTCGTGCGAAAGAGTGGCGCGCGCGCCATCGTCCTGTTGAACAAGGAAGATCAGACTCCGCCCGAAGTTATGGAAGCCGCTATAGCCGAGATCTCCGCTCTCGACGACGAGTTAGAAATCTACCCCGTCGTTGCCCTGTGGAAAAAAGGCTACCCGCGCCACCTGCGCCGCATCCCGAAGGGGACGACCATTACCGTCGTAGGCTCATCGGGGGTGGGGAAAAGCACCTTTGTAAACTCCCTACTCGGCGACACATGGCTGGAAACGGGGCATGTGAACGACGTGACAGGGAAGGGCAGACATACGACCGTGACGCGCGAGCTCGTCGTGCTCGCTGGCGGCGGAGTCCTTATTGATAACCCTGGTATGCGTGAGATTCAGATGTGGACAGACGCGGCGACACTACGAGCACAGTTCGATGACCTTACCGAGCTCACCCACCAGTGTAAGTTTGGCGACTGTTCTCATCGCAAGGACGCAGGCTGCGCCATACGCGCGGCATTGGAATCAGGAGAGCTATCCCCTGAGCGCTACGAGCATTTCCTACATCTTGAAGAAGAGGTAGCAGAGCTCGAACGTATGACTGAGAAAAGGCGTATGACCTTAGAGCGTGTCACAAAACGCCAAAAGCGCGACACGATGAGGAATAAAGAAGACCGCGAAGACCATAAACGCAGACGTCGACCGCAGGGGAATTATTAAACGCTACAGCTCTTCTTCTTTTTATTATTTTGTATCAATCGAAGTATGTATAAAAGCTGAAG
>CAYJNX010000080.1:0-10484 GCA_964371525.1 uncultured Akkermansia sp. | reverse complement strand
CAGCTGTGAAAAAACTACAGATGAGTAAGAAAAGTAAACGGATGAAGGATTTCATAATTCTGCGCGGAGAGTATAGTATGATTTTTCTCGAAAACCAAGCCTTTTCTCTAGCATACAATGTACAAGATGATCGCGCTTTTCGCTCACCCTTGTGGATATTCTCCTTAAAGGGGACCTTGCAAAATTAGTCCGAGCAGAAAGCTAGTCTCTAAAATGAGCGAAACAGCACGCCTTTTGCCGCATTTTGGCGAGAATTTACAGCTTTTTGGGCTTACATAGCTCGCTATGCGCGCCCAAACGCCGCAAATTATCATCCAAACTGCAAGCAAAATCCGAAGCTGCTAATTTTGCAAGGTCCCCTAAAGATCTCATAGGTAGAGTATACACAAAGAGCCTAGCTCCCACTATTAGGAAACTAGGCTCTTAAAGTTTTAATTAAATGGATTAACCATTCTTGCGACGACGGCGCGCAAGAAGTCCACTGAGTGCAAGCAGGCTGAGAGTAGCGGTGCTGGGCTCAGGGATGTATTGAACTTCAGCGATGCTCTTGCCTTCGCTGAGGTTAAGGGCTAACCAGTCCATTGTTTCCTCAGTAACGAGACCACCATAAACACCAAAGTTATCCAAGGTGCTAGAATTACCCGCTAAACCGTCTCCTCCATTACCGACGACAATCTTACCTATGCCACTGTCGTATACACCAACCACTGAACCATCACTAGAAGTAGCACTACTGTAGGTAGACTGTGTAATATAGGCACCAGTAGCTCCATCATAAATTCTCAGTGTGATATCAATGTTTCCACCTGCGACATACTGCATCGTCACGATAGTTGTCAGTGAAGTACCTGTAAGACCATTTGAATAATTGTGAGATTTTATAGGAGCAGCAATCTGATCAAAGGTTGTGGTACGAATAGAGAAGCCATTTGCCCCATTAGCACACATCGAGAGATATCTGTCGTTATCCAGCTGCACGGCCCATAGAGTGTTCCATCCGTTCTGTTTATTGTCAACAGTGCTGACGAAGGTAAGCCCATTCGTCATGTCTAGGTCTGCACCCATGGTATAGTAACCAGATGCAGAATTAAGGCTCAGACCGCCTGAACTCACTACAGGAGCTGTGGGCTCACTCGCGGTAAAACTAGGAGATGTAGCGTTTGTTTCATCTGCTACGTTGGCGTTAAGATTGGAAGAATCGTTGAAATCCATCCCATAAAGTAATGGGATCTCATGCTCTTCAGTGACAGCCTGAGCAAAGCCTGCTCCTGCGACAAGAGTAGTAATAATAGATTTTGGTAAGTTCATGGTCAAGAAAATATTATCAAAATATTGCAGCCTTGTCAAAAAAAATCGAAAAAAATCGAAAAAAATCGAAAAAAAATCGAAAATACCTAATTAGCTACATAGTTAATTTAGTATCCTAGGGCAAGAGCTTGATTTCGCTACTCGTCACCCGTCTCGTCAAGCTGAGCCTACATTAACTCATATAGCTTGCTGAGGCTTCTCAGTCGAAGAGTTATTCAAAACTAACTTTACCCATACGAATAGAAGTGCCTATAGATTAATCTAAGCGGTGGTTAGATCAAAGGTGTGGTGATACGCTATCCCTGCTCAAAACTACTCTCTGCCTAGCGCACCTAAAAGCCCTGCATCTCGAATGAGAGGCAGGGCTGTAAAATAATCTGAATATCCTGACTAATCTTGTAAGGTCGCCTTAGCGGCACGCACCTTCGTCGCCATCTCGGTAAAGAGCTCGACTACGATTTTCTCCTGATCGGCCTCATCACTCGCAGACTTTAGCTTCTCCTCGGCGATGGCATTCGCTTCAGTCTCGATCTTAGAGATGAAGGGTCGCGTGAAAGACTCATCCTCCATGAGCTTCGCCGCCTCCGGATGCTTCGCCTTGACTTCCTTTGTCAATGTATCCAAGGCAGAATGAGCCTCCTCGTATTTCCCAGCATTCAGCAAATCATAGATTTCGGTGAATACAGCCCGTAAGTCGGCGATATAGGCCTGGCAGTTTGCAGGAAGGTCCGCTGTGGGTATACGACGCTGGTGATCGATGAACAGGAGGGTCATCGCATTCGGATCACCGAGCTTCCCCTGCTGCGTGAGTGTCGCGTAGCTCTCATACACGCCAGCTAAGTATTCCAGCTGGTAGGCTCGCACCGAAGCTGGTAGAGCAGAGGCTGGAGTAGCAGCTGGAGCTGCGGTGCTCGACTCAGGGGGAGTCACCTCAGTGGCGTGGAGCGCGCTAAGGCTAGCGAGCAGGATGAAGGAAAGTGTGCTGTATTTCATACTATTTCAGTCTATCTTATTTCTTCAGACTGTCAATCTTTTCTTTAATTCTTAACAGAGCAGGATCGTCAGCAGCCAGCTCTCTTTCATAGACTGGTAGAGCCTTCATGAAGTACTCGAGTGCTGCCTCGTTCTTCCCCATCAGCTCTAGTGTCGTGCCCATATCCTTGTATACAATAGCAGTAGAGACGAAATCTTTACCGTGTATTCTCTCAGCAATGGGCAGCATCTTTTCAAAACGCGCTAACGCCTCCTCTAACTTACCTGCTTTCAAATAGATAGTCCCGACAGTGTGGTTACTCCAAGCGAGATTAGTATCACCTGCTGGATAGATTTTTTCATCAAGGGCGAATGATTTCAAGGCGTATTCTAGTGCCTTGTCATACTGCTCAAGATCCATATACACATTTCCTATATTCCCGAAAACATGCGATAGAGCAATATCCTGACCTGCCGAGATTTTCGGAGTAACGCTTAGAGCTTTCTCATAGCACTCCATCGCCTTATCGTACTGCTTCATCGCATGGTAAAGCAATCCCATGTTATTATGTACATGAGACAAACCCATGTAATCTTTTTCAGGCGACTCTTCTAAGATATCAAGAGCCGCTTTATAATAACTCATCGCCTTATCGTACTGTTCTAAACCTCTGTAAGCGTCAGCTATTTTTACAAGGCTATACGGTACAGAGGAATGCTCTTTACCCATTGTCTTTTCAAGGATATCGTTAGCCTTGATAAAATACTCTAGCGCCTTCTCATACTGCCACTGATCTTCATAAGCGATCGCTTTATTGGACAGGAGAACTGCCGCGTGTGGGTGCAGAGGACCGAACACTTTTTTATTAATAGCGATAGCCTTATTATAATAAGCATGTGCGTCCTCATAGCGAACCATATCATCATAGAGCATCGCGAGGTTATTATAGGTATCCCCCGTGTCAATATGCTCAAGTCCAAGGGTCTTTTCGCGTATGGCAAGAGCCTTCAATAGGTATTCCTCTGACTCTTTTAATTTCAATTCTTTGCCTAAGAGCAGCCCCATGGTGTTATAAATTTCAGCAGTATCGACATGCTCTACTCCGAGTTTTTTCTCTCGAATGGCTAGGGCCTTTGCGAGGATATCAGCGGCTTTTTCATACTCCTGCTGATTGATATAAACGTCAGCTAGTGCGTTATAAGTCGAGGCCGTGTCTAGGTGATCTAGACCGAGCTCTTTCTCACGAATAGCTCGCGCTTTCTCTAAATACTCTAGTGCGAGATCAAACTGCTTCACATCTTCAAGCATGAGGGCTCTGTCATGGTAAAGAGCAGCGACGTCGGGATGGTCCAGACCGAGAATCTTCTCACGTATAGCCTGCGCCTTGTCAAGACACTCAGTAGTCTTATCGGCAATCACCTGCTGTTCATAGACTCGCGCCATAGCATGATACACCGCAGCGACATCGAGATGATCGAGACCGAGAAGCTTCTCGCGTACAGCAAGAGCCTGTGCATAATATTCTAGGGCTTGGGCAAATTGGAGTTTTTCGTATGCTTCTTGCCCTTTCTTAAAGTGGGCGTTTGCCTGTTCAGCGAGGGACTCACGGCTCTGCTCGGAGGCGAGCAGAGCAGGTGCGAGAATAGCGGGAAGGCTTATCAGTGCGATTGATGTATTTTTCATAATAATAACAATTTCTATTTCAACGTTTATCTACTCTATTTTTTCAGTCTTTTGAGCATTTCTTTCATCTCCAGTGTCGTCGGATTGTCAGCACCGCGCTCTCTTTCACAAATGGGCAACGCCAGCTCAATGTACGCGGCAGCTTCTTGATTCTTCCCCATAAGCTCCAGCAGTAAGCCCATGTCATAGTAGACTACGGCCGTATATCCGCTCTCTTTCCCATATTCCTTTTCGATCATAGGAAGAACCTTGTTATAGATACCTAATGCCTTCTCATACTGCGCTAACTGCTTATAGATATTAGCCAGATAGTAGCGCCCCCAGACGAGGTCTAAATGATCATCAGCATAGATCTTTTCGGAAATAGCGAGCCCCTTTAAGGCATATTCCAGAGCCTTTTCATACTGCTTCAGCCCCATATAGCTAAGCTTCACATGCCCGTAAACAGTCGCTAGAGTAGCATGCTCATCACCATAAGTCTTTTGAACGATAGGGATCACAGTCTGATAAATCTCCAATGCCTTGTCATACTGCTCCGTCGCTCTATAGTGATTAGCAATATTATTGCGGATGCGCGCCGTATCAAAATGGTCTTTTCCTCTCAGTCTTTCTGCTGCATCGAGCGCGAGTTGGAAATGAGACATTGCCTTATCATTCTGACCTAAAAATGAGTAAACTTCTCCTAGGCTAGTACGGACAATATAAACATTAGGATTATCCTTACCTAGTGACTTTTCATAGATAGCGAGAGCTTTCTCATAATATTCACTCGCCTTCTCATACTCCCCTAGATCAGTATAAATAAGCCCCGTATTAGCCAAAATCACGCCAGCAAGCGGATGATCTTTCCCATAGACCTTCTCATAGATAGCGAGAGCCTTAGCATAATAACTCACGCCTTCTTCATACTGGGTAAGATCATCACAAAGCATCGCAAGATTATTATAAGTATCAGCAGTCTTGCTATGCTCAAGACCAAGAGTCTTTTCTCGTATAGCGAGTGCCTTCTTCAGGTATTCCTGAGCCTCGTCGAACTTTGTCTGCATGAGATAGGCGTAACCGAGGGAATTATAGGTTTCTGACGTTGTCGCATGATCCACGCCGAGGGCTTCTTCGCGAATAGCGCGAACTTTTGCGAGAATGTCCAGAGCTTTCTCAAGCTCGTTTGTATCAATATAAACGTCAGCGATGGCATTATAAGTCGATGCTGTGTCTAGGTGATCGAGACCGAGTACTTTCTCACGAATAGCACGAGCCTTTTCTAGATACGCAAGAGCTTCATCGAACTGCGTGAGGTCATCCAGTAACAGAGCTCTATCATGATAAATAGCGGCGGTATCTGGATGTTCCTTACCGAGGCTCTTCTCAAGAATAGCCTGCGCCTTATCAAAATACTCCTGAGCCTTAGCTACATTAGCATATTCCCCATAGACGCGAGCCATAGCGTGATAGACAGCGGCGGTATCGAGGTGCTCAAGCCCTAGAAGCTTCTCGCGGACGGCGCGAGCGTTCTCAAAATATTCAAGAGCCTGAGCGTACTGGAGTTTATCGTAGGCTTCTTGCCCTTTCTTCATGTGCGCGCGCGCTAGTTCAGCGAGGGATGCATCGTTCAGCTCTGAGGCGAGCATAGCAGGTGCAAGAATAGCGGGAAGGCTTATCAGCGCGAGAGATGTGTTCTTCATGATAAAAATAATGGAAAAT
Source organism: uncultured Akkermansia sp. (assembly GCA_964371525.1). Classification (GTDB taxonomy): domain Bacteria; phylum Verrucomicrobiota; class Verrucomicrobiia; order Verrucomicrobiales; family Akkermansiaceae; genus Akkermansia. The sequence goes on along the minus strand of CAYJNX010000080.1, from coordinate 4,819 downwards.
AATTAACAACAGAGCCAAGTGATTGCTCTTAGTCCATCATAGCATTTCACCGACTAAGATGTCAAGGGTGCTCTGCGCTAGGATCGTCACTCAGTGCGAACTCGTCTTGTAGGCTGCCGCTAGATTAATCGAATCTATAGACACGGGGCGATAGTAATCCTCGAGCTCGATGTGAGCCTTCGAGCTATAATTTTCAAGCAGTGCGTCGAGATCCGCTGTATGCAGGATTCCGTCCAGTCTATGAGTACCCACGCGTGCATCCCATTCAAAGTAAAGAAAATACCCAGCCTTCCCTTCTGGGGAGTGAAAACTCGCAGAAAAGCGATCGCGCGGATCACGATGAACGATAGCCGATACAGGGTATTCGAATCGTTTTAGCAGAATACAGTGCAGTAGCAGAATGCGCTCCACCTCTGCTTGGGTCATCCCCTTCTTGATAACTGTGCTTCGAGGCTTATCTTGCTCTTGCACCTGCGTCCCAGTAGAGGGCTGATCAGCACTGATGAGAGGGACAAGAAGCAGCGGCAGTGTCGCACACACGACGTAGAGAGTCTTCATACACAGTGTGACACGTGTCGCCTTTTCTTCGTTCAAAACTCCCTGCATGATTCTTCTCCACAATTAAAAAAAGCCACCCTCACGTGGAGGGTGGCTTCTTATAAAATGCTTTTGGCTTAGATTAGATCTTGCCGAAAAGTGTCTTGCCTGTGGAAAGGAGGTCGTCAGCAGCGATCACGAGGCGATCGCAGATGCCTTCTTCACCCTTCTTGAGGTAGGTACGTGGGTCATAGACCTTCTTGTTACCTACTTCACCGTCGATCTTGAGCATGCCTTCGATGTTCTGAGCCATGTGGATCATGATTGGCTTAGAGAATGCGTACTGAGTATCGGTGTCGATGTTCATCTTGATAACACCATAGGAGATAGCTTCGCGGATGTCTGTGAGTTCAGAACCGGAACCACCGTGGAAGACGAGGCGCATGTCGTTGCCATGCTTGTCAGAAACTGCCTTCTGACCGTCGCGGAGGATCTTGGGCTCGAGCTTCACTGCACCTGGCTTGTAAACGCCATGCACGTTACCAAAGGTAGCTGCAAGCATGAATTCGCCTACGCCGTTGAGCGTTTCGTATGTCTGAAGCATGTCTTCAGGTGTGGTGTAGAGCTTGTCATTGCTTGCTCCGCTGTTGTCAACACCGTCTTCTTCGCCACCGACGACGCCGATTTCGATTTCGAGAACGATTCCGAGCTCTGCGCACTCAGCGAGGAGTTCCTTGGAGAGCTTCAGGTTCTCTGCCATTGGAAGTTCGGATGCGTCAAGCATGTGGGAGTTGTAAAGTGGCTTGAGACCAGCAGCGATGCGCTTGCGGGATTCTGCAAGGAGAGGACGAAGGAAGCTGTCTACCTTGTCTGCTTGGCAGTGGTCAGTGTGAAGAGCGACGAGTACGTCGTACTCTTCAGCAAGGCGATGAACGGCTTCTGCGAGAACGATAGCACCGATAGCGGAAGACTTCACTGTGCTGCCAGAAGCAAACTGACCGCCACCGATGGAGACCTGGATAATACCGTCGGACTTAGCTTCGGCGAATGCCTTGAGGGCGCCGTTGATAACTTCGATGGTGGTGACGTTGATGGCGGGGTAGGCGTAGCCTTCGCTCTTCGCCGTATCAAGCATCTTGATGTACTGTTCTTGTGTTGGAACTGGCATGTGCGTAATGTGATTGATTTTTAATTACTTTAGGTTTTCCACTGAGGTAAACCCGTTCGGGGGTTAGTATATCCGAGATCGCGAGAGTTTGCAAGTAGAAATTCAGCTAATTTTTCTAATTGGGAAAATAACTGAAATTTATTTCACCATTTTTCTTGACAATCTCAGAAATATTGATATAGTTGCTGCGCTGACACGTCAGTATTCGTGCGAGAATAGCTCAGTTGGTAGAGCAGTAGACTTTTAATCTATTGGTCCCGGGTTCGAGTCCCGGTTCTCGTAGTACAAGGAACACGAAGGAGATTAGATCTCGTTCGTGTTTTTTTGCTTTTCACAAATCGTCTTTTATTGTAACCATGAATGTATTCTCAACCTGCTGGAATAGCCGCCGTCACAAGGACGGTAATCACATGTGCGATGAGATTCGCGAGCTAGGCTTCGAGCGCATCGAGGCTTCGCATGGACTATCCCTCATGATGGTACCGGGCATCCTACAGGCGGTCGAGGAAAAGCGCATCATCGTCGAAGGCGTGCATAATTACTGCCCCTCCCCTCTCGAACTACAGGGGGACTCCCCCGATGCTTACCAATTCACCTCCCACCGCGAGTGGGAACGCTCGCGCTGCATGGGGCTGACGCGCGACAGCATGGACTTCGCCGCCAGCGTGGGCGCACGCTATATTGTGCTGCATATGGGGCGCGTCGGCTTACTACGCGACGGCTCACGCTCGAAGGAACTAGAGCGCATGGCGCGCCACGGTGCTCTCGGCACACGCGCCTACGCGGAGCGCAAGGGGGAACTCATGCGCGAGCGATCCAAGAAGCGCGACCTCTACTTCCAGCGCGCGAAGGAAGCTCTCTACCAGCTGCGCGACAAGGCGCAGGAGCTTGACATACGCCTTGCGGTTGAGGGACGAAGTCACTTCGAGCAAGTCCCCTCAGAGGAGGAAATGATGATGCTTATGAATGAGTTTGCCGATGATCCCTATGTCGTCTACTGGCATGACTTCGGGCATATACAGCGAAAGCACAACCTGCTCATGCTAGACCATGATCAGTACCTCCACGCGCTAAAGCCTCATATCTACGGCGCACATGTAAATGACGTTCAGTGGCCTGCGCGCGACCACAGAGCCCCCTTCTTCGGTGGGGATGTGGACTTCCATCACCTCATTCCTAGCTACTTCACCCAGAGCATGCCGCTGACATGGGAGCTCTCCTCATCGGTAAAGCCCGAGATCATCCGTCAGGCTCTCCCCCTGTGGAATGAACTCACAGCCTCATGCGAAGCCTAAATGTTCTCGCAATTCGTTTTCAGCATAACTTAGCAAAAAAATTGTATTATTCACCTTTTACGATTGACACACATAATTCATCTCTGTATAATTTCGCCACTACATAATCATTAAAACGCATATATGAAAAAAAATCTTATTTCCGTTCTCTGCATCTTACTAGGCACTATCGCCCAAGCAGAGCAAAATGAATATACCTATACCACTCAAAATGGCTACGGCACATGGACTCTCGGTAATACATCCCCTACTGATAATCTCAACAGAGGACGATATGACTCGTACAGCTTCACTCTAAACGAAGACTCTTTTGATAAGACAACGCCTTATGGTGAAGGAGCAAGTCTAACAACTGGAGCGTTCACGGATGGTTCAACAGTCACACCAGAAGACACTCTAGCCATGGATGATTACTTCAAGACTGGAAACTACGTATCTCTCACTCAGATCTCCTTCAAAGGCGAAAATAAGGACAACACTAGCTTCACGGCAGATACCTACCTACGCATCACACTAGACACAGGCGAAACTTTTACAAGCTCAGTAGTATCGCAAAGCCAAAGCGCAACAAGAGACCCTTGGTACAATAGTTGGTTTCACACAAATGATGTGGGGGTATTCAGTTTCACTGACGATATCGTCCTAGAAATCGGAGTTCAGTATTCTCTTCACTTTGTCGACGCAGCAGGGAACGTACTCACTGCTAACAGCAGACCTTATCTCGACGTAACGCAAGCTGGTGATTCAGGCTTTAGTGCTGGAGGGACCGCATGGTCTCCCGCTGGTATGAGCATCACAACGACGTCTATTATCCCAGAGCCTAGCGTAGGAGCTTTGAGCTTACTTACCTTAGCTGGATTCGTTGCTCGCCGTCGCAGAAAAGCCTAAAATCAAGCTCAAGTTTCTCCCAGCTACTACAGCGAGAGTACAGCTTATCAAGCGCAAGTATCTTACTTGCGCTTTTTGCAATCTGCATATCGGCATACAGTGTTCGATGCTGGAGTTTTAATAAAAAAAGCGGGGGCAACTCTAACAATTGTGGAATTCCATTTTCTCGACTCATAAAACCAAACTTTGTTCGCTTTTGCCTCGCCTCATTCCTAGCTACTTCACCCAGAGCATGCCGCTGACATGGGAGCTCTCCTCATCGGTAAAGCCCGAGATCATCCGTCAGGCTCTCCCCCTGTGGAATGAACTCACAGCGAACTGCCAAGTTTAAGAAAAAAATACATCTCCCCCTAAAATCAGTCTGAATGCCAGACTCAAGTCAGATTGAAATCGCGAAGATCAAAGGAAGAACAAAGCGTCTCGATTATTTCGATATAGCTAAAGGAATAGGCATCATTTTAGTAATTATCGGACATACTCTCCGCTATCAACCCGAATCAGCAACCACGCAAATAGTTATATACAGCTTTCACATGCCCTTTTTTTTCATGTGCGCAGGGTACTTCATATCAGAGAAGCAAAAGCTCGCCGCAATAATAAAGAATCGCGCAAAATCACTACTTATCCCTTATATTATCACTGTATTAATCGGTGCGCTAATATCACTTCACTACGACATCGCTAAAGGGGACCTTGCAAAATTAGCAGCTTCGGATTTTGCTTGCAGTTTGGATGATAATTTACGGCGTTTGGGCGCGCATAGCGAGCTATGTAAGCCCAAAAAGCTGTAAATTCTCGCCAAAATGCGGCAAAAGGCGTGCTGTTTCGCTCATTTTAGAGACTAGCTTTCTGCTCGGACTAATTTTGCAAGGTCCCCTAAAGCACAGAATATTTTATTATCTTGTCTTTATGGCGCAGCTGTAAAAATCCC
>CAYJNX010000079.1:0-10500 GCA_964371525.1 uncultured Akkermansia sp. | reverse complement strand
AGATATTATAACCTCCCGCGCTCATTGTAGCAATTTTCAATATATGAGGTAACCTCTAGGCTGAGAGCCGTTCGCTGAATTTATATTATGCGATGATGCGAGCATGAAAAAAATCACGATGCCGCGAGTGCACGCTTGACCGTCGTACGTTGTTATGCTAGAATCTGCGCTTTCATCATACAACAGTCTCATGTTAGAAACACTTCACGCATTTTTTGCTAGCCCTGGATTCATATTCTTCGCGGGTATTCTCCTCCTCGGTGCCTTCTTCTGGTACCTGTCATCGGAGAGTAACCGCATCATGCGCATCGCAGGCAGTATCTTCATCCTCGGTCTCGCGACCTTTTCCTTCGTTTCGCTCGTCAGTAATGGTGTTCCTTACGGTATTGACATCAGCGGTGGTGCTGAGCTCACACTTGAAGTGCAGCCAAGGATAGACAGCACGACAGGGGAAAGTACCCCTCCCAGTCCTTCAGACATGGAGCAGGCAGTCGATATTCTCAATGACCGTCTGAACTCCACTGGCACGAGCGAAGTGCAGATCATCTACAGTGGTAACAAGATCCTCCTCCAGATCCCTCAGCTCGATAAAGATCCTGAGAAAAACAAGGTGAAGCTCGACTCCATGGTGCGCATGCTCACGAAGCTCGTGCGTCTCGACCTCCTCGCCGTGCATCCCGAGTACAATGCCATCCTCGCTACGCCCGAGGTGAATGATATCATCACCGACTACGAGGCTAAGAAGACTGAGTACACAGCGAAGATCGCCGCCGATCCCGAGGCTGCTCTCCAGCTTCGCGAGCCTCGGCTTGCTGCGCTTCCTATGAGCATGAACCTGACGGAGTACACCCTCATGGAGTACCCGCAGCATGACGCCGACACAGGCAAGCCTATGCTCAATAAGAAGGGCGAGCACGTTATCCACTACCTCGTCGTTCAGAAGCCTGTCGCGGCTCAGCAGCAGGATATGAGCATCACGGGTAAGGATGTCGTTTCTGCGCGTCCTAGCGCGACACAACGCGGTGTTGTTGACGTTGTGCTCAGTAACTCAGGTGCTGTCAAGATGAACAGCCTCACCTCTGGCATGGAAAAGGGCAAAAATAGACTCGCTGTCGTTCTAGACAATCAAGTGAAGAGTGCTCCGCTTGTGAATGACACACTAGGAAAGAACTTCATCATCGAAGGCCTCAGCGCACCAGGTGAAGCAGAAGAGATCTGTAAAGCTCTTGCTAATCCTCTTTCTAATGACTTGCAAGTCGAAGGGCGCAAGGACGTGAGCGCGCAGCTCGGTAAGACTGCTCTTGAGCAGGGTCAGTTCGCTGGTCTCATCGGCGTCTGCGCCATCTTCGTTTTCTGCTTCTGGTACTACCGCATGGCTGGTATGGTCGCCATGGTCGGTCTGACCATTAATGCCCTCATCCTTCTCGGTCTCATGAGCCTCTTCGGCTTCGTGCTTACGCTTCCTGGTATCGCAGGTATCGTGCTCACCATGGGTGTCGCGGTCGATGCGAACGTGCTTATTTATGAACGTATGCGTGAAGAGCGTGCTCAGGGGCGAGACTTTCTCGTCGCGCTGCGTAATGCGTATGAGAAGGCGTTCTCCGCGATTTTTGACTCGAACGTCACCTCGCTGCTCACCGCTGTGATTCTCTTCTGGCTCGCCAGTGGCTCGATTAAGGGCTTTGCCGTGACGACCTCCGTCGGTATCATCACCTCCCTCATCGGTGCTATCGTCGTGACACGTGTGCTCTTCTTCTGGACGGAACACTTTGGGGCTCTCAAGGATATGAAGTTCTCCCGCGCGCCTTTCGAAGGCAAGCGTTTCGACTTCCTTAAGTGGCGCAAGGCTGCCGCCATCGGCTCTTCTATCTTCATCGTAGGATCTCTCATCTATGCCTTCACCGTCCGTCAGGACAAGGCTCTCGGTATCGACTTCACGGGCGGTAGCTCCGTCACTTACGTCATCCCAGCTGAGGCAAAGGTCGACTACCACGCTGTGCAGGCTGTGACCGATAATATGAAGCTTTCCAAGAAGCCTACCGTGCAGGAGTTCTCCAGTGCTGGTGACTTCAATATCAAGATCCGCTGCGCCTCCACGCAGGAAGCTACTCTCATCGACGAGCGTCTGCGAAAGGATATCCCCGCCATGGCAGCCGTCCCTATCCCCAGTGTGGATAACGTGAGTGCCGCCCTCGGCGCGACCTTCTTCCAGACGGCGATTTACGCCATCCTTGCAGGCCTAGTCGGCATCGCCATCTATCTGGCGATACGCTTCGAATGGTCCTTCTCCATGGGTGCTCTCGTCGCGATCGGGCATGACTTGCTCTTCGTTATCGGCCTTGTCATCCTCATGGGCACAGAGCTGAACATCATCCACATCGGTGCATTCCTCACAGTAGCAGGTTACTCGATTAACGACACCATCGTGATCTACGACCGCATCCGTGAAGCGATCCGCCTCGCTGAGCCTAATGATAAGCTCTCTGACATCATGAACAAGGCGATCAACGACACACTGCCTCGTACGATGCTCACGAGCTTGTCCACCATTGCGGTGCTCGTATCGCTCATCGCGTTCGGTGGTGCCTCCATGTACGACTTTGCGATCACGATGCTCTTCGGTGTGCTCTTCGGTACTTACTCTTCCGTCTTCATCGCCGCGCCTGTGGTTCTCCTCTTTGCGCGTAAGCACAACCTGAAGGACGAAGTCATGAAGTCTGATCAGCTCATCTCTGATGACATCAACGACGCAGACGTGAGCAAGGCTTAATCGCCGCCGCCATCACTTTAGGGCACTTGCAAAATTAGTCTGAGCAGAATGGTGATCTCGAAAATGAGCGAAACAGCACGCTTTTTGCTGCATTTTCGCGAGAATTTACAGCTTTTTGGGCTTACATAGCTCGCTATGCGCGCCCAAACGCCGTAAATTATCATCCAAACTGCATGCAAAATCCGAAGCTGCTAATTTTACAAGGTGCCCTTCACTGGTGCCTCACGAGGCACCAGTTTTTTCTTTTAGACGCATCATGAAGAATCATAGCTCGAACGCCTCACGCCTAGGATTCGCCCTCTGCGCAGCAGCCTTCGCCGCCGCCCTATGGGGATCTTACTACTGCGGGCATGAACTCATGCAGGACGGCATCTCACCCGAGCGCGCGAAGGAGCTATGGAATCTTATTTACTTCCACTTCGCGCTCTCGCAATGCTCACTCATTGTTGCCGCGGTCCTGTTCTACAGAAAACTCTCCATTGATAAGCGATACTATCTCATCGTTAGTTATTCACCTAAGGGCATAGGCATAGCCCCACCGGGTATTAATCTCCCTGACGGACGCACCTATTATAGTGCTCTTGGCGCGCTAAGCGATCACAAGCTCCCACCCGCAGGAAAACCCACCCTCGTCTTCCCTATGATGATGCAGAGTGGCTACTCTAGCGGTGAGCGACTGGAAAGGGAAATCACCGAGGCATACGAGCAGCGCGAGAAGGGTGTATCGAAGAAGCTACGCCTCATCATGCAGCCCGTGCTCGGTGCATCCCCATGGCTCGTGCGGCTGCTCGCCGATCATCTGAAACTCAGCATGCGCGAAGGCGACGCGCTCCTGCTCGTCGCGCATAATACAGCGAGCACACAGAGTCCTGCCCCCGAGCCCGAGCTTTTCTGTCGACGCTTGCAGAACATATTCCCCGACACGGAGATAGCCCTCGCGAGATTCGGAGAAGATGAACAAGTAGAGGATAAGCTAAGTTCCATGCGCTCCGCACGCGTCCACATCATCCCCTTCCTCATGTCAGAAGGCTACCACAGCCAGCATGATCTTCCTTCAAAGGCCGAGGGCGAAGCGCGCGGCAAGGAGATTGTCACGCACCCTGTCATCGGTACGCTGATGAAAAACTACGAATAAAAAGCAAAATTCTGCACACACTGGGAAAAATCAACTTGACAGCGGCGATCCGACTTACTAGAATGTAGGAGTTCACCATGAAATCTTCTCAACTCTTCTCAGTACTCGTTCTTCTCGGCTCCTGCTGCATCGCACAGGCAGCCCCTACAGTCAGCACAGACGACCTCAGCGCAGATACGCTCAAGTCCATCGCTACTCCTCGCCAGCAAGCAAGCATCAGACAATATGAAGAAGCTAAGGCGAAGAAGGAGCAAGACAGAAAAGAGTCTCTTGCTAAGGCAAAGGAAGTCACAAAAATCAATGACTCTGGCATGAAGAAGACCATCCAGTCACGCGCGCTTAATGCCATGCTTCCCGCATGCGAACGCGAGCCTGAAGCAGCACGCACGCCAAATGTGTATACCGTTCGCGGTCGTCGCTAAGAGTGTGGCTTAGCAGCTTTTCTATCAGATTGAGCTGCATGTAGCACAATTTTCAACAACAATACAGCTCAAGTAATCTTTTACTTGAGCTGTATTGTTTTGTATTTTAATACGGTCGGTGAGCTATCTCGTGCAGGCTACGTTTTCCGCCGTGGCGAATAGCGCGCAAACAAGAAAGGTAAATAAATCTTGACAATTGGAGGAATTTTCTTTAACTTTTCTTAAAGAAAATTATTTTTATCGCCTCCCGTCATTATGCAAGCACCACCACTACGTACACGCGCCAATCCAGCTCCACCGCGCCAGATGGAGCTTAACCCCATAGAGGCGGATGATAGAAGTTATTCGCCGAGTCAGATACGTCAGCAGGCGGAGGATGCTCGCGCACAGGCTGCCTTCTTCGAGCAGCAGCAGGCCGAGTGGGAGGAGCAGCATCAAGAGCTTGAGCGCATGAAGCAGCACAAGGTAGAGTTCGCAGCACAGCTCGACGAGCTCGGCATGAAGATTCATAATGTCGTGCGCCGCATTGAGAACGAAGTGAAAGCAATGGATGCTGAGAAACTGGAGCTTAAGCAGATCCACGAATGCCTATCACGCCATCTCATGGTACTATCTTCGCTCGATCCTACCGAGTGGTCACCGAAGGGCATCGAAGAACGCCTGCTGAATGGTCTCACGAAGCTAGATCGCGCAGAAAACGACCTCCAAGAGGCCTTCATCGGCGAGAAGCGTTACCGCTATGTCGAGTGCTTCAAGCTTCGCCCTGATCAGGGGAAAATCTGGGGGACAACTCGCGCACAGCTCCTTGATGAGCTAAAGAAAGGAGTCTTTTTCCACCTGCCTCTGATAGGCGCAGCCAGCATCATGATGCTCGTGTGGTATCTTGTTACATATGTTTTTTAAAGGAGTAAGGAGTAAATATGAACCGTCAAAGAAGTTTTTTAGAACGTAAAAATACGAAGCGAGGGTCAGATAAAGCTGGACAGACCCCTAGATGTTGGGTGAAAATAGACCCGCCAGATGAGATACTGGAACGTCGTCGCCAGCAGCGCATGAGGGTGAGCACGAGCATCGAGTCGAATAGATCGACGAGCCGCTTGCTCTGGGAGAACATCTTTCTACTCGTCGTCCTCCTCGCGTCGCTCTACGGTGTTTTCCGCCTCTGTCTCTACCTGTTCCGCACCTCACTGTAATTAAGTCCCCACCCGCGCATCACCGCCTATCAACATGTCAGAATCCAGCATAGACGTGAGCTACATCGCTAAGCTCGCAAAACTAGACCTCAGCGAAGACGAGACCACTCGTTTCACAGAAGACCTCGGTCAGATCCTCCAGCATGTGGATCAGCTCACCCAGTGGGATGTAGAAGGCATCGCGCCTATGACGCACCCACTGCCCGATCTTGATGTCACGCGTGCCGACGTACTCGGTGAGAGCCTCGGTCAGGAAATAGCCATGGCGACCGCTCCTGCATCACTAGATGGACAGGTACGCGTGCCAAAGGTAGTAGAATCCGCCCACTAAGCCCCATCTCTGACAGTATTAGTATTATGTTAATCGGAAGCATTTCTCACTGGAAACAGCAACTGGCGGCAGGGCAGATCTCTGCACCAGAACTCGTTGAGCTACTCGCAGAACGCATCGAAGAGCGCAATCCCGCTCTCAAGGCACTGCTCTCCTATGATAAGGACGCAGCACTGGAAGCGGCGAAGCAAGCCGACCTCTCACTCCCCCTAGGCGGTATTCCCATCGTCATCAAGGATAATATCTGTGTGAAGGGTGAGCCAGCTCGCTGCGCCTCGCGCATGCTGGAGGACTTCACCTCCCCCTACGATGCCACGAGCGTCGCGAAGCTGAAAGCCGCTGGTGCTATCCCCTTCGCACGCGCGAACATGGATGAGTTTGCCATGGGCTCGCATGGCGAGAACTCCGCGTTCGGTGCGACGGCGAACCCTCATAACGAAGCGCATGCCCCTGGTGGTTCCTCCAGTGGCTCTGCCGCTGCTGTCGCGGGCGGTATCGCCATCGCAGCACTCGGCTCTGACACAGGTGGCTCTATACGCCAGCCAGCCTCACACTGCGGTATTGTCGGCCTGAAGCCCACCTACGGTCGCATCTCGCGCTACGGTCTCGTCGCCTTCGCATCATCACTCGACCAGATAGGACCACTCACGCAGAATGTAGAAGACGCAGCTCTCTTGCTCTCTGCCCTCACAGGACATGACAAGAAGGACTCGACGAGCTCCCAGAAGCCAGCAGAAGACTTCACCGCTGGACTCGGTCAGCCCATCGCAGGCACAAAGATAGGCATCCCGAAGGAATACCTCTCCTCGGGTAATGATCCCGAAGTGAACGACGCGCTGCAACTCAGCCTCAAGAAGCTCGAAGAACTCGGTGCGGAAATATGCGAAATCTCGCTCCCTCACACAGAAGCAGTCGTCTCCACTTACTACGTCATCGCCTGCGCGGAAGCCTCCTCTAACCTCTCACGCTTCGATGGCGTGCGCTACGGCTACCGCTCCCCAGACGTGAAGGGACTGGAGGATCTTTATGTGCGCTCTCGCTCCGAAGGATTCGGCGCAGAGGTGAAGCGTCGTATCATTCTCGGTACTTACGTGCTATCTAGCGGCTATTACGACGCGTACTACGGTCGCGCGCAGAAGGTACGCTCCCTCATCGCCAGCGACTTTAGCAAGGCATTCGCCGACGTGGACTACATCATCAGCCCAGTCGCGCCTACTGCTGCACCGAAGCTGCATGACAGCTCGCTCACACCGCTTCAGACCTACCTCGCTGACATCTACACCATCCCTGCGAACCTCGCAGGCCTTCCAGGTATCAGCATCCCGACACCACGTCCAGAGGGCGCACTGCCCATCGGTGTGCAGCTGCTCGGTGCTCATTACTCGGAAGCAGGCCTCCTCCGCGTCGCCTCTGCTCTCGAAGCGAGCTTTAACGCGTAATAATCACATAATACTCACGCATGAGCTCCCTGCAAGACCACTACCCTGTGATGCTCAGCATCGCAGGCTCTGACTGCTCCTCTGGCGCAGGCCTACAAGCTGACCTGAAAGCAGGAGTCGCGCTAGGGAGCTACCCTCTCACCGTGCTGACCTGCGCGGTGAGTGAAGTACCGGGGCTGGTCGAAAGTATCGTCCCTATGGAGACGGACTTCGTCATCGCCCAGCTGCGCCTGTCACTAAAGAGTTTCCCTGTCTCAGCCATTAAGGCGGGCATGCTCTACTCCCCTGGCATTGTGCGTGGCGTAGCAGAAGTGCTCCATGAGAGCCAGTATGAGACTATCCCTCTCGTCATCGACCCTGTCATGATCGCCTCAGCTGGTGAGCCGCTCATGCAGCAAGCCGCCATCTCAGCGTATGAAGAATGCCTCATCCCACGCGCCAGCCTCCTCACTCCGAATCTTGATGAAGCCTCCGCGCTCTTGTCGGGGATGAGTATCACAAACGAGCAAGAGCTCGAAGCCGCGGGGCTCGCCCTGCGTGCGAAGTACGACTGCGCCATCCTAGTGAAAGGCGGGCATCTCGCAGGTGATCATTGCACGGACATACTGGTGAGTGCCGACGGGACGATTTCTAAGTGGTCGCACCCACGCATTACAGGAGTCAGCACGCATGGCACAGGCTGCACTCTGTCGGCAGCCATCGCCGCAGGCATGTCCTGTGGACAGCCTCTGGAACAGGCAGTAGAAGCGGCACTGCTCTATACAGAACAGGCTATCGCGCGTTCCCTGCGCTGGGAGAAACCCTGCGCGATGCAAGCACTGGCACCTAGGCCTAGTTATTAGATAAAAAATCGGCATTTGTCGCAGGAATAGGGATTTTAAGATTGACTAAAACGCTAGTCTGGGCATAATGGAGTGCGTTATGAAAACACCTGTAACTGTAACTGTAACTGGCGCCGCTGGCAATATTGCCTATTCTCTTCTTTTCCGCATCGCTTCTGGCGAAATGCTCGGAGCAGATCAGCCTGTGATCCTCAAGCTTCTTGAAATCACACCTGCACTCGAAAAGCTCCAAGGCACTGTCATGGAACTTGATGACTGCGCATTCCCTCTTCTCGCAGGTATCGTCGCTACTGACGATCCAGCAGTAGCATTCAAGGATGCTGACTGGTGCATGCTTGTAGGTTCCGTCCCTCGCAAGGCAGGTATGGAGCGCAAGGATCTCCTCGGCATCAATGGTAAGGTATTCGTCGGTCAAGGTAAGGCAATCGGCGAAAACGCTAAGCCAAGCTGCAAGGTATTCGTCGTAGGTAACCCATGCAACACGAACTGCCTCATCGCTATGCACAACGCAACAGGTCTTCCAAAGGAAAACTTCTTCGCCATGACCATGCTTGACGAGCTCCGCGCTAAGAGCCAGCTCGCAGCGAAGGCAGGCGTCCACTCCTCCAGCGTCACAAACATGTGCATCTGGGGTAACCACTCCGCTACTCAGTACCCTGACTTCACCAACGCCAAGATCGACGGCAAGCCTGTCACAGAAGTGATCAGCGACATCGAATGGCTCAAGGGTGAGTTCATCGCTACTGTTCAGCAGCGCGGTGCAGCTATCATCAAGGCACGTGGTCTCTCCTCCGCAGCTTCCGCTGCGAATGCAGCCCTCAAGACAGTTCAGATGCTTGCGAACCCAACGCCAGAAGGCGACTGGTTCTCCGTCTGCACCATCACAACTGAAGGTAACGCATACGACCTCCCAGCTGGCATCATCTGCTCCCAGCCTACACGCATGAACGCTGATGGTACTTACACCATCGTTGAAGGACTTCCTATCGATGAATTCTCCAAGGAAAAGATCGCTGCTACATGCGACGAGCTCCTCGCTGAGCGCGCTGACGTAGCTGAGCTCCTTGGCTAATAGCTAATAAAGCTCCTTTTTAGAAAGTCACCCTCTCATGCAGAGGGTGACTTTCTGCGTATCATGCCGAGGGCTTCTCGGCGTCTTATTCTCGGCATCTTATTAGATAATATTACATTGACAGTTCTAACTTATTTTATTATCATAACATGTATATTAAATCATGAAAGTACGACACCTTCTTACGACCATGCTAGCATCGCTGGCACTCCACTCCTGCGTGCAGCTCACGCCAGAGCAGCTCGCCTTCCGACAAAGCGAGTACACGCTCGCTGTCTCACAGATGAGCAAGGCGAATGCGAATCCTGAAGAATTCCTCCCCCACCTGCATAATGCCGCTGATCTCTTCCTTCCCGAGGCACAGTTCACCCTAGGCGAGGTATACAGCAATGGTCGCTACGTCGCTCCGAACTGGTATGAGGCCGTACGCTGGTACGAGCGCGCTGGGTATAACGGTGTTTTAGCCGCACAGCAGATTCTGGCAAATGTGTACCACTTCGGTCGCCCCGGTGTGTCTTACTCTTACAGAGAAGCTATTTCTTGGTACAAGCGCGCGGCGCGTAACGGTGATACGGATGCGGGCGCGGCAGCTGGATTCTTAATACTGCAAACAGCGTTTGATCTCTCTGATTACAAAGACGCGCTCTACTGGCTGGAACGCGCGGGTCGCGAGGGGAATTATCAAGCGCGTCGCGCTGCCTTCGAGGTCGCAGATAGGGTACACCGCATGGAGGAGCGAGATCGCCGTGAGCGTGAGCGCGAAGAACACCGCAGGAAGCAGAAGGAAAAAGAGCAGCGTCCAGAGAAGCCAGAGAAGCCAGAGAAGCCAGAGAAGCCAGAGAAGCCAGAGAAGCCAGAGAAGCCAGAGAGAGGCGCGTAGGCGTTTCGGTGGCAGTTCTTGCCGTTGCGTCTTCTTAAAGAAATATTTTAGGTTTACTTCGGGGAGGTAGGTCAATCTCGTTTCCTTGCACACGGCTCGTCAAGCATATCAGAAGATATGCTTGTCTCTTGGGGCGCGCGTGTGCTTGTTTTCGTGTCTTCTTTGTGTGGGCGCTTCGCGTGTGCTACGGAAGAGAAGTGTCGCGCTGTCGCGCGCGGTGGTCGGAGCGTCAGTTTCTGGCGCGGGCACGATGCTAGGTTTGCAGGGCGGGCGTGTGTGACTTCAGGTTATAATGAAACTGACGCTGCTGTGGCTGCGCCACAGCTTTTCCTTGGGCTTTGCCCAAACCCAGCAAGGACGCCGTCCCATATACGTTAACTTGATTGACATCCATTCAGGAATTGTGTAGTATAACT
>CAYJNX010000078.1:1752-10575 GCA_964371525.1 uncultured Akkermansia sp. | reverse complement strand
CTCATTTTAGAGACTAGCTTTCTGCTCGGACTAATTTTGCAAGGTCCCCTTAAGGTAACCTTTTTCTTAAACGTCAACCGTAACAAGAGCGAATACAAAACACATCCTTTTTATAAAATAAAATCGGATAGGGACTTGACCTATAATAGTGCAAAGAGTATAATAAGAACGATATGTTTCATTCACCTATGAAGAAGCGAGGCTCACTCGCAACACTGAGCCTGATCGCCAGTCTAGTCCCCGTCAGTTTCGCCCAAAGCGACACGAATGATCCCTACCTTGATGCCCTCATCGAAGAGGAGAATAAGAAGAATCAGGTAAAAATCGCTGATTCACAATCGGAGACTGCGAAGATTCAGGAGGAATCTACTAGCACGAAACCGATGACCCCACAGCTGTACGATCCATCGCTCGCTTCCATGAAGAATGCGCAGCAACAACTCGCAGGTGACACAGGCATTTTCTCCAATGAGCTCGCTCACGAGGGGAAGACCATCTCTCAGGTGGAGGTCGAGTTCATCACTTCTCGCAAACATATCCCACAGCAGCGTCTTCTTAGTCAGATCTCTCTGAAGGCTGGTCAGCCATACTCCAGCACACGTGCTAATTCAGATTTGGAACGCCTCATTGCAGAAGGTCTCATCGCTTCAGATGCACGCCTCGCGGTGTACCCCACGGAGAATGATCGCGTGCGCGTTGTTTTCGAAGTAGGTTCTAGCCCACTGATCGGTGGTGTCGGCTTCATCGGTAACACGATGTTTACTGAGGAAGAACTTCGCGATCTAATCGAGATTAAATCTGGTACAATGATCAATGACAAGGACTTCGCTACCGCTCGCAAGGCCATTCTAAAATACTACCATGAAGCACGCTATCCTAAAGCACGCGTCACATGGGAAGAGCGCGCTACGCGTTCGGGGCAGCACCGCGATATTGTCTTCAAGATCCAAGAAGGTCCTCGTGGAGAAATCGTCGATATCTCCTTCAAGGGGAATAGCGCATTCGACAGTGAGCAGCTTCGACAGGTGATGAAGGTTCAAGAAAAGGGTCTCCTCTACTTCTTCACACAATCAGGTCGCTACAGCCAGCACGAACTGGATGACGACCTCACAAACATCGTCAATCACTACCGTAACTTCGGTTACCTGCGTGCTAAGATAACGGACGTAAAGTACTACAACGTCGGCACAGCTCAGCACGAGAAACTCCGCATGGCAGTCACTATCAGTGAAGGACCTCGCTATCGTATCCGCAAGGTAGGCTTCCAAGGGAACACAGTCTATAATCACGCTGAACTCGAGCCTGCACTCAGCATGATCGCAGGTGATATTTACTCACTAAAGAAGGTCTCCGATGACGTTCGTCTCGTTCGCTCCTACTACGGCTCAAAAGGCTATGCAGACGCGAGTGTACACCCAGATATCGTAGAAGTCGGTACTGATAGAAAAGGGGTACGCCTCATCGACATCACCTATAAGCTCACTGAAGGGAAAGTCTACCGCGTCGGACGCATCAATGTACGTGGCAACACGAGAACGCGCCCACACGTCATTCTTCGCGAGCTTCCCGTGAAATCTGGAGCACCCATGAACTCCGTTGACCTTGAAACGGCACGCACGCGCTTGACTAACCTCGGCTACTTCGGCAACGTGCAGGTATCTCAGGCTACATCATCCACACCTGGCTACCGCGATGTAAACATTGATGTCGCAGAGCGTCGCACAGGCGACCTGAGCTTCGGTGTCTCCTTCTCGACTGAGCAGAGCGTCTCAGTATTCGTGAACGTCACACAGTCTAACTTTGACATACGCGGCTTCTCAAACGGAGTGTTCGTCGGTGGAGGTCAGCGCCTCACCCTCTCCGCAAACATAGGTACAGAGCAGCAGACAGCCTCTATATTCCTGCTTGAGCCTTGGTTCCTCGACCAGAAGCTAGCCTTCGGTAATGAACTATTCTACTCCAGTGCAAACTACCTGAGTGATTACTACACGCAGAAGAACTACGGCTTCTCGTCCTCTCTGCGCTACGCACTCGGTGACGCGTCATCCATGGAGCTGAAGTACAAGTTCGAGCGATACGAGCTCACGGATGAAGGTGCGCCACCTATCTACTTCCAAGAAGCAATGGGCGACTACAACCGCAGCCACTTCTCACTTTCCTACAAGTACGATACGCGTAATGCTAGCATACTCCCACGTAGCGGTGGTCACTTGGAACTGACCGCTGGCTATAGCGGACCTGGCAGCACGGTGGAAACCTACGGTCTTGACCTCACTGGCTCATACTACTACAACGGATTCTGGGACACGATCTTCAGTGTAAACTTCGGAATGAAGACAGTAGAAGCGGTGAATAAGGACGAGCAAGTGCCTCTGTTTGAAGCAGCCTATCTCGGTGGACCTCATAACCTACGCGGCTTCCGCTACCGTGATGTAGGACTCGTCAACGAGCTCCTCGCTGGGAACGAAACCATGGGTGGTAACAGCTCCTTCTACGCACAGTTCGAAGTCACGATACCAGTCATCGACAACATCCGCTTCGCGGCCTTCTTCGACGCTGGCTTCGTACATGCTGATAGCTTCGACTTCGCGCCAGAACTATGGGCAGCAGACGTGGGTGTAGGTATACGCTTGACACTCCCCATTGGACCTCTCGCAGCTGACTTCGCTATCCCAGTAGCGAGCGATAATGCGATTGACAATGGTGCGCAGTTCCAGTTCTACGCGGACTACGAATACTAAGATTTTTTATCTAGGGCACCTTGCAAAATTAGCAGCTTCGGATTTTGCAAGATCCCCTCTAGGGCATCTTATAGAAGCGCGAGCCTCACAACGAGGCTCGCGCTTTTTCGATGAAATCCACCAGATGGCGCGTCATACAGACAGTGAGTGAACAATTTTCATTGCAATAGCCCATCAGCTCCGCTAGAATAGTCTCATCTTGAAGGAGACAGACATAAAGCCTCCTCCAATACTAGAATATGACACGCAAGTTTTACTACGACACAGGTGAAGAGAAGATAGGTCCCGTCACTGGGCAAGATCTCCTGCGCCTTCTCAGTACAGGCAAAATACAGCGCGACACCTGGGTACGACGCGCAGAGTCAGGCACATGGCGTCAGCTGGAGAACGTAGACCTGCGCGAGGAAAAGAAGCGCGAAGAAAGCAGGGGCTTCTGGTGGACACTCTGGAAGAGCCTACCGGTATCAGCCATCATCGGGCTGATATGCGCTATCGTCTTTGTAATCGCCATCCTCTTGCTTGTAGGTGGTATTATCTGGACATTCCTCCCCTTCTTCGTAGCCCTATTCGCCATCTGGCTCATCTACAGAGTTATCAGATAAGAGAGCGTGCCCTCCTTTATTACATGTAGAAATCGTAGATTTATACATGGCTAACGCAATACCTAGTGACGACACCTTAAGGTCCACTGGCCTTAAGCAGGATGCAAGGACGGCGTCCTAGCTGGGTTTGGGCAAAGCCCAAGTAAAAGCTGTGCTCATAGAGCACAGCAGCGTCAGTTCCAGATAATCGGTAGCCACACGCGCCCGCCTAGCAAAACCAGCATAGCTTTCCTGCCCTAAACTGACGCGCCCCTTACCGCGCGCGACAGCGCGACACTCTTCTTCCGTCGCAAACGCGAAGCGACTGTGCAGAGGAGCCACGAAAACAAGCGCACTAGCTACCCACGAGTCAAGCATATCTTCCGATATGCTTGACGTGCCGAGGGGAAGGAAACGGGATTAACATACATCTCTAAAACAAGGCTCAATTGTTTCTTTCGAGTGACGCATTGACGAAGTCATGTAAAAGAGCAGCTCCTCTCAGAGCTGCTCTTTTTCTTGTGTAATTTTTACCTATTAGTCAACTTGCAAAACTAGCACCTGCGGCGACGGCGACGGGCAAGCATACCAGCGAGTGCGAGCAGACTCAGCGTAGCCGTGCTGGGCTCGGGGATACGATAGACCTTATCGTAGAGATAGATACCATTCTCATCATGATAGAGGCGGAAATTGTCTGTTAAATAATGAGGTACATCGACCCCGCCTATGGTGAGATTGTAGTTCACCTGCTCCGTATCGAAGTAATCAGCCTTACGCGCATCGAGGAAGAAGATAGGTCCGCCGCCAGCCGCGAAATAATCCTTGTAATAATCTACCGATTCGGCGAGTTCTACATTCACTGTATCAAGACCATTCAGAGTAAGACTCATGCCATCACCTGCGATAAGCTGTGAGACATTCGTTTCGTTCACACCAGCGAAATTCAGCGTGGATGTGTTCAGCGCGATATGCTCTCCCAGACCGTCTGCACGTGTCGCATTAGAATCTATCTCGAACATACTACTTAGCTGCACCGTCGTCGTCATAATACCCTCGACAGTATCAGGGTCGAACTTACCGAAGTTGATCGCCTCGCCTGCATTCCAGTTAGAAGAAGTCACCGTGAAATGCCCCTCTTGGAAGCTGAGTGACTCCGCCCCAGGGGTAACACCGCCTGTTGTACCAGTACCAGTCGTGATATCACCGACGATACGTGTCGTATTCGCCGCCCCTGTGGAGGTCGTCGTAAGCTCAGTATCACCCACTATACTCATGATAGCCTGACCGAAAGCGACTGCTTCTTTCGTATCAACGCCTGTGGAATCATAGATAAGTGCTGTCACACTCGTGCCTGCGACATCATCATTCCCCGCGCTTGAAGTGCCCTCTGGCACAAAAGCATTACCTTCGAATGAAAGAAGATCACTGCCACTAGTGGCGTTTTCCCCAGTCCCCCACAGAGCATCAGCCATACTCTGATCTATCGTGCCGTAATTAACAATACCAGCCACGAGTGTGCCGTCACGCAATGTACCGTCAGCACTGGAGATATCATCAAGCTGGGCGGATATCTCACCGGAGAATTCACCTGTCATGTCAGTCTTAAAGTGTGTTGTTACCTCGCCGACAACTTTAATAGAAGCAGCTAGATATCCGACAGACATAGAAGCCGTAGATTCACCATAAACTTCTGAGGCAGCGTCACTGTGCAGCACTGCTGATACATGTCCACTGATATCTCCAGCGATGCTATTCAAATCACTCTGGTCAGCGATGTAGGTAGCAATCAAGTCTGTACCCGAAGTACTGAGACCGACCGCGACACCAGCACCAGCTGACGCTTTCGTCGTACCGAGAAGTGCTCCTAAGCTAATGTCTACGCCATTCAGCCAAGCTGCTACACTCATACCATCGACAATAGTGGACTCGATGTAAGAGCCAGCACCTAAAATAGTATCCTTGAGATCATCTTGCCTACCGAAGACCGCAGCACCACCTGAAAGACCGAAAACTCGATTCACCTGCATACTGGTATTCTCCCAGTCAATAATATACCCCGCCGATGAATTTTGCACAGCACTATCAGTATGCGTGTTCACAAAACCTACAGAGGCAGACGTCGTACCAGCGTCTGATCCTATGAGGTAGCCTACACTGAGGTCACCTTTAAATGTATCAGTCTCATTATTAGAGTTCATAACGAAAGTACCCGAAATAACGCCTAAGTTTACGTTTTGCGCCTCCGTTGGAGAAATAGCCCCTGAGACGAAGTTTAGCTTACCGCCTTTCCCCGTCACCGTCACCATGGCATTTTGCATAAAATAAGTGAGAGGCTCAGTCTCAACATCCGTTCTATATGAAGGCAGTGTCGTGACATCTGTAAACTCTATACCCGTGGCTGTAGCCTTGTCACCCCCGATCTCTACATTCACAGTCAAATTATTGAGATTACCCACAGTACCTTGCGCACCTAAGATAAGCCCCTCCACTGAAGCAGTCCCTGTAGAACTACCATCCTCATCCGCGAGCACGTTAATGGTAGCACCTTCGAGTGATCCTATCGAGCCTTGCTGGATATTAATACCGACGGCTGAACCGTTAAGAGCTTCGACATCAATAGTGCCAGTGTACTTCTCAATGTAAGAATCCACGCCTGTCGCACTTTCTCCTTCCACGAGAATACCAGTTGTGCCGCTACCTCCCGTGATAGTTATAGGATCCGTGCGCTCACCTAGCTGTTCTCCACCTGTCACAGTCAATCCAACACTAGAAGCTTGTAGAGAAGCTGTCATAAGCATAGTGCCGCCGATAAGCAGTGATAGAGGTGCGTATTGAAGATTAAGCTTTCTTAGCAATAGACTAGTTTTCATATTATAATTTTTACACATGCGAAATTTTACAGACAAATATTTGCACACCACGCTAATATTGTCAAGCTATTAGTAACAACTATTTTTGAGACAGAAAATACAAAGGATTAAGCTTCCAACAATTCAGTCTTTAAATATAAAGGCGCAAGAGAGATAACAAAAACACTTTAACGAGTCATAATTTTTTTTCTTGTTATGACACTGATTTATGATAAAGTATCCAGTATGATTTTACACAATCCCGCGCGTAAGAAAGCGTTCACCTTAGTAGAACTCATTGTCGTGATTGCCATTTTAGGCATCTTAGCTAGTGTAGCTATGCCCTTCATTTACAGTCGTATGAGTGCAGCCGACCTCACATCTTGCACCGAGCAGATCAAGCAGATATCCATGAAGGCGAATGAGTACTCTGACGACATGGCTCATCGCAACATGCTCCCTGCTAGTGGCATGGCTGACGATGAAGACACAGAGTTCATGAACGAAACCGACGCATGGTGGTACAGCATCGCGCCCCTCTTTGATGCTGTCGTTCTCCCAACCAAGGCGGGCGGACCTATCAAGGTATCGGAAGTCTTCCATTGCCCCGGTGATGAACGTGCGAATATAGAAGAAGGTACCGTCTTCACAGCGAACGAAAAGACCGTTTCCTATGTCTCATGGTCAGATGGCACAGTTGATCCTGACAATCCAGACTCTGGCATACGCATTAACAAGCAGAGACTCGATGAGCTGCCATGGCTATCTGATGGTCATCCTGTAAAAGGACAGAGCGTGAACAGCCTCGAAAGCTTCAAGAAAATGGTGCTTCCAGCCATCGAACGCCATGCCAGCAGCATCGTCGTCGCCTACGCAGGTGGTAGCATCAGAGCTGTCGAACTCGATCCCGAGGGAGAAAGCGACGAGCAGATGTTCAAGAAAGTAGCACCATGGCTCGCAGAGAATCCAGTGGAAGGTGCGGAAAACGCGCCACGCCGCTCCAGCCGACGCACTCGTCGCTAAACCGTACCGAGTTTTGGACACAAGTTTAGAAACCCCAGCTTTAGATTGCGCACCCTTCCTGCAAGAAGGGTGCCAACTTGTATTAGGACTCAGCGGAGGTAGAGACTCCGTCTGCCTCCTGCACCTCCTCGTCCAGCGCGGCTGCCGCGTGCATACCCTTCATGTACACCACGGGCTGCGCGGCACTCAAGCGGACAGAGACGCGGCGTACTGCGCCAGCATCTGCGAGGAATGGAATGTGCCCCTGCGCACCCTTCATTACGATGTCCCTGCCATGGCAGCAGAGGCAGGACTCTCCTTCGAGCATATGGGAAGAGAACTGCGACGCGCTGCCCTACGAGAGCTCGCGCTAGAGCTTGCTTGTGAAAAAAAACAGGGAATCATCCCCCCTATTGCCCTCGCCCACCATGCCGACGATCAAACAGAGACGCTACTCTTCCATCTCTGCCGAGGTGCAGCAGGACTGCGTCCCATGCTCCCTGTACGAGAAGAAGACGGACTGCGCTACATACGCCCCCTGCTGCACTGGAGACGCAGCGAGATCACCGACTACCTCAGCACAAGAGACATCAGCTGGTGCGATGATGAGACGAACGATGACGACGACGCGACGCGCAATGCGCTACGCCATCACATCATCCCGCAGCTCAGTGAACTCATGGGGCGCGACATCGTCCCCATCATCAACCGCAGCGCGGAAGTACAGCAGGAAAACGAACATGCCCTACGCGCAGCACTAGCACAGCTCCCCAGCCGTGATCCGCAGGGAAGACTCTACCTCCCCTACCTACGCGAGCAAACTGCATCCTTGCAGCGCGCCATACTCTTCTCCTACCTACGCGAACAAGGAGTATCCGATGTCAGCGAGCGCAAGATCCAAGAAGCACTCAGCCTCATCTCGGGAGACAGGCATATCCTCAACCTCGCCGCAGGCGCGCGCCTCCGCCGCCGTCAGGGACGCCTCTATGTCGAGCCTGCCTCAGATCAGCCGTGAATCATCCGTGATAGAGAAAGCACACCTTGCTATGATCATTCACCATGCCGACAGCCTGCATGAAGGAATACACAATAGTACTCCCCATAAACTTGAAGCCGCGCTTCTTCAGATCCTTGCTAATCCTGTCTGACAGCGGAGTCGTCGCGGGCAGCACAGCCTGATCTTCCACATAACCGAGGATGGGCTCATGATCCACGTAGCGCCATATAAACGCATCGAAGCTTCCGAACTCACGCTGAATATCGAGAAAGAGCTGTGCATTATGAATCGCCGCTAGAATTTTCCCACGGTGGCGGATAATCCCCGCATTCGCCAGAAGAGCCAGCACCTTAGCCTCATCATAACGGGCGACAATCTCAGGATCGAAGCCATCGAAGCACGCGCGGAAGCACTCTCGCTTTTTCAGCACCGTGATCCATGACAAGCCCGCTTGAAAAGACTCCAGCACCAGCATCTCAAAGAGCTTCGTATCGTCATGCACAGCACGCCCCCACTCCTCATCATGATATTGCTTATAAATATCAGAACCATCCACCCACGCACAGCGACATACATCATCAGGAGCACTCATGTCAGTATCTTAAAGCATCAGGGCGCGGCTGGCAAGACAAAGAAGAGCAGGGCAACCGCAT
>CAYJNX010000078.1:0-1652 GCA_964371525.1 uncultured Akkermansia sp. | reverse complement strand
ATCTTAAAGCATCAGGGCGCGGCTGGCAAGACAAAGAAGAGCAGGGCAACCGCATTGGCAACCGCATGAAATAAATGGCAAGGTACCTCAGTGCATCTGATGTGACTTCGAGAGCTATTTGAATGGCAATGTTGCTATAAATAGTTACAATATAAGGAATTTCTGCATTTAAATCGCTAACTTATGCAAGATTTTTCACGCGCTTGCCTGCCTGTTATTATAGTTGACATCGCCTTGGCTTGCTTTAGAATAGAACTATGAAACTGAAAGTCTTCTCCCTCGTGACACTCTTAGCCCACTGTGCTGTGATGCCTAGCTTTTCTCAGTCTCTTAACCGCAAGGTTGAGGATGAATTGGGCTTAAGAGGGGTGCTGCCAGAGTGCCAGAAAGAGCCTCCCAACCTCTTTCTTAATGCGAAAGTGAAGGTTTCTGCCCCTAGCCAAAATGCTCAAATGGCTGTCGATGGCGTGGTAGAGGCTAGCAATTATTGGAGTGGGGCGAAACTCCCTGCCTCTTATCAAATTGATATGGGGCAGGCTCAAATGTTGGCAGCTATCCAATTATGGCTTTATTGGGAAGGGGGGCGCATTTATCAGTATTATATTGAGGGCTCTTTGGATGGGCAGACGTGGGAGATGCTTGTAGATAAACGGAGTAACTCCTTCCCCGAAGATTCGCGAGGTATTCGATTTGAGTTGCCTGCAAAAATGCAGCGTTTCATTCGAGTGACAATTGTGAACAACAAGCCTGATAGGCGAAAAGGTGGACAAATTGTTGAAATTAAAGGCTACGCACCCCCACCAACAGATGCTCTGCAAGTAGAGGTCTATGATGATAGAACAAAGCTCAATTGGACGGGGAAGATACCCACTGCCCCCTTAGATAATAAGGAAATTGTGTGGCGTGCATGGCGTGGGGAAAGGGTGAATGCGCAGCTATTAGTGACTTCAGATTACCAGCTTGAGCAGCTGCACCTCAAGGTGAAATCTGAGGACTTCCCCCTGCGCGCGCGTTTTGTTAAATTTACTAAAAGTAATGGTGTGCCGCATGCAGATATTATTTCTGAAAAGCACAACGAGTATCTGAGCCAAGCGGCTGGTGTCAACCGCACGGTTTGGGTGTCAGTTGATGTCCCCCGAAATTTGCCAGCTGGTAGCTATGAAGGGCATGTGGTGCTTGCGGCAAAGGGGGTTCGCCCCGTTGAGATTCCGGTAAGGCTTGATATTGCCGCGCATACCCTGCCACAAAGTAAGGATTGGGGCATTCACCTTGATTTATGGCAGTACCCCGATTCTGTAGCGCGTGTGCATGGGGTGGAGGCATGGTCGGAGCAGCATTTTGCACTCTTAAAACCGTTGATGCGACGCCTCGCCAATGCAGGGCAAAAGGTCATTACTACCACTATTATTGATGAGGCGTGGAATGCTCAAAATTATGACCATTGCCCTTCCATGGTTCGCTGGATTCAAAGAGCTGATGGTAGCATGTATTGGGACTACTCCATCTTTGATAAATGGGTTGATTTTATGATAAATGAGGTAGGTATTGATGCCCAAATCAGCTGTTATAGCATGCTTTCGTGGTCCATGAAGGTGCGGGTTTGGGATGAACAAACAGGGCTGTATGAAGACGTGCTCAGCCACCCCGGTAGT
>CAYJNX010000077.1:0-10694 GCA_964371525.1 uncultured Akkermansia sp. | reverse complement strand
TGAGACTATAGAAGCGCAGATTATCCAACCCCAGCTCAGGCACTCGGAAGCTCATAGCGCGTGTGAGCTCGTACTTAAACTTAGGATCGTCGACTTTCTTAAACCAGATTGCGTGTTTTATTTTCATATCGTAGGGGGACCAATTATAAACTCTTCGCTTCCCTGATTCTTGTATATCGTATTAGTATTAACATCCAGAATGCCACCTTTACCGTCTACATCTACGCAGGGGATATAATTTTCCTTGCCATCTACGATTAGAGGGTAATGCCTATAGTTACATTCCGATCCGCTTGGCCATCCCCCGCCATCGGCGTTAAAGATATGTAATGCCGTGGGAGAGGTGTCTAATGAAACAGGGGGTATATTTATAATTTTCCCCTCGAGATCATAAATTGCGCTAAACGTATTACCATCACGCAAAATGGATAAGGGGTATTTTTTATTCAACGTGGCGTACCCTGCGCCCGCAATGTTGACAGATAGAAATCTATAAAAATATGCCCATTGGTGACGAATGAAAGTGTTTTCAGTATAAGGTAAATTCGTCGGAATCGGAGTCATGTATATATTCTGATTCGCGTTTCTAGCTAAATAGATAGATATATCCATTCGCGAAAACTCTGGGAAGGGTATGACTATTAATTGCCCTTTAGTCCCTTCGATATATTCTACTCTTTTGGCGTTGGCCGCTGATACGTTGCCCAGCGGGCTTAGCGGATTAAGAATTACCACTCGCGCCTCCCTCCTGTAGCTGTGCCATCGCGTCTTCTACGATGCTGGTAAAATCCTCACGACTCCATGATATACCCGCTATCTCTGTAACTGTGCTAGCCGCTTTGATAGCATCTTCGAGGCGTAGAGAGTAGCCTGCTAAGCATCCATTAATCACCTTCCCCATCGCAATAGACATAGATAATTCCTCTGCTTGCTGCTCGATGCTAATGCCACGAGCCTCAGCCATGGCGGTTATTGCCTGCTCGCTGCTATCCTGCGCTACGAGCACCTCAGCCGTGGAATAAATCCCCATGGCTTCAGCATAGGCACGGTTGCAACTAGTCACAATGCTGGCTCGCTGTTGCTCACGCGCCGTTTCAATGGGTAAGTCATGCCACTCGGCTTGAATCTCTTTCGGTGTCTCTCGGTATCTTACCTCGGTGAGGTGGTGAGATCGGGTGTGATAAACAACGAGCTTGTAACCATCAGACGTAGCTCTCTCCTTTACGAGTGCAGGATCTTGGTATACCATGTTGGTCAAGCCTTTGAATACATCGAGTGTAGTTTCGTTAATTAATTTTGCGTAAGTTTTCATAATTGTGCGGTTCTTGTGTATGATAATGCGACGAGGGGGGCGGTGACTTCATCAATGTAGAGAACAGTGAAGCAGTAAGTTTTACCAACTTCCCATGCTGTGGGTTTCGGTGCTTGGTCTACCCATTGCCATTCGGGATTGGCTAGGTCTCCTCCGAAAATGAAATTAACAGAGCTCGATAATGGAGTGAATTCAAAGACGATCTCATAACTTTTGCCTGCGGATGGTTTAGCGAGGATGGCTGAGAATACCTTTGTTCCATCTGCACTCACTCGAATAATTGATCGGTTGTCAGACTCGCTATAGTCTACGTAATCTGTTACTTCGTTCGAGCAAACGAAAGTCTCAACCTTTCTCTGCAACTCCGCAGGGTCGAATGCGCCCCCACCGCCAGACGATGCAGCAGGGGCAGCATTAAAAGTCTCTTGCAGAGCATAGCTACCAGAACTTGTGATTGTGACCGTGGTACTGATGGCGGTGAAGTGCATCTCGCTTTCGTCGCCTGGGTGTGAGACGAGAGTGTAGTCCTCGTTATTGCGTGAGCATGTGACTGTGGTGGGCGTCTTGCAGCGGATAGCGTAGACGCGACCTGGTATCGTATCGTGTTTCATATGTTTTGATTCTAAAAGTGGGGTAAGCCCGTATGCGATAGTGACTATCTCTCATTTTTTATGAATAATCTAGTGAATGATAGTTAAAGCACGGTGCTAACCGCTGAACATTAATAGAGCGATGCATGGTCGCTTGATATATCGCCTCAATGTGTTATAATAGGGCTATCAGTACATGCCGGCTCGTCAAAATCAAGAAAAGGAGAGTTTAGCAAACGATCCTATCGTGAATGCTTTTTTTCACTACCTCAGAGTAGAGAAAAACGCCTCACCGCATACCCTTTCCTCCTACGCACTCGCCTTAAGTCATTTTAAAGAATGGCGCGCAAAGAAATTTAAGAGTTGGCAACTCTGTACTGAAGATGATTTTCGAGATTGGCTTTACGAATTGATGACTAAACGCTTGAAGGCAACTAGTATAAGACTACGTTTCGCAGCTCTTCGATCATTCTATCAGTACCTCATAGAAAGGCATGAGCTTAGTCATCATCCTCTCGCTGAACTAAGTCTACCCAAGAAAGCGAAGGATCTGCCCGTGTATCTCAGCGTAGCTCAGATGGAAAGCCTGCTGAAGCTGCCACTGAGCATGGAGCTTAACAAGAAATTCCCCCCATGGCTACGCCTTCGCGATGTCGCCGTACTGGAGCTATTTTACTCCTGTGGTCTGCGTCTTAGCGAGCTCGTAGCCTTACAAGTAAGTGATATTAAATCAGCCGATGGCTGCTTACGCATTCTCGGTAAAGGGCAGAAAGAACGCCTCGTCCCGCTAGGCGACTATGCAGACGATGCACTGAGCATCTACATAGCCGAAGCAGAACTTGAAGAAGATTCTCCTCTCTTCCTCAGTCGTCTACGCCGCCGTATGACAGGTCGTGCCATACAGCAGATGCTTGATAAGTACCTGCTCTCTTCTGACATCCCCTTTAAAATATCACCTCACAAGCTACGACATAGCTTTGCCACGCATTTACTAGATGCTGGAGCCGATCTGCGCTCCGTTCAGGAGCTACTCGGGCATGCGTCGCTCTCCACCACGCAGATCTATACACATCTCACTAAGATGCGCCTGAAGACAGCCTATAATGACGCGCATCCTCGCGCATAAGCATTAAAAAACTTAAACATTCCCAAGCGACTCGGGGAAAAGCATCGTGCTTCCCTGCTGAGGCGGTGTGGCGAAGTCCGATCCTATCTGGAGTAATCCCTGCTGGATAACGCAGCTTGACAGCCATGACTGGAGATCTTCACGCTCACCCGCCAGAGCGCGTGCTAATGTGGCGATTTTGCTCGCTACCTGTGACTCGCGCTGCTTCTTGTAGAGAGACCACGCTGTGTCTGAATCATCAAAAACGAGTAGGCTATTCACGAGGAAGGCCTTCATACGCTGCTGCCCCACGAGGGCTACAGGGCGCGCGAGTTTCTTAGAGGGCAGAGAGCTGTGATGCTTCCAGTAGTGATGGTCGAGGCTACTGGTAACGCGCAGTAATTCATCTGCGTTTTGCGCCGAGAGTAGAGCTGCCCACTCATCCCAGCAGCTAGCAGTGCAGGCTAGAGCCGCGACACGACGGTGAGGGTGATTTGCAGGGCGTGAGCTCCCCATATGCCAGTGAATACGATGCTTACCTTGTAGCTCCCATCCATCGCGTAAAGACCACCATGTATCCCAGACATGGCGATGGTAGTGACGTACTTCCTCGTCGCATGACTCGGGAAGAATAGGGCTGAGGAAACCTGCGATGCCGAAGAGTAATGCCTCGGTATTCCCCTCCATTAGCAGTTTTAATGGTGCGCGCTGCGCCAGAACTCGCATGGCAAAGCGATTCTGGTAATATCCCAGTGCTTCTGCCCATGCCTCATACCAGCACTGGTCTGAGCCGAGCACAGTGACTCGCTGCTGGAAGCGCAGCCTCTTGCACAGCAGTCGATGTGCAGCCGCGCTGAGAATGACTGATTGTAGTTGAGCCGCTGGCAGGTCTCGCAATGGCTGTCGGCAGAGAGCGAGAAGATCAGGATCTAGGCGAGGAGGAATCTGTAAAATATCCTTCCATTGGGATTCATCTAGCGCGAGATAGGGAACATGACGCTGGTTGCTCGTGCGCGTGAAGAAATTTTGCGGTGCTGGCAGGAGACCGACATGAAGGATGACATCATTGTACTGCTCATCTTCACCATAGCCGAGTGATTCCCAATCCTCCGCACGCGTGGTGAACATCACAGGCCCGCTGCACCACTGACCTTCTATCTCCAGCTGTACGCGCTCTAGGTCATAGACACCGTCGCGCGCCCATGAGCCGAAGTCGAGAATTTTTAATTCTCCATGGTGAGAGGTTGTACCTGTATCACCGAGCAGACCGAGAGCCCAGGCGGATTGGAGCTCCTGTAAACGCTCTGGGGGGAGTTGAAAGTCACTGACGAGAGTATCCTCACAGGCCGCAAGCTGCTGTGTCTCTTTTAATATCCTGCGATAGGAAAGAGCAACTTGCTGGACATCTTGACTCATGAAGGGTCTTCTTCGCGACGCTTGAGATCTTCTTCTAAGCTTTCACAAACGTAGCCAAAGCTCTCTTCATTTTTCTCATTGAGACCACGCAGGGTGGTATGAGCCTCCAAGACATGCTTCGTACGCTCGATCTCGGAGAGAGACTTCGCGCTATTGTTATCAGCTTCTTCTGAGTCATCATTTTCGATGAGCCCACGTATACTGTCAAGATGAGCTTGCCACGGTGCATCGGGCGGATCTATGCTAAGTAGGGCATCTAGTCCGAGATTCAGCATCGCACTTTTGGTGCGATCTGTTGGTGAGGCGATTTCTATGCTACCCCCAGCACCCATACACTGACGCGCTATCCCTGCGAGCGTACCCATGAAGGTAGAGTCTACACCTGGGCAGAGCTCAAGATCCACCACGATATGGTTACCGCCATCAGCGATATAGCGATCAGCTATAGACTTAATGCTGGGGCTATTAAGGAAGCTTCCACGGCTAGTGCAGCGAATCCAAAGGGTGTCTTCTATAAGACGGTAATGTAGGGAGGTATCTGTGGTCATTGTTCTTAGATTCAGTTTAATATCTTAGCATGCATTCCGCAAGAAAAAATCCTACATTATGTGAAAAAACTTAAGACCTTTTTACTACGCACTTGTTTATCAATATTTTTTTATAAAGAAAAGTTCTGTCATCTAACAGCAGGTGGAGAATGAGGTGTCGTAGGAGCAGGAAGGTCAGGAATAGTAATAGGGACAAAGGACTTCTTACTCTTCTTATACTCTTGCACATGTTGCTCCCATTCCTTTTCCTCCTTGGATAAGCGGCGTGTGTACGTGCGCGGTAGATTGATAGAGAGAATGATGGCGTTTATCGTGAAAAATATCATCATGCATAGCGCGACAACATCTGCGTTCACATGCAGATAATGAGCCCATGAGAAATAAGAACTTAGCCCTGAAAATGCGAGAGTTGAGATATAGGTAAATAGATGCCATGCGATGAAGTGCGATGTGAGTATGATGGATAGAAGAACACGCGCCTTCCCTTTGGCAAGAGTCAGTAGGATCAGACAGGGGTAGACGATGAATACGGTTTCATACTCCCAGATCTTCTCTCCTAGGCTATCGAGTCCATAGTGCGGTAAAAGACTGGGTGGAAAATAGAAACTGATCAAGTTGAGTGCAGCGCTTAGATAGAAGGATAAAGAATAAATAAAGAAAACGGTCAGGAAATTCCAGCTCATCCAATCCTTATTTTTCAAGCTAGGGAGCGCGAGGAAGAAAGAGAGCGCGATAATGTAGGGCGAATCCAGAAGATGATGGCGCAGCTGGTAGGAGGTGAAGCACTCCCATAGCTCATACATGTCTTGCCTCGGACTCCCCATCGCGATAGCTTCTATGAGCCAGATGATGAGAAAGAACAGAACGAAATTAGTGATAAAACTCTTCACGAATGCGATAGGGGTGCTTTTCCCTATACTTTACGAATTCCCACCTAAAGTCAAGATGAAATGAGCCCCTTCATCTCCTTGCTTAGGAGATGCCCAGATTCTTTCTTGCCAGCGTCTGCTGAATATGATAAGAATGGAGCTTCACATTCGCATATTTATGAAGATTTTTCTATACACGATACCCTCACTAAGTCTTTTATCTGCGCTCATGACTCATAATATTCACGCTTCAGAGTTGACGACTGGCAATATGAGAGCAGAGAGTGACATGATGGCAGCAGGATCTCGCATCACCTATCCAGCTATTGCTCGATCAACTCTGCCCTCATTTAAGCAGCGAATTAGCAATATAGATGCGAACTGCGCCGAGTTGCTCATCACTGTCATCGCTCAACGTATGAAGGTGGAAACCAAAAGCATACGCCTCAAGCGCAATGCTGAGATTAATGAACTCTTCAGCGCGTGGAAAGAGCAGAAGCAATGGTACTATAAAAAAATCCCCGCAGGCATGATGATATCCTACGCCTATAAGCTGAAGATAGAAGCACTAGATAAGAATGGGCTCAGCCTTGGTGAGCTTCCAGCTGACTTTGCCATGAAGATAGCCTCTGATGAGTTTTCTACCATATCTGGTAGCGTCATGGCGCTAAAATGCTTCCCTGAAATTAAATAACTTTCCTAACTCCTTTTTTTTATTATAAGATCATGAACATATCACGCTTATTCCTCCCCGCTCTCTTCCACTCTGCCGCTGGCCTCAGCCAAGCAGAAGCCTCCGCCTCTGCCACCGCAGCCGTCGAAGCCCCTGTAACGAAGACCGTCGCGCCGACGGAGCATCAGTTGAACATCGTCTACTTCCTCGGCAGTGACAGAGAAACTATCTCAGGCTATGAAAAACGCCTATCCGAGCTCATGCTCTACACGCAGAAGTTCTATGCCGAACAAATGGAGCGCAATGGCTACGGCTACCGCAGCTTTGGCATGGACATGAAGAGCCCTGATCGGGTGAACATCATCATCTACCGCGCTGAGAAACCCGCTTCTGCCTACCCCTATGACAACGGCGGCGGCTGGCGTGCCGCTCAGGAGGTAAACAAGTATCTCGACGAGAAAGGCCTGCGCAAGAGCCATCACACACTCATCATCTTCCCCACCTTCTACGATGAGAAGAACACAGACATGAGCCCCGGAGGCGTGCCATTCTATGGGCTGGGGAAAGTAGCCTGCGCGCTCGACTACGCCTTCTTTGACATCCAGTATCTTGGCCAGAACTCCGCGAAGGGGCATCTCTTGACAAAGTGGTTTGGCGGGCTCGCCCATGAGCTGGGTCACGGTCTGAACCTCCCTCACAATATGGCCGTCGGCTCAGAAGCAGAGCTAGGCACCGCCCTCATGGGAGCGGGGAACTACACCTTCGGGCAGAAGCCCACCTTCATCACCGCAGGCAGCAGCGCGCTGCTAGACCGCTGCGAAGTCTTCGCGCCTCTGGGGGATAAAACAGTCTTCTACCAAGGGAGATTAGAACCGAAACTTGAAGGGCTTGAGATGAAAATCGTCGATGGGAAACGCATAGAGATCAAGGGCAGCGTCACGAGTAATCTCCCACTCGCCGCGCTGAACATCTACATAGAAGAGCCACCCCTCGGTGTGAACCGCGACTATGAAGCACACGTCTTCACCCAGAAGCTGAAAGCCACGGACAGCAAGACCGCGCAGCCCTTCGCCCAGAGCATCGCCATCAGCGAACTCGTCGGACAGAAGTCTGCGGAGCGTGTTGTGCGCCTCTGCTTTATCGCAGAGAACGGCCAGCAGCAGACTATAATTGTACCGCTTAACCTAGAAGAAAAGAAGAACTAGCAAGAACGACGAAAAATCTACACTCGTGCATGGATTTCTCTTGCCAACTGAGCCCTGCTCGGTTACAATAGCGCGCCCGCTGCGTGAGTGTACTATGCTTGCGACGCGAGCATAAACTCAACCATTCCTCATTTCTAAATATGAACGAACTTAAAGGTGCATGTGTCATCGGTCAATCCGGTGGTCCTACAGCTGTGATCAACGCTAGCGTACTTGGAGCTATCCAAGCTGGTTTCAACGCTTCTCAGGTAACACGCGTTCTTGGTGCTGCTAACGGCATCACAGGCGTAATCAACGGTAAGCTTTACGACATGGGTCAGGAAGACCCAGCAGAACTTGAGCTCCTCAAGTTCACTCCTTCCTCCGCACTCGGTACATGCCGTTACAAGATGAAGGACCCTTCAGTCGATCCTACCGACTACGAAAAGATCCTCGAAACTTTCAAGAAGTACGACGTACGCTACTTCTTCTACAACGGTGGTAACGACTCCATGGACACCTGCAACAAGATCTCCAAGTTCATGCAGCAGAGTGGTTACGAATGCCGCGTCATGGGCATTCCTAAGACAATCGACAATGACCTCTTCGGTACTGACCACTGCCCAGGCTTCGCCTCCGCAGCTAAGTACATCGCTACATCCTGCATGGAAGTCAAGCACGACGCTGACTGCTATGACACAGGCATGGTCACCATCATCGAAGTCATGGGACGTAACGCAGGCTGGCTCACAGCTTCTGCAGCACTGGCGAACCACGCTGGCTGCGGTCCTGACCTCATCTACCTTCCAGAAGTTGCATTCGACATCGACACCTTCCTTGCTGACGTAGAGCGCATCTACACTGAAAAGAACAAGTGCCTTGTCGTCGTCTCCGAAGGTATCATGGACAAAGATGGTAACTTCATCTCCGAAGCGAAGACAAACGCTAAGGACGGCTTCGGTCACGCCCAGCTCGGCGGTCTTGCTAACAAGCTTGCTGACATGGTACGTGGACGCGTCGACGCGAAGATCCGCGCCATCGAGCCATCACTCCTTCAGCGCTGCGCCACACACGTCGGCTCCCCAACAGACGCTAACGAAGCTTACAACGCTGGTAAGACAGCTGTAGAAGCAGCAGTAGCAGGTGAAACTGATAAGATGGTTGCCTTCGAACGCGACATGTCCAGCGGTTCCTATGTTTGCAACACGAAGCTTCTTCCTCTCGAATTCGTCGCTAACACCGAAAACAAGGTTCCACGCGAGTGGATCAATGAAGCAGGTAACGGCATCGAGCAGGCCTTCATCGACTACGCGCTTCCTCTCGTTCAGGGTACACCTGGTATGAGCTCCGAAGACGGTCTTCCACGCTTCGCACGCCTCAAGCGCATCATTGCTGAGCCAGCATGCGGCGATAGCGGCTGCTGCTGCGGCAAGTAATTGCCACACGAATCAAAATTTGATTATATACAAAAAGCCACTCTCGGATGAGGGTGGCTTTTTGTATGATGCGAGCTTGCATCCCATGACACAGATAGTTTTTGTATAACTATGCCGCTATCGCTTGTTAGGCTGCTTTTTTGAATACTTTTTAGCTGATTAAAAAATAATGCAATACGTTTGTTGAGCTGTCTTGATTTAGAAAAATTCTCAAGAAA
Source organism: uncultured Akkermansia sp. (assembly GCA_964371525.1). GTDB lineage: Bacteria > Verrucomicrobiota > Verrucomicrobiia > Verrucomicrobiales > Akkermansiaceae > Akkermansia. The sequence continues at coordinate 1,343 of CAYJNX010000077.1, read as the reverse complement.
CACCTAGTTTCAAGTCTGTGCATTTCTGAGAATATACTTGTAGTCCGCTTGAATTTGCTATAAAAATGACATAACATTTTTTTTTATGCTTATGATGATATACAAAAACGCTTCACGCTGCTTGTTGCTTTGTTGTCTGTTTACTCTTACATTACACGAGGCACAGGCACAGCGCGCGACTCAAGTTCAGGCTGAACCACGTATACAAGCGACGAATGACACCCTCCCTCAGATTGTCAGGAGAGAGATCATGAAGCGAGGAATAAAGGCAGACCTGAATCATATTGACGTCAGCCAAGTGACCTACTTTGGCCGCTTGTTTGTAGATAGTGAGTTCAATGGAGATATTTCAAAATGGGATGTGAGTAAAGGAGAGAACTTCGGCGAGATGTTCAAAAACTCGCGCTTCACGGGCGATATATCCGAATGGGATGTCAGTAATGCGACAAACATGGGCGAGACCTTCATGAAGAGTAAGTTCAACGGCGACATCTCGAAGTGGAACGTCGGAAATGTAGACAGCATGCTGCGCATGTTTGACGGCTCTTCATTCAATGGTAAGATCTCTAAGTGGAATGTCGGCAAGGTGACGAATATGGGAGCCATGTTCGCCAACAGCCCCTTTAATCAAGATATTTCGCGATGGGATGTCAGAAACGTGAAAACCATGGACTACATGTTCTCGGGCACCCCCTTTAATAAGGACCTCTCACGCTGGAAACCCTACGCTCTCGAAAACATCAACTACATGTTCGCAGGCTCTAAGTTCCAGGGCGACATCTCGACATGGCCACTTAACATGATACCCCACCAGAATGGAGTATTCCAAGGGGTCGATCGCTCAAAAGTCATCGCTGCAGCCTCGAACAATAAACCGAAGTCCACCAACTTAAAGCCCGTCAAGGCTACCAACTCTACTATTAAATCACTCGTTCGCAAGGAAATCATCCGCCAAGGCAATGCTGCTAATCTGAACCATATAGACGTCAGTGCCGTCACGCAAATGGGGCAGCTCTTCAATGGCAGTGACTTCAATGGTAAGATCTCGAAGTGGAATGTGAGCAATGTCACTAGCATGAGCGAGATGTTCAAGAACTCGAAGTTTAATGGAGACATCTCGAAGTGGAATGTAGGTAAGGTGACGAACATGAACGAGATGTTCATGAATAGTCAATTCAATGGCGACATCTCGGACTGGGATGTGCGAAAGCTCGTGACCTGCTTCCACATGTTCCAAGGCTCGCAGTTTAATGGTGATATATCGAATTGGCAGCTCCTAAGTGTCAACGATATGAATCATATGTTCCGCGACTCGAAGTTCATGGGAGACATCTCGCGATGGT
>CAYJNX010000076.1:0-10899 GCA_964371525.1 uncultured Akkermansia sp. | reverse complement strand
CAGTCGGTTTATCCCCCTGCTCCAGAGCTTGACCTTGTAAGAGAAGCCGCAGCGCAGCAGCCAGCCTTCGCGCCTGCTCCTGTCCCTGCACCTATTGCAGAAGTCACTCCGCAGTCGGTTTATCCTCCTGCTCCAGAGCTTAACATCGTAAGAGAAGCCGCACCACAGCAGCCAGCCTTCGCGCCTACTCCTGTGCCTGCCCCTGCTCCTGTCGTTGAAGTCACACCGCAGTCGATTTACTCACCTGCGCCGGCAGCAGTAGAACCAGTACGCCAATTAGAGCCCATAGATGACGCACCACCGAGCTTTGAGACTCCACCTAGCATTGTAGCACCCTTGGTGCGAAATGAAGTCGTGAAGGTGAATCACCAGTTATGGGATAAGTTCCTCGTCGCATTCGAGCAGAGACACCCACTAAACGCAGCCATCATCAAGCAAGCACGCTTTGCGAACTGCCGCCAGGGAGAACTCAGCCTCGCTGTACACCCAGACGATAGCCTGACACGCGATGCGCTGACAGATCCTAGCACACAAAACGACATCCTCAACCTATTGGAAGAGATGAGTCACCAGAGACTCCGCATACGAGCCATCAGTGACCCCGCTCTACCAGCACCACAGGAAGTAAACAACTCTGCGCGCCTACCGCTCCCAGAAGTCCCATTTAATGTGCCTAAGGTCGCACCGCCCGTACCGCAAGCAGTAGACCCTAGCATAGAAGAAGCCCAGAAGCAACGTGAAGAGGAGTTCTACAACGACCCTCTCATCCAGACCGCTCTGAGAGAATTTAACGCACGCATCATCCCTTAATAAAAGAGGACTTCTAATTTCTCGCGAGCCGAGCTTTTGAGCTGATTTTTCTCATTAGCTTATTTAGAATGACGAGAATTTAGAAATCCCCGAAAGTACTATCATGAATATACAAAAATTAATGAAGCAGGCTCAAGCCATGCAAGCCAACATGGCGCAAGCGCAGGAATCCCTCGCAGCTAAGGAATTCACAGCTGAAGCAGCTGGAGGTAAAGTAAAAGCAGTCGCCGATGGTACAGGCATGATCAAGTCCCTGAGCATAGACCCTGCGGTCATCGACCCTGATGACGCTGAGTTCCTCAGCTCCCTCGTACTGAAGGCAGTCCAAGATGCCATCGCAGGTGCGAAGGACATGGCAGACAGCGAAATGCGCAAGGTCACTGGCGGAATGGGACTCCCCTTCTAAAGGGGATCTCGCCAAAATGCGGCAAAAGGCGTGCTGTTTTGCTCATTTTCGAGATCACCATTCTGCTCAGACTAATTTTGTAAGGTTCCCTAAACCACCCATCACATACAATTCAACATGACAAGGCAGGAGTGAACGCTCCTGCCTTCCTTTTATCCATGGAACGCCCCATACTCATCGTAGGACAAGGACTGGCAGGCTCCAGCCTCGCGTGGAAACTCCTGAAAGCGGGACAGCCCTGCCACGTCGTCGACAGACCCCTAGCAGAAACAGCCTCGCGCGTCGCAGCAGGACTCGTCAACCCACTGACAGGGCGAAAAATCAAGCCCGACTGGAGACAAGAAGAATGCCTCGCTGAGGCACACCGCTACTACCGCGAAACAGAAGAAGAACTTCAAGGCAGCTGGTGGGAATGCACAGAAATCTGGCGTGAACTCAGCGACGAAGACCAGCAGGCCTTCTGGCAGCAGCGCCGCGAAAGCGAAGACACCTCCTGCTTCACCGGTCCGCTACTCCCATGGTTACCTGGCTGGAATGGAATAGGACAAGCCGCCATCACCTATGGATCAGCCGTCCTGCATGCGGAACGCCTCGTCAACGCGCAGAGAAAATGGCTCACCGAGCGAGAAGCCCTCATCGAAGACGAAGTGAAACTCGAAGACATCACAGAACTTAGCGATGGTGGCATCCAGTGGAAAGAGCGAGAATATCGCGCCATCGTCTGGTGTATAGGATATGAAACCGCGAAAACCCTAGAAGCCCCTTGGCTAGAAAGCCGCTTATCCCAAGGATGCATCGTCGACATTAAACTACCAGAACTCAACGCCCCCGATGCCATCCTACACTTCGGACACTGGCTGGTGAAACAAGAAAACGACATCTGGAGACTCGGCGCGAGCTATGACTGGGTATGGGCAGATGCGGGGACCCCCGCACCGACCGCAGCGATGGAACTCCTCCATGGACTCGCACAAAGATACGCGGGAAGCTATGAAATCGTGAGAGCGAGAGCAGCAGTGAGACCCATCATACGCTACTCCCAGCCCGTAGCTGGCGTGCTACCTGAACGGGCGGGACACTACATGCTAGGAGGACTAGGAAGCAGAGGATGCACGACAGCACCCTGGGTAAGCGAACAACTGGCAGCACACCTGATAACAGGCATGGAACTACCAGACGACCTCATTCCCAAGCCACTCTACGAGCGATACAAAAAAAAGCATAGCCCACACCTATCTTAGATTATTCCGCACATAACAAACACGATAATTTACGGCTTTTTTCATACAACGTGACACAACTAGTTTGAGGGCACCTCTTGCGAAATTAGCAGCTTCAGATTTTGCAAGTCAATTAAACACTTAAAAATGTCTTGCTACTCGTCGGCGAGCTAGGTAAAGTAAACGCATGGATACACGCCTTGTCATATCCCTTGAAGATTTCCCCCCAGCGGGGCTACAGATCACAGGTGAACTAGATGCTAGCCTCTTCGGTCTCGACGACTCAGAAGTGAAGAGTATAGGTTCTCTGCGCTACGATCTCCATGTGCAGCTCTTCGATACAGAACTGCTGGCGCATGGTCGAGTGGAGGCTGATTTTCGCTTCACCTGCGTACGCTGTCTTCAGCCCGTGGATTACTGTATCGAGCTTGATGCTTTCGCCATGAGTGAAGATGTCACCCATAAGTTAAGCATCGACCTTACGGACGAAATGCGCGAAGAGCTTCTTCTAGAACTTCCTCATTACCCTAAATGCGAATTAAATGGAGATGATTGTAAAATAAATACAGAAATTCTTGATTTTAGTCTGGACAAAGACACCCCAATAGGTGTACAATCCGCAACCGCAAGTCGAGAAAGTGTCTGGGATGCTTTAGATGAGCTGCCGAAAGGTGATTGAAGGATGCGAATCCCCCATCACGACAGGTAGATGATAAGCAAATCAGCTCGCGGCGTACAATAATCACACTCCAATAGCAATAACTCTTTAACTATATCATATTATGGCAGCTCCAAAACGCAGAACATCAAAGATGAAGCAGCGCTCCCGCCTCGCCGCTCAGGCTTGGAAGGCACCTAAACTCGGCAAATGCCCTAAGTGCGAAGCCGCAGTTCCTGGTCACACCGCATGCGCTACATGTGGAACATACACGAACCACAAGGGTATTGAGATCGTCGTCAAGCTCGTTGACTAATCTCTACCACACGCTTCAAAAAATTATTTCTACAGCCGCTCAGTTTCTACTGGGCGGTTTTTTAGTGTTCATATCACGCGTCGAGCAGCTCCATACTTCAGCATTGCGGCAGCGGAAAGAAACGGTAGGGAGGTGTAATCATCGTGAGTCATCATAGATCATAAAATCATAACACACGAGAACTGTCAGGATATTTCCTCTGCTGCCTCAGCCGCGTGTAAGTCAGATACAATTGAGCCTAATTATGAGAGATGTATGTAAATCTCGTTTCCTTGCTCGCAGCGTCGTCAAGCATATCGCGTGATATGCTTGACTCTTGGGTGGCTTATAGGCTGGTTTTCATAGCTTCTCCGCACGGACTCTTCGCGTTTGCCACGGAAGAGTCGCGCTATCGCGCGCGGTGTAGGAGCGTCAGTTTCTGGTGTGGAGCTGATGCTGGGTTTACTTCACGGGCGCGCGTGACATCAGGTTATGAGGAAACTGACGCTGCTGTGGCTGCGCCACAGCTTTTCCGCGAGGGCTTTGCCCTCACACTCCCAGCAAGGACGCCGTCCTTGCATCCTGCTTAAGGGCGCGCCCTTAAGAATCCATTTAGGTGTTGCTTGTAGGTATTGCGTCCCCCATACTTAAAGAGCACTCTCTTTAACGTGTTTATTATCGCCCCTCATTATAAGCATGAGGGGGAGTACATAGGAAACTAAATCAATCTTAGGATTCCTGTAGCAGATCGCGCTGCCAGTTCATCATCTGAGCCCAGCCGTCTTCTGGATTAATGACGACTTGTTCTAATTGGCTACGCGAGGCGATAAAGGATCCTTCTATCCCCAGCTCTTCTGCGACGGCTTCGCGACGCGCGATCAGTGCATCAAGCTTTTCTTCGAAGAGCTCATCTTGCACGCGTACCTTACGCGGAGCGCGGCTAGGATAGTCTTCCTCGTCCATCGCTTGGAATTGCTCGACGGCTTTGTTAAATCGCGCGGTACGATGCGCATGGAAGCTCTTTCTGGGTGTTACCGTGCGGAACTGTTGCAGCGCATTGCTCCACTGGATGAGCTCATCATTCGAGCAGACCATGAATGCAGGTCTATCCCAGCTAGCAGCTTCCTTGTCTCGCCATGTCCACAGGGCACGCAGAGCAGCGAGTCCACGCTGGGTCAGTCGTCCACTACCCTTGATACGCCAAGGGTCACCTTCAGGGCTATTAAAACGCTTACGAGCCTTGTCCATATTATTCTGGCAAATCTCGATGAACCACTCGTAACGTCCTTTTTCTAGGAGTTCCTTGACGAAAATATCAGCCATAGGGAGCACGTAGGCGACATCGGCCTTCGCGTATTCTTCCATTGATTCTGGAATGGGGCGCTTGCCCCAGTCAGCCTTTTGGTTTTTCTTACTCAGGACGACATCAAAAAGCTTCTCGACGAGACCCGCGAGCCCGAACTGACGGTAGCCAAGTAAGCGAGCGGCTACCTGCGTGTCAAGTATGGCGGCAGGTAGTACACCGTAGGCATTCTGGAAGAGGTTCATATCATAATCTGCTCCATGCATCCAGACCTGGGCTTCGCTCATCCACTGGGTGAACAGTCGCATATCCTCTATACACAGAGGGTCGATGATCTCCACGCCATCGGCATCAGCATACTGAATCAAGCAGAGTCTTTCCTTATGGCGGTGCAAACTATCAGCCTCCAAATCAAGCACCGTTCGTGCTACGTCTTGCTTTCTTGCCCTATTGCGCCATGCGGCCAGCTCTTCTTGTGTCGTTATCATTGCGAATGTATGCACAGAATATCACACATCTCGCCTAGTAGCAAGCATAAAGACTACCAACATGCAAGAAGAAGGAAGCACACCTCTCGACTGTTAGAGAATTCATCACTCTTCGTCACTGTCGCGCCCCATGAGGACACGGCTTTCTTCGAGGGTCATGTGCGTGTACTCGTCTCGCGACATGATGCGCACCTCGGGGCTATTCTCGCGCTGTTCTTCGAAGTAGTGCGAGCTTTCATCGCGAGAATATGAGCCGCCACGCCCCTCTTCACGAGCTCGCGAGGTCTGCATGCTTTCGCCCTCAAAGTTAGAGCGATTACTAGCGAAGGATGTCTTCTTGTCACGGAATGGCGATGTTTTGTCGTTTAAGAAATCAGGCTTCATCTCGCGAGAGTATGCTTCTTTTCCAGCGTCACTAAACTCCTCCTTCGTCACGCGACGGTCAGCCCAGTCTGTTCCGCGTCCTTTTCCGTCGAACTCTCGCACTCCGTCGAAGCTCTTCCTATCTAGCCCATCCTTGGATGTGCTGCGCGCAGCGTCTATATCGGATTGAAAGGAGCTCACCTTGTTTCCCACAGCCATAGGAATCCCATCAGCTGTTTTCTTCATGGTGAAGGTATTCGTAAAACGATCCTGTAGAGAGCTCGACTTAGGTGAGTAATCAGGGGCATCGATCTCCTTCCCCGAGGCATCAAAGTACCTCCTCTGCGTCTCACAGGAGGAGAGGCTCAGAAGAGCGAGCAAAGAGACAGAAAAAATAGGGAAGATAGTTTTCATAGGGCTATGAGTTGATGGACTCCTCCACTCTAGCATGCTCGCACAGGCGGTGTCAATACAGAAAAGCGCACCTCAGCCACAGGGGCTGAGATGCGCTAACAACCAAATTAAAAATTGGAATGTAGATTTCTGCTAGGCTTAGGCCTTAGCGCGCTCTTTCTTGATGATAGAAGCAACAGTATCGGAAGGCTGGGCACCGTTGGAGATCCACTTGTCTACCTTTGCGAGGTCAAGTGTGTAGTTTTCTCCTTCAGCCATGGGGTTATAAGTGCCTACCTGCTCGATGAATGCACCGTCACGGCGTGCGCGGCTATCTACGACAACGATCTTGTAGTAAGGACGATCCTTGGAACCTTGACGGTTAAGACGAATTGCGACCATAATGTGATTTTATAAATTAGATATTGGTTGTTCTTGCTCAGTCTCCATACTCATCTGACATCCAGCGTGAGCGTACTGTGCGGGGCGACAATATGACATATGGACAGACGAATGTCAAGGACAAATCACGATTTTAAAAAAGAAAAGTTATATTTCTCCGTCTCGACAGTCTACCCGTACGATCAGGCTTCACGAGTTGAACGAGAATTGGGGTTTACTCTCGGGCTATTATCTGCTAGTTTATAAGCACGCATTTTTCTATTCTCATGTTACGTCACTGTATTCTCATTCTTCTCGCGAGCGTGCTCACCTCCAGCTGCGCTCAACAACAGCAACAGCGTGGTCTCCCGCCACTTCCTCGTAAAACCGCTGCCATCATCGGCAATATGGTGTGGAAGAACGAATGCGCGGGCACGGTCAAGGGGCTCGTCACATGGAATGTAGGCGAGAGCTTCCCCTCGCTGGGCATCGCGCATTTCATCTGGTTTCCGCGCGGTGTGCGCCCTCCCTTCAAGGAGAGCTGGCCTAGCTTTGTCCAGTTCGCCGAAGAGCGTGGTGTGCGCGTCCCTAGTTACTTAAAGGGGGCTGCCCCGTGGCCGAACCGCTCCGCCTTCCTCGCAGACAGAAGCGGGAAGGCTGACAAGATGCGCACGTGGCTCAGCCAGAATCTCGGTCTCCAGACGGCCTTCCTCATCAGACGCTCACGCGCGGCTCTCCCTTCCATGATGAAGGCGAGTAAGCAGCCTCAGAATGTCGCGGCGCGTTATTATGCGCTGGCTCGTACGGCACGTGGGAACTACTGCCTCATCGACTATGTGAACTTCAAGGGCGAGGGGCTCACCATGAATGAGCGTTACAATGGCACGAACTGGGGACTGCTTCAGGTTCTCGAAGAGATGCGAGGTCGTCCGCAGGGATCAGCCGCCACGGCTGAGTTCTCCCGAGCCGCCGCCGTCGTGCTCCAGCGTCGTGTGCGTAATTCGCCCCCCTCTCGCGGGGAATCCCGCTGGCTAGCTGGCTGGATGAAACGCTGCCGCACCTACAAGGGATAATGTCATTTTTCTTTAAAAGATCATGAGCCGCCCTCCCCTCCCCTTCCTTGCTGACAAGGACAAGTTCCCCCTCTACCTCGCGCCCATGGCGGGCGTGACTGACCCCATCTTCCGCAGCCTATGCAAGGAGATGGGCGCGGATGTTCTCATGACGGAGTTCGTCTCTGCTGAGGGTGTCTTGCAAGCATGGGAGCGTAACCGACGCTACGTGCAGTTCAGTGATGACCATCGCCCGCTGGGCGTGCAGATCTTTGGAAGCAAGCCAGAGAACATGGCCGCCGCCGCGCGCATCATCTACGACGCGATGCAGCCTGACTTCATCGACATTAATGCGGGCTGCCCCGTGCCCAAGGTCGTGGGGAAAAACGGCGGCTCTTCCCTCTTGAAAGATCTCCCCCTTCTCCAAGACATCACCGCGCATGTCGTGCGCGAGATGGAAAGCAGCTGTCCCGTCACAGTGAAGATACGCGTCGGCTGGGATGCGACGAGCATCAATGCGCGCGAATGCGTGCAGCGTCTCTCCGACGCGGGCGCAGCCGCGATCAGCATACATGGACGCACACGCTCACAGCAGTATGGAGGAGAGGCGAACTGGGACATCATCACCGACTGCGCCCTCGCCCACCCTGAGATCCCCATCATCGGTAATGGCGACATACGCAGCCCCGAGCGCGTGCGCGAGATACGCGAGCAGGGAGCGGTCGCTGGTGTGATGATAGGACGCGCTGCCATGAGCGATCCATGGATATTCTCCCAGTGCCAGCATTACCTGAAGACAGGTGAGATCCCAGCTCCCCCCAGCGCGGCAGAACGCCTCAATCTCATGCTGCGCCACACGAAGCTCTCGCTCGACAGCGGACACTATGGCTCGGTGATCAGCACCATGCGCGCCATGCGCTCACGCCTCCTCTCCTATGCGAAGGGCATCCCCGGCACGAAGGCACTGCGTCCCCAGCTTTCGCGCGTGGAAAGTTACGAGCAACTAGTAGAACTCCTCAGCCCCCTCCTCGATCCAGTATGAAAAAACTCCTACACCGCACCGCGCTATGCCTCTCCTTCTTCGCACTCGTCTCCTGTGGTCCCTCATTAGAAGAGCGCGTGAAAGCCGCGAACACGCCCGAGCTCATGATGGAGGCGGGCACGGATGTACTGGAGAGTATAGACGACCAAGAAAGCCTCGATCAGGGGAAGACCTTCATCGTGCAGCTCTACCAGAACTACCAAGCCTTGGACGACAAGCAGAAAGAGAAGCTCCAGCGGCAGTTCCTGCGCGAGAACAAGGATATCAATACGGAAGTAGAGCGCATCCTCCAGCTTGACTTAGAGATAGGCCAGTTCAGCGAACCCGTCATCGACCGCAACGTGAAGTACGTCCTGCGCACGCTCAAGGAAATGAACAAACCCATACGCCTCAAATGAAGCCCCCCTTTCCCCTTCTCCCCCTCCTCCTTGCGAGCCCTTTCATCCTCATCGCCTGCACGAATCCCGCAGACGAGGCACTGGAGCTAGCCGAGCAGAGCCAGAGTCCGCAGCACTGCATCGACGCGCTGATGAGCATCCTCGAAGAGGCGCAGAAGTCAGAAGACAAGCAGGAGGCATCGAAAAGGATAGCTCGCTTAAAGTCAGTAATTACTAACTTTAGCGCGACTGACACAGTTATTTTTCTATCCCTTTTAAAGGAGGCAAAGACCTTAGAAAAACTCCAATCACTAGACAGAGAGCTTGCTGAGAAAAAGATAGCCTTGCCTAGCATTTTTCTACGCCCAGAATAGCTGCGTGAATAGGCTATCAGTTTTTCTTTTATCGTTGACTTTTTTAAACAATCTAGGATACTAGAGACATCTTTATATTCTCAAAAACAACACAGAAAGTAAACCATATGTTCAAATGTCTCTACAGTACTAAGGCTCTCTTCTTCATCGGCGGCATCGCCAGCACCATCATCGGCCGCAAGGCAATCAAGGCGAAGGCAACGCGCAGCGCCTGCGTGAATGGTCTCGCGAAGGCCATGCTACTCCTCGACGAGGCGAAGGCTGGTCTCCACAGCGTGCGCGAAGAAGCAGAGGACATCTACGCTGACGCGAAGAAGAAGGCTATCGCGGACAACGAATCCTCTAAAGCCTCACAGTAATGCGCTATCGTGTCGTTTATGACGAGCCTGGCCGCTTGAGGGTACGCTACGGCGTGCATATCTTTAGCACGGAGCAGGGCTACGGTATCTGCTCCCTGCTCCAGCAGCAGGAGGGTGTGCTAGAAACGCGCTCGAATCACATAAACGGCAGCATCCTGATCACGTATAACACGCAAATCAGCAGAGATAGCATCATCTCCGCCCTCGATGCACTGAGGCGCGAAGATATTCCCATCTGCGCCCCTTCGAGTGAGCAAGTCGCGCTCGAAGCGAAGGCGCAGTTCCAGTGTACCCTGATGGCCATGGGTCTCAGGAAGCTTGCCTGCGATTACCTCATCCCCTTCGGTATCGTCAAGCTACTCGTGTTCTTCAGTGCCTTCCATTATGTGAAACGCGCCATCCTTTCCCTGTGGAAGGGAGATGTCAATGTGGACGTGCTCGATGGCGCAGCCATCGCCGCATCGCTCTGGCATGGCTCGATCAAGAGTGCCTCATCCGTGATGATGATGCTGACTCTTTCTGAGCACATCGCCACCTACACTCGTTATCGCGCGAAGAATATCCTCACCCAGTCGCTCGCCATCAATATAGATCAGGTATGGCAGGTGACGGAAGGGCTCGACGTACTCGTGCCCCTCGCACAGATCGAGGCTGGCGACAGAATACGTATCCAGATGGGGCACCTCATCCCAGTGGATGGTCGCATCATCGACGGCGAAGCTAGCATTAATGAGAGCAGCATGACGGGTGAAGCGACTGCGGCATTCAAGTCCGCAGGTAAGAGCGTCTACGCTGGCACGGTGATAGAGGAAGGCATGATCGTCGTCGAAGTGACGAGCAAGTCGCAGGAGACGCGCATCGCCCAGATCTTACAGATGATAGAAGAGGGCGAGGAGCAGAAATCACTTTCTCAGAGCAAGATGGAGCGCATCGCCGATGGGCTTGTTCCTTATAATTTCCTCTTGTTCGGTCTCGTGTACACCCTGTCGCGTGATGTTCACAAGGCACTATCCGTGCTCATGGTCGACTATTCATGCGCCATGAAGCTCGTGACTCCCATCGCCATCATTTCCGCGATGAGGCAGTGTGCCGAGCGTCATATCCTCGTGAAGGGGGGCAAGTACCTCGACAGCTTCGCTCATGCGGACACCATCGTTTTCGACAAGACGGGCACATTGACTTCCGCATCACCCAGCGTCGCGCGTGTCGTCTCTCTCGGTTCATTACCCGAGGACGAGATCCTGCGCATGGCGGCTTGTCTCGAAGAGCATTTCCCCCACAGTGTGGCAAACGCCATCGTCCGCGCGGCTCAGGAGCAGGGCTTGCAGCATGAAGAACGCCACACGGAGGTGAACTACATCGTCGCCCACGGCATCTG
>CAYJNX010000075.1:0-10931 GCA_964371525.1 uncultured Akkermansia sp. | reverse complement strand
TCTGGTTTTCGGGGAAGACGTTTTCTTGCTCTCGGAGGAACTTCACCTCCCTTTTAAGTACCTGACCGACGCGATGCTTACTGAGGTAGATCTGGGCGATGCTGACACCTAGTCGCGCCTTCACCTCCTTGACAGAGAATCCTCGCAGGACGTAATAATCAAAAATCTGGAACTGCTGTGCAGAGACCTTCACCTTCACGCGATCGATGGCTGCCTTCATGAGGTTCGCCTGCCACTCCTCATCCCAGATATGGTCAAAGTTCTGTGTGGAGCTGTCCTCCTGATTTTCAATGGGATTAAACTCATCGTCATCTGAGCCACTAGAGCTCATCGCAATGGGTTCTTTCTGGCGGGCACGCAGGCGGTCATTGATACGCCAGCGCGTGATATTCCACAGCCATGACTTGAACGAGCCTCGCTCAGGATCGTAGGAGCTCTTCTTACTCTGCTTCGCCACGGTGAGAATCGTTTCTTGAACGACATCCCAAGCTTCCTGCTCCTGAAGACCTGTCTTCAGCGCGGCACTGTAAATGAGTCGCCAGTACGTGCGATAGAAGTCATCCCAGCTGCGCTGATCTTGCCAGTCTTGTAGACGTAGGATGAGACTCTGCCGAGTCTTGTCGGCGAGTTTTTCTATTTCTGGATCCTGTGGTGGGATCACATGTATGGAACTATTAGAATGCATAAGTAAGTGCCGTGTCTCATGATGGTATCTAATAATATTACATAATGCAAGGAATTATTATTGAATTTGTCATACCGTGGATCTTTTTCTTATCCTCGGGGACGAGTGTAGCGAGGCAGCCCATGAGTCGTGTTTTCTTCTGATGCTGCGTGTGAACGTAGTAAGGACACAGCCGCACACGGCCTATCATTTCTCGTAACTCACCCGTCTCAAGATCATAATAAGGGTGTGAAATAAGGCTCGTGTCGCTGTACTGCTGCATGATCCAGAGGCTCTGGGGGAAGTTCGAGTGCGCTTCTTCGACGCGTTCTTTCCATTCATCCCCCGAGAGGTCATGACCTACGTAGACGCCGCGCGCGCCCCAAGCTCGCTCATCAAAGCCAGAAATCTTAAGCACAAGTCGACGCTCGCTCTTGCTCAGCGAGCCGAGTTCTCGCCAGTCATTGATCTGCATCCAAGGAAGGCTCGCATGGGGAGGCAGGGGAGTCGGATCCATCAGCCAGCTGCGTGGAATGAGGGACTGAAGCCTCTGCCTGTGGCTCGCGCGCAGGTGGGTTTTCCACCAGTTCTGAAGTCCTGGTAAATGGAAGAGGGCAAGCCAAGCTTTTTCTTCGAGATGGGCGAGTGGCGGGGCATCCATACATAGCTCCTTCGCTGCCCAACGCTCGATGAGTCCGCGCGCGGCGGGGATGTTCTCCGTGTCGAAGAGCTCAAAAAATCGATACAGGCATGCCTCATTGAAATCTTCACTGAGCTTTTCCGCCTCTATGTAATGATAATCCTCGCCCAAGGCAGAGACAAGATATTGCATCTCGGGGCGGTAGTCAGCTGATTCATCTGAAACCGCGAAATGTGTACCACGCGGGTAGGCATCTTGCAGTCCTTCGCGTATCCCTTCAGCACCACCGACTAATCGCTCGGCAAATCCTGCGCCTGCGTAGAGCTGGTGAAGGAAGTGCAATAAGCCCAGCCCACCGGGGACGCTATCTATCTCTGTCAGGCTCAGGCCAGAATCACACCAGAGGAGATCAGGGCGGATGACGCGTGATAGCTCGCGATTCACCTCTGCTGCATGCTGCGCGTACACGAGCCAATCGGGCTTCCCTGCGTCGAGGTATTCGGCGAGCCACGGGAACTCTTTCTTCTGCGCACTGCGGTGGTAGAGCTGCTGGCTCGCGTCTTGGAAGGCGCGGAGACTGCCGCCTATTTTCTCTAACTCACGCAGAATGGAGGCTGGGAGCTTTAACGGCTGAGGTGAAAGATAAAAGGGTATGCCAGCCTCACGAAATAGGGCCTGTGAAGAAAAAGCGTCTTGTGCTTGAGTCCAAGTAAGCATAGAGCTGTCTGCGATTAGCGCAGGCGTTCTTCTGCGAGTATGCCCTGAAGCTGCTTATGCGCGTAGTGCAGGCGGGAGCGCAGTGTGCCTTGGGAAATATTGAGAATCTCAGCAATTTCTGGGTAGCTCATGCCCTGCACGTCGCAGAGGATGACTACTTCGCGGTGCGCGGGAGATAGGCTGTTGATCGCGTCGAAGAGCTTTACCTTTAGATCCTTCACCTCGGCTTGGCGTACGGGATCGGATTCTAAGCCCTGATCGGCGAGGCGTGCGTCGTTCTCCAGAGGGTTACCGCTCTCAGTGTTGTCGAGGCTATAGGAGTTCTCCCTCTTGCGTTTGCGTAAGAAATTACGTGCATGGTTCGCGGCTATAGAGTATAGCCATGTGTAGAAGGCACTCTTCCCGCCGAAGTAACGCAGGGAGTGGAATGCCTTTAAGAAGGCTTCCTGTCCCACATCGTAAGCGTCAGCTTCGTTCCCCACCATTTGGAGGAGCATGGAGTGTAGCTTGCGGCTGTGGCGACGGATGAGCTCGTCAAACGCACGAGTCTCACCGCTCAGCGTGGATTCGACCAAGCTGGCATCAGTCACGTTTTCATAACGATCGGAATTCATGCGGTGAGACTTTTAAATGCGTGTGTTGTTTTTGAGTGTGTATTGTGCGCTGTTCCTGCCTTAGACTGGTAGGGAGTAAGCGCGACCATCACGACCTTCGAACCAGTTGATGAAGGCGAGATTGACAGTGGTGTAGCCACCTGGTGTGGGATAATCTCCGCTGAAGTACCAGTCACCACAGGGACCTTCGATCGCGCCGTGTAAGCCTTCGAGAGTCTGGTAGATGACCTGCACAGGGCAGGGGGAGCTATCAGGAGTGACGAGCAGGGATATTTCATCCGTGATTTCGTCGCTCGTGAATGGGGAGTAAATAGCCTTCACTGGGTTCGTGCGCTTCTCGACTGGGAGGGTTAGCTGACGACGGCATTCCTCGTAGATGGAGTCGATGTAGTCGTACATGCCGCGCTTCTTCAGCAGGGATATAGCTGCTTGGAAGGCGATGAACTTGCCCAGTTCGCTCATGTCGATGCCATAGCAGTCGGGGTAGCGAATCTGAGGAGCAGAGGAGACGATGACGATCTTACGAGGCTTCGCACGACCGAGAAGACGAAGAAGTGACTTCTTCAGTGTCGTTCCGCGGACGATAGAGTCATCGATGGCGACGAGAATTTCATCTTCTGCGACAGCTCCGTAAGTAAGGTCGTAGACCTGAGAAACGAGCTGACCACGGTTAGACTCTTGGGTGATGAAGGTGCGAAGCTTGATGTCCTTGTGGATGATCTTCTCCGCACGAGGCCAGCGGCGCATGATGAGCTCTTCGATGAGCTCTTCGTCGAGCTTGTTGTTGCGGAAGGCTTCCAGTACGGACTGCGTGACGCGCTGACGGCGGAAGGCGCGCAGGCCTTCGAGGAGACCGTAGTAAGCGACTTCAGACGTGTTCGGAATGTAGGTGATCGCCGCTTTTGAGAAATTGCCATCGAGGCTTTCGACAACCTTTTCTGTCAGCGCACTACCGAGTGCCTTACGCACACCGTAGACGATGGGGTCATTTCCACGCGAGAAGTAGATGGCTTCGAAGGAGCAGGGCTTAGGCTCTAGAGGTTTCGTGTACTCCTTGATAGCGACCTTACCGTCCTGCTTAACGCAGATCATGTTCGCACGTGGTAGCTCATGTACATCATCACTCTCTACTTCCATGACGCTCATGAGAGGGACACGCTCACTAGCGATAGCGAGGTATTCATCATTGAGAACGTAATGGCAGGGACGTATACCATGCGGGTCGCGCAGGCAGAAGAAGTCGCCGTTACCGACGCCGCCCATGATGCAGAAGCCTCCGTCCCAAGCCTGTGCAGCCTTGCCGATGATGTCATACATGTCGAGACGCTCAGAGATCTTGTGTGGGATGTCCTTTCCTGAGATATCGGTGCGTAGCTCGCGGTAGATATCAGTATGCGCCTCGTCGAGGTAGTAGCCGATTTCTTCGAGAACGGTCTGTGTATCTGTGCCAAAGATAGGGTGCTGACCGCGGTTGATCAGACGCTGATTGAGCTCTGGCGTGTTCGTCATGTTGAAGTTCCCCAGCACCATGAGGGTGCGTGTGGACCAGTTCGTACGACGGACATAAGGATGGCAGCTGCCTTCATCGAAGAGTCCACTCGTGCCGTAGCGGAGGTGACCCATGAGGATCTCGCCGCCGAAGTTGAAGTGCTCCTTGTAGCTATCTGCGTCTTCGGGAAGTATCTCTCCACGCTCACGCATGTGGCGCAGGTTGCGCTGCTGTCCATTGAAGATGGTGCCGAGCGCGTTAGGCGTGGCGTTGCGCTGGCGGTAGAGGTAGGGCTGTCCCAGTGGCATGTTCAGCTTGATGCAGCCTATGCCTGCACCGTCTTGACCACGGTTGTGCTGCTTTTCCATGAGGAGGAAAAGCTTGTTAAAAGCCCAGTCTGCTGACCCATACTTTTCGACAAAGTAGGAAAGCGGTTTAAGAAGGCGGATGGCTGCTACGCCACATTCATGTTGGATAGGGTCTGACATGATGATGATCCCAGTGAGTGAGTGGGGGATAGGGGGAGAGACTGGGATTATTCTGCGATCTTGACAGAGATGCCTGCTCCGTCACGGAGCGTGCCGATGACGAATCCACCAGGTCCTGCTTTCAGAGCCTGATCGACGTCTTCTGGCTTCACGATGCTGACCCAGCCTATACCCATGTTGAAGGTATGGAAGCGGTCTTCTGCATCAACGTGCTGGAGTACCTTCTGTGCTGGAGTATTGTTCCAGTAGGGGATGGTGAGGTCTGCTCCGCGCTCGCCGAGGAAACGCTCGAGATTTTCTGGAAGACCACCACCCGTGATATGGGCGTAGGCCTTAGGCACGATGTTCATGCTGCGCATGTCGGTGACCACATCATAGTAAAGTCGTGTAGGAGCGAGGAGCTCACGAAGCTCTTCTTCTGTAAGGGTGTCTGGGTGCTCCTTGAGAACGCGACGGACGAGGCTCCAGCCATTCGCATGGAAACCGTCACTAGGATAGCCGATGAAGACATCACCTGCCGTGAGCTGGCTTGGGTCTATCATGTCGCTCTTTTCGACGCAGCCGATGCAGAAACCAGCCATTTCGACGATTTCTTCAGGGACGACACCGGGCATTTCTGCGGTTTCACCGCCAGCGAGGATGCACTTGCAGCTTTCGAGGTAGTCGCACATGCCAGCGACGAGGCGTGTGATGCGTGGGCGTTCTTTCTCTAGGCTTGAGATGCCGAGATAGTCGAGGAAGAGGAGGGGGTCGCCGCCGGTGGTCAGAATGTCATTCACATTCATCGCGACAAGATCCTTACCTGCTACTTCGAGCATATCGAGGTCGAAGAGTATCTCTGTTTTGGTGCCTACGCCATCTGTACCTGTGACCATGACAGGTTCGCTGTAGGATGAAAGATCATAAGCAGCAGCAAATAGGCCAAAAGCATTGCAAAGCTGGCGTGCTTGCTGTGTTCTTTTGACATGTGCGCTAATATCTTTAACGAAGGACTGCGCCTCAATTGTGTCGACGCCGGATTGTTTGTACGTAAGCTTACCAGACATAGGAAATCATGCATATAGCTGCACGGACATTATAGATGATTTCCCATGTTTTGACAAGCGGTATTTTTGCATGCCGTTAATTACTTTTTAAAATCGTTCTATTCTGGGTGTCTCTTATTCGATATCTTCCCAGTTGAGAACGGAGGGGATGACCTTACGGATGATGTCTTGGATGTGCGCGTCTGCGCCTTGCTCGTCTATCCCCACAGGCTCACCCCAGTAGCTGCCCACCTGAAGGTAAGCCCAGCGCTGGACATAGCCTTTGAACACTCGGTCGTACATGTCGCGGAAGGTGCGACCGAGATGGCTCGACTGCACGCTCTCGTGGCCGATGAAGATGTAGTAGTTGATGTGGTTGATATGCTTGATTGGCTGATCTTTAAGCGGATCAGGGTAGCTTTTTGAGGTGAGTCGTGTGAATTTTAATGTGCGACCGCCATCTAGCTGGACGGTGATTTCCTTAGAGCGCAGATCATTGTGTCCCTGTGAAGGGAGGCAGCGTTCAGGTCGATGGATGGAGGAGTTCATGTCACTGCCTGAATAAACGATAGAGACTTCCACCGGCGGAACAGGTTCGCCATTTGCTAAGGAGTAGCGAGCCTTGCTGAAGCGCGTGTCGGCGGCGAGCGAGCTGCGCTCCTGCTCGCTCTCTTGGATGCGCTGACCGTACCATGAGTTGACAGAGTAGTCAACGGGGAGATCTGGGCGAATGGCTGATTCCTTGAGGCGTGTGTCCTGAGGTAAAAGATAGATGATGCTCAGGATGAGGCTGAGAGCGATAGGGGGAAGGATGGATTGGAGGAGTTTTTTCATGGCTTAGGCAGAAGGTGTGGAGTCATGAGAGGACGGGTTAGTATTGTTGAGCTTGCGCACGACGACGCGGCGACGCTTCAAGAAGGGGATCTCACCTGCAAGAAGGCCGTGCAGGATGGCGAGTCCGAGCATGGTCGCAGGGAAGAAGAAGATCAGTCCCGACCAGTCATGCCATGTCTTGCTCGCGAAGGCGGGGTTGATGTACTCCGCGCAGATGAAGATACTGGAGACGCGGAAGCCATTGCCAAGAATAGAAAGCGGGATAGCGCTGAGTGCGAGGACAACACGCTTCCATAGACTGATGTTGTCGGCGAGGTAGCCCCAGCAGAAAGAAATCATCAGCAGAGCCATGAGTGAGCGTATGCCCGAGCAGCCACCAGCGATACTGTAGGTATCCCAATTTCCCGAGGCTGAACTGATATTAGTCCCATCGAGGATGGTCTCTACGCCGAAGAGGGCAGAGCCGTAGTGAGCGAGCTCGGAGGCGAGTAGCTGCAAGCTGACTGTCGCTTGCTGGAATCCTGGAAGAGGAATACACATCCATAGGAAAAGCAAGGGGAATGCCGATCGCAGCATCATCTTCCAGCCCCAGTAGCACCATGTCAGCCCCATGAGGATGATGGGAAATGCCCCGATGGCGACGCGTCCTTGTTGTGTGCGGACGGAGAGGACGCAGAGAATAGCCCCGAGAGCCAGTAGCCAGAGACCTTGCAGAGAAGGTGCTTTCTCTATCTTCTTACTATTCACCCAAGCATGCCCCAGCATGTAGAGAGATAGAAAGGGGACAAGTCCGCCATGCTCGTAATCTGTTTCAGGATTCCACGCGCTTTCTATCCACTCGAAGGCGCTATGGTAGCCCGCGCTGAATGCTTCGTAGAAGCTCATGAAATAGAGCGTTACTAGGATTGATATAGATAGGGAGATCCAACTTGCTAATGGTAAGTTGAATGAATGTTTTATTGGTGCTGTGTGCTGCATATCGGTAAGAAAAAAAAACTCTAATTAGCTGTTTTTAGTATTGATATTTTCGCCAAAATGTCAAGAATAGTTGTACCCACTTCTAACTTTGGTTTATGAAAATTATCAGCGGTACAGCACACCCCCAGCTCGCTCAAGACATAGCTTCTGTCATGGGTCTTCCCCTTTGTGAAGCTAAGGTAACGACCTTCCCCGATGGCGAAAGTTTCGTTCAGATTAACGAATCCATGCGCGGTGACGACGTCTACATCATCCAGCCCACATGTCCTCCTACGAATCATAATTTCATGGAATTACTCGTCATGGTGGATGCCGTGCGCCGAGCCAGTGCTGAGCGCATCACTGCGGTCATGCCCTTCTACGGCTATGCACGTCAGGATCGCAAGGACAAGCCTCGTGTCCCCATCACGGCGAAGCTCGTAGCGAATCTGCTCACAGCTGCAGGTGTGAATCGTGTCTTAACCATGGACCTCCACGCAGCACAGATACAGGGCTTCTTCGAAATCCCAGTCGATCATCTGCACTCCGTGCCAGTTCTGATCAAGCACTTGAAGGAGAACTACGTGAAGGATACGAAAAATCTCGTCGTCGTCTCCCCAGACATCGGCGGCGTGAAGAACGCAAAGATCTATGCGAACATCCTCGGAACAGACCTTGCTATCGTCGCGAAGCAGCGTATCTCCGCGACAGAAGTCGATGCACACGCTGTCATCGGTGATGTCGCTGGCAAGGACGTCCTCATGGTAGACGATATGACAGAATCAGGTGGCACGCTCTGCGCTGCTGCCGAGATTCTCAAGCAGCATGGTGCTGCACGCATCTTCGCTGGTGTGTCCCATGGTGTACTCAATGATGCCGCTCGCGCCCGCCTGGCAAACAGCAGCATCGAGCGTCTGCTCTCCTCCGACTCCGTCCCCATGGCCTATGGTGACCTCGTCGACACCGTGAGCATCGCACCACTCTTCGCGCAGGCGATACAGAACATTAATGCGAATGACTCTGTCTCTCATCTGTTCGATATCTAAATCATAGATGTAGAGTAAATTAAATCTTATTAAGCACCCTGCTCAGCGAGGCTGAGCAGGGTGCTTGTTTTTTTATGAGATTGCCGTGATATTATCCTTGACCTCCCACTGTTATACCTATAGTCTATTGACATGTTAGAGTATGAATTTTCTCGTACTCTAGACAGGATTTTACAAAAAAGTTAGAATAAAAACGAATGAAAAAAATCGGTTTGCTAGGCGGCATGAGCTGGGAGAGTACAATCTTGTACTATGAAACGATCAATGAAGAGGTGAAAAAAGCCCTTGGCGGACTTCATTCAGCGCGCATAGGCATGGAGAGTTTCGATTTCGATGAAGTTGTCAACTACCAGAAAGCCGCTGACTGGGATGCCGCGGTGAATCTCCTGTCCACCGCTGCTCTGAACCTTCAACATGGAGGCGCGGACTGCGTCGCCATCTGCACGAACACGATGCACACCATCTCACCACAGATAGAAGAGAAGATAGACATCCCCCTCATTCACATCGTCGATGTGACAGCCGATGCTATCAAGGCAGCAGGACTCTCCAAGGTCGTACTCCTAGGCACGAAATACACGATGACCATGGACTTCTACAAGCAGCGACTCATCGATCAGGGAGTCGATGTCGTCGTGCCAAATGAAGCAGATGTCGACGAAGTACACCGCGTGATCTTCGATGAACTCTGCCAAGGACACGTGAAGCCTGAGTCCAAGCAGCTCTATCTCGATGTCATCGAAAAGCTCTCCGAAGAAGGCGCACAAGGAGTTATCCTCGGCTGCACGGAAATCGTGCTCCTTATACAGCAGGGCGACCTAGATATCCCCGTCTTCGATACGACAGAAATCCACGCAAAGGCATTAGCCAAGTGGGCACTGAGCTGAGTATAAGCCCAGTGGAGTAATTGGCTAGCAGGCTAGCGCGCATCTTGCACGCTAGCTTACTTGTGTCGCGTTAGAGGGCTCAATGTAGTTTAGATTGTTAGATGATTTTACCATTATTGCTTGCTGTACGCTCGTGATTGGTGTTATGATGACCGTGAAGCGAGATATTTGCTTTTTTTCTATCACTACGTTTTACGCATATTTATCATTTATCCACTATGTACGATCAATTATTACCAGGAGAAACCTGCCTGATCAGGAGTCGCCAGCATAAAATCATGTTCCTTGAGCCCCTATTATGGGCACTGCTCGCACTGATTGCTGGGGGAGTCGTCCTATTTTACACTCTGTCACCATGGCTGTGGATTATCCCAGGCACGCTATGTCTCTGGAGCTTGATTCGTTTCACCATCAAGACCATTGAATACTATTCGACGAATTTTATCGTCACAAACGAGCGTATCATTCTCAAGACAGGGATCTTGACACGCGAGGCGATGGAACTCATGATTGACAAGTGCGAAGGCGTCATGGTGACACAGAGCCTCATGGGTCGTATATGGAACTATGGAACGATCACGGTCACGACAGGCGAGGTGTCTAATCGCTACACCATGGTGAGTGAGCCGCTCGCATTTCGCGATGCGATTAGCTCGGCTCGCATTGATTGAGATGTGTGCGGTAGCGTACTATGGAGCGGGAGTATCTGCCACAGGGGCGTTACTCTGCTTAGATGCACGCCAGCCCTCAGCGAGACTAGCCCAGAAGGCATAGTGAGGGCTAGTCTGCTCCGCCTTCATGCGCTGCTCCGTCATATCAAAGGGGTAGACCTGCACAGGTACGAAGGATTGCCCCTTCTCCAGAGCCTGCTCTACCATGATATAGATCTCCTCTATAGCCGCATCCCCCATGGAGAAGCAGCCTATAGACGCACAGCCACCGTGTACCATGATGAAAGAGCCCGTGTAGCCCTGAGCTCGGTCGTAGGAGTTCGGGTATCCTATATTAAACGACAGGTGGTACTTACTGTTCGGGTTCAGACTATGCTTCCTGACCGTGTAATAGCCCTCTGGTGCTTGGTAGTCGCCCTCTGCCTTCTTCGGCCCCAGCTTGCCACTCATGGCGAGAATAGGGTAGGTTTTTGCGACTTCCCAGCCTGACTCACGCTGGATGAGAAGCTCGAGCAGCCGGCGCTCCTTGGTGATACGTATGTAGACAGGAAGACCAGAATCTGCACGCAGCAGGGGAGTCGACTTCCTCATCGCATCGGAAAGAGGAGCACTAGATCCCTTAAAGTACATTACGTAAAGAAAAGCAGCGAGCAATAAGCCAAGTACGCAAAGGATAGCCAGTAAGATAAGCTTCATATTCATGAGCCTGAATGTAACAAATGAGTCTATCCTTGTCAATATCAAGCGCGAAGATCGTCACGTCATGAAGAAACACACCCAGCTGGCAATCGAAAAATCTATTCTTTTTTTAGCTCATAGGTATCTTTCGTCTTGACAAAAGGGCGAAAACATTGTTACATATCCATCCGCATGTCTAAAAAGCTTAAAATCGCACTGCC
>CAYJNX010000074.1:0-10940 GCA_964371525.1 uncultured Akkermansia sp. | reverse complement strand
GGTTTGGGATGAACAAACAGGGCTGTATGAAGACGTGCTCAGCCACCCCGGTAGTAAGGAGTATGAGGCTCTCTGGGCTCCCTTTCTTGTGGATTTTTCTGCGCATTTGAAGGCTAAATCTTGGCTCGGCATAACGGGCATAGCACTTGATGAACGGCCTAGCCACATGGTAAAAGCGGCACGTTTACTTATTGAAAAATATGCCCCTGAGTTGCAAATTTATTCAGCTATCAATAGCCCTGCTTCAAGTGAGTGGATTGACGACATATCCCCCATGCTGCCCCATGCTCATATGCTTACAAAAGAGCTAATTGCCAAGCGTAAGGCGGCAAATCAAAAGACGACTTTTTATGTTTGTATGAACCCCGCTCGCCCCAATACCTTTGTGTATTCCCCCCTTTATGAGGCAGAGTGGCTAGGGCTTTTTGCCGCAGTTCATGATTTAGATGGTTTTTTACGCTGGGCATACAATGCGTGGAATGCAAACCCGTTTGAGTCGGTAAGCGTGCCCCCCTTTCCTGATGGTGATTGCCATTATGTTTACCCAGGTAATTTAAGCAGCCCTCGCTTTGAAAAGATGCGAGATGGCTTTGAGGAGTTTGAAAAATTGCGATTGATTCGCCTCGCCGCGCAAGATAATCCCAAACTACAAGAAAAATTGCAAGCGTTCTTAGAGCAGTTAGCTCCTTATTTTGATAAGAAAAAGACCTCTCAGCTAGATTATCTGAAAGGTGTGGAGTTATTCCATAAGGGGATCTGGGAGCTCAGCGAGATGTTGTAGAGCTGATGATTATTTTATGGAAAAGATGTATATCTTGCCATGGAAGCTTGTTTGTTTTGTTCAGCGTCAGTATACGTTTTACTGGCTACTGGCGAATCTCTCAATCTTCCATTTTCAGATTGATTCTATTGAAAAAAATCCTTGGGACAGACAATGAGGGGCATCCCCTGCGTGCGTCGCACACATTTCTCACGCTCGTCGACGCATTTTGATTGACTGTACCACAGATTTCAGGCAATCTAGGCGCAAGATGAAAAGAGTCCTCATCATTGGAGCAGGCGGTGTCGGTCACGTAGTCGCACACAAATGTGCGCAGATGGCTGACGTATATCAGAGCATACATCTCGCTTCTCGCACCCAGAGCAAGTGCGACATCATCGCAGCTGACGTGAAAGCGCGCAGTGGCGTAGACATCACGACGCATCAGATCGACGCGGACGATGTCGACGCGACGACGGCACTCATCCAGCAGGTGCAGCCTGATCTCGTGCTCAACGTAGCCCTCCCCTACCAAGACCTTCCTATCATGGATGCCTGTCTTGCCGCGGGAGTCGACTACCTCGACACAGCGAACTACGAGCCTAAGGATGTCGCGAAGTTTGAATACAGCTGGCAGTGGGCCTATCAGGAAAAGTTCGAACAAGCAGGACTCTTCGCCCTCCTCGGCTCGGGCTTCGATCCCGGTGTGACAAACGTCTACACAGCATGGGCACTCAAGCACCACTTCGATGAAATCGAATACCTCGACATCGTCGACGTGAACGGAGGCAACCACGGAAAAGCCTTCGCGACCAACTTCAATCCTGAAATCAACATCCGCGAAGTCACCGCTCCCTGCCGTCACTGGGAAAACGGCGAATTCGTCGAAACAGATGCCATGAGCATGCACCAAGCCTTCACCTGCCCTGACGGCGTAGGCACCTACGAGATCTACCGCATGTACCATGAAGAGCTCGAATCCCTCGTCAAGCACATCCCGACGATCAAGCGCGCGCAGTTCTGGATGAGCTTCTCCCCGAACTACATCAACCACCTCACCGTATTGCAGAACGTCGGCATGACTCGCATCGACCCTGTGCAGTACGCAGGCGTAGAAATCATCCCTCTTCAGTTCTTGAAGGCCGTACTCCCCGACCCTGGTGACCTCGGCAAGACCACGAAGGGCCGCACCTGCATCGGCTGCATCGTCCAAGGAAAGAAAGACGGCAAGAACAAAGCCATCTACATCTACAACATCTGCGACCACGAAGCCTGCTTCGACGAAGTCGGCTCACAAGCCATCTCCTACACCACGGGCGTACCTGCGGCTATAGGCGGCAGACTCATGCTGGAAGGCACATGGACGGGCAAGGGAGTCTCCAATATGGAGCAGAACGATCCTGATCCATTCATGGATGCGCTTAACAAGTACGGTCTACCATGGCAGTACATCGAGCTCAGCGAAGAAGATGCGAGCGCACTACGCGTCGCACAGGAAGCTTAAATGATCAAAAAACGGCAGTGGGGTTCATCCGCTGCCGTTTTTTCTGCTATGAACGCAATGCACGAATTCATGCTCGGCTGAGAGTAGTTATACTCCAGTACCGATGAGGCTTCGTTATCTGTTCATTTCTCAAGCGGTACAACTTTTAAAACTCAAGGAGTAGATCTGAGGCGGAAAACAGGGAGCGAGAAAACCACCGCGAACTATTCTAAAACCGAAGAGCAGTATGCGTGATAGAACAACAGCTCTACTACGCTTCATCGCCACATTATCCTTTACAATAATCAGCCCTAGCGATACACTCGCTACTGAGCAGAGCGCAGTCCCTCCTGTATCGCTGCCTGATACACAGTGTACGCGATAAGAAAACGCACGATTAACGCGAAGCTCATCCCCCAGACGATAGCAATGGTCAGCTTCTTCTTCGCAGGCATCTTGCTGCGACGCAGCAGAAGAAAGGCCACCAGCTGTAATACCGACGACATAATCATCCCACCACCTAAGCTGCCCAGTACCGGCTGGAGCGGTAGCGCCAGCGGCCAAGTGAAGGCACTCATGATCACCCCAAAGCCCAATTTCGTATAGATCCATGCCACGATGCTACTAGGCGCAATGACACAGAGAAGAAGTGTAATATTCGCGACACTGCTGTATCGTTCTTTCTGGGTGGGGATATACATAAGCAAGCCTATGATGCCGTAGGACCTCCCTTCTGTCAATGCGTAACTACGAATCTTCATAAAAACCCCCTCATTTTCCCCCATGTCCATCTTCCAGCTAGTATCAGACTACAAGCCCTCAGGCGATCAGAAGCAGGCTATTGCCAAGCTTTTGAAGTCCCTTGATGCAGGTAATAAACATCAGTGCCTCATGGGAGTCACTGGCAGTGGTAAGACTTTCACCATGGCGAATATCATCGCCGCTCAGGATAGACCTGTCCTCGTTTTATCTCATAACAAGACGCTCGCTGCACAGCTCTACTCCGAGCTAAAGAACTTCTTCCCGCATAACGCCGTCGAGTACTTCGTCTCCTACTTCGACTACTACCAGCCAGAAGCCTATATCGCAAGCACAGACACCTACATCGAAAAGGACAGCGCGATTAATGAGGAGATCGACCGTCTCTGCCTGAACGCCATGCGCTCGCTGCTGCTACGTCGCGATGTCATCGTCGTCGCCTCTGTTTCTTGTATCTACGGTCTCGGCTCACCAGAGGATTATAGGGAGCTCACCCTCTCTATCAGAAAGGGTGACTGTCTCGACCGCGACACGCTACTCAGCAGCCTCATCGAGCTGCTCTTCGAGCGAAATGACTATGACTTCCAGCGCGGACGCTTTCGCGTCCGAGGGGATCTCGTCGACATCTACCCAGCGCAGAGTGACGGTGAAGCTATCCGTGTCGAATTCTTCGGTGACGAGATCGACTCCATCGCCCTCATCGACGCGCAGACAGGACGCGTGCGCGAACGCCTAGAGAGCTACCTATTCTTCCCAGTGAAGCAGTACGTCAGTAGCGCAGAAAAGCGCACACCCGCCATCCAAGCCATACGCGAGGAGCTACGCCAGAGCGTGGCGAAGTTTGAAAAAGAGAACAAGCTCATCGAAGCCCAGCGACTCAAGATGCGCACCGAGTACGACCTAGAACTCATCCACGAAATAGGCTTCTGCAAAGGAATAGAAAACTACTCCCGCCACCTCAGCGGTCGCCCCGCTGGCAGCATGCCCTCCACACTTCAGGACTATTTCCCAGCTGACAGACTCACCATCATCGACGAATCCCATGCCACAGTCCCACAAGTAGGAGGCATGTTTGAAGGCGACCGATCGCGAAAGAACATCCTCGTCGAGCATGGCTTCCGCCTCCCCTCTGCGCTCGACAACAGACCGCTGCGCTTCGATGAATTCATGGGGAAGCAAGATCAGCTCGTCTACGTCAGTGCCACTCCAGCCGCATTCGAATATGTGAACTGCATCTCGGGGAACAAGAGCATGATACCCGTGATGAGATCTAAGCGAGGAAACACCCATGCACGCAGCGAAAAAGCCAGCAGCGCGGTTAAAGAAGCCCCCGAAGGCTTCCGTGGGGTGTTCTACCATAAGATTAATGAAGTACGCATCCCGCCCGATCCCTCATCGAGCCCAGTGGATGCCTTCCACCCTGATCGTATCGGACAGCCTCTCATCGTCGAGCAAATCATCAGACCGACAGGACTGCTAGAACCGAAGATCACCATAGAACCACTCGCAGGACAGATAGACCGCACCATAGAACTCTGCCACGACCGCGTCGAGAAAAACCAGCGCGTCCTCGTCACCACCCTCACGAAACGCACAGCGGAAGACCTCACCGACTATTTACGAAAACTCGACCTACGCGTCGAATACATCCATGCGGATGTCGATGCCATCCAGCGTGTAGAAATACTGAGAAAACTCAGGGCGGGCAGTGTCGACATCCTCGTCGGCATCAACCTCCTGCGAGAAGGCCTCGACCTGCCAGAAGTCTCCCTCGTCTGCATCCTAGACGCGGACAAGGAAGGATTCCTCAGAAATGAGACCAGCCTCGTGCAGACGGCAGGACGTGCCGCACGTCATGAAGAAGGCGAGTGCGTCCTCTTCTGCGATGTCATGACAGAATCCATACGCGCGCTCATCAGCGAATCGGACAGGCGAAGAGAGATACAGCACAAGTATAACAAAGAACATGGCATCACGCCACACTCAGTGAAACGTGGCGACCAGAGTACACTACGACTCTACACGCCAGCAGAAGATGATGAAAATGACTACTTGGAAGCCGCAGAAGAAAGCGAGCATGAGAATAAACATGACCGCATCAAGCGACTAGAGAAAGAGATGCGAGAGGCCGCCGCGCGGCTTGATTTTGAACTCGCCGCCTACCTGCGCGATGAGATTAAGACCCTGCAGAACTAGCACCCCCCATACACGACACATAGATGGGAGTCCAGAGGGACGCGTTCCTCTGGCAGGATGCAAGGACGGCGTCCTTGCCGGGTCTGGGCAGAGCCCAGAAGGAAAAGCCATGCTCGCAGAGCATGGCAGCGTCAGTTTCAAATAATCGGTAGTCACACGCGCACGTGAGGCAAACCCAGCATGGTGTCCACACCCGAAACTGACGCGCCCCTTACCACGCGCGACAGCGCGACTCTTATCTTCCGTGGCAAACGCGATAGCGTAAAACCACGGTGAGCACTGCGGTACGCTTCGCGCCTTCATCGGCAGAGAAGAGCTGCCCTTCGGGCAGAGGAGAGGGGACATCAGTGAGGGTGCTGACACCATGCAGTGACTTCTACGCGAGCGTTTGTGATTTGAGTGTTCTCACTGACGTTCCCTGCTCTTCGAGCACGGTCTGCTTCTGGGCTCTGCCCAGACCCGCAAGGGCTCCGCGCCCTTGACCCGGCAGGTGGTCGGACCACCTGCACCGCCTCTATTGTGGATGTGGCAAAGGTAAAGCGTGTATGCGTTCGCCTTCCTCACCAGAGCATAGGATACAGCAATAAAGGGCAGCCCCATGAGGGCTGCCCTTTGGCTATGCAAAACTCGCTTGTGCGAGGAAATTGTTCTTATTCCGCGTTCGCAGTTGTGCGGTTTCCGTGGCGGATGATCTTCCCTGTCTGGAGGTAGACGATGTGTTCGCAGATGTCGGAGGTGAGATCCGCGACGCGCTCCAAGTCGCGAGATACGCCCTGTGCTTGCAGATAGTAGCAGATGTTCTCAGGATGCTGGAGGATGATCTTGCTGATCTGCGCGACGTTGACTGCATGGAACTTGTCGGCTTCATCGTCGCGGCGGATGACATCATGCGCCAGTGCGAGGTCGAAGCTGCTCACGACTGCGGAGGAGTCGCGCAGCATGCCGATGACGGCCTGCGCCATGGGTTCGAAATCGATGCGTACCATGTCGTCATGTCCCTTGCAGAGGATGAGGGCTGGCATGCGGCGTACGGTGTGTACGGCGTAGTCGGCGATGCGTTCCAGCGCGGTGTTGATCTTCAGCAGGGCGATGACGGTGCGCAGGTCAGTGGCGACGGGCTGGTAGAGGGCAAGGATTTTCAAGCATTCTTCCTCGATGTTGATTTCCTCACGGTCGATGGCGGCATCACCGCTGATGACTTGCTCCGCGATTTCGGGGCTCAGTTCGTGGACGGCTTTGATGGCGAGACCGATGGCGTATTCTACCTTGGCGGTCTGCGTGATGACGTGCTTCTTGAGCTTGTTGATTTCTTTAATGAAGTTTTCTTTCATGTCGCTTGTGTGATTAAAGGGTTAATGGTGTATTCGTAGCTGGGTCTTTAGCCGAAACGTCCTGTGATGTATTCTTCTGTCTTCTTGTTGCTGGGGTTCGTGAAGATGGTGGTGGTGTCGTCTTCTTCGATGATTTCACCTTTGTAGAAGAAGGCAGTGCGGTCGCTAATGCGGGAGGCCTGCTGCATGTTGTGCGTGACGATGACGATGGTGAAGCGCTTCTTGAGCTCAAGGACGAGTTCTTCGATCTTCAACGTCGCGACGGGGTCGATGGCGCTGGTGGGTTCGTCCATGAGGAGAACTTCTGGCTCAGTGGCGATGGCGCGGGCGATGCAGAGTCGCTGCTGCTGTCCGCCAGAGAGGGCCATACCGCTCGCCTTCAGCTTGTCTTTCACTTCGTCCCAGATGCTTGCTCCGCGCAGTGCCTGCTCGACACGGTCGGCGATTTCGCTGCGGCTAAGCTTGTAATGAAGACGCAGTGGGTAGGCGACGTTATCATAGATGCTCATCGGGAATGGGGTGGGCTTCTGGAAGATCATACCGACGCGGCGGCGGAGCTTCAGGATGTCGACGCTAGGGTCGAGGATGTTCTGCCCATCCATGAGGATAGCACCTGTGGCGCGCTGTCCGCGGTGGAGTTCGAAGATGCGGTTGTAGGTGCGCAGGTGGGTGGACTTACCGCAGCCAGAGGGTCCGATGACGGCTGTGATCTTGTTCTCGCGTATGTCGAGATTGTTGTCGAAGAGTGCCTGCGAGCTAGAATCGTAGAAGAAGTTGAGATTACGGACAGCGATCTTGATCTTGTCGCCGTTCTCAGCATTAAGTGGGGATGTAGTCATGTGATATTGAAAGAGGGAATATAATTAATAATTGTATAGTATTTTAAGTCTTGCGTCAATGTACTTCTGCATTATCGCTTGTTCTTTTCGCGGAAGAAGTAACGCGTGGCGATGTTCACGAGCAGGATGATGGCGCAGATGACGAGTGCGGCACCCCAGCCAGCTTGCTGTTCAGCAGGGAAGGCTGAGCCCATGCTGTCATTAATGAAGACAGGCATATTCGGTGTGGGCATGCTGAAGTACTGATCAGGCCAGCCATAGGCGCAGAGGACGGTGAAGAGCAGAGGTGCTGTCTCACCTGCGACACGAGCCAGAGAGAGGAGTACACCTGTGGCGAGGCCGTTCTTTGCGGCGCGAGTGACGATGCACAGTGTGGTGCGCATGCGTGTCATGCCGAGGGCGAGGGCGGATTCGCGCAGGGTGTTTGGTACCATGGCCATCATGTCTTCTGTCGTACGCATGATGACAGGGAACATGATAATGGCAAGGGCGATCGAGCCTGCGAAGCCGCTAGCTCCTTTCATCGGGATGACGACGATGACGTAGACGAAGAGACCAATGATGATGGATGGCACGCCCATGAGGACGTTCGCACAGAAGCGAAGGAAGGCGGCGAAGGCACTGCCTTTCCCAAACTCGGAGATGTAGATGCCAGCCCCCATGGCGAGTGGCACACTGATGATGCACGCTCCGAGGGTGATGTAGACGGTGCCGAGCAGCACGTTCGCGATGCCGTTTCCTTCTGCACCATTCGGCAGGGTGGTATTCGTGAGGAAGGAGAAGTCGTCGAACATCACGCGACCGTGATCCCACACGCTGTAGAGTATCATTCCCATGCCACCTATGGCGACGATGATGGAGATGATGGAGAATAAGACGAGTGCGATGTCGCAGCTCTTACGGAAGTAGAGCGGGCGTGACTTGAGCTTAGGTGAAATGGATGTCATAAAAAAATGAGGAAAAATGGAAAATATAATGAGATTCTACTCGTGCGGGCTTATCTCGCTTCTCCGCGCTTTGCGCTGGTGAGGTGGAGATAGTACTGGGAGAATGCTTGGATGGAGAAGCTCAGGATGAGCAGGATGAGGCCGAGGGCGAAGAGGGAGCTGAGCTGGAGTCCGTTCGCTTCTGCGAAGTTCGTCGCGAGTGTGGCGGCGATCGTTGTACCACTGCCGAAGATGCCTTCTGGTTCTTGCATGAAGCTACCGACGACGAAGACGACGGCCATGGTCTCACCGAGAGCGCGTCCCATCCCGACGAAGATACCACCGAGGATGCCACGTATGCCGTAGCGCATGATGACGTCACGCGTCGCTTCCCAGCGTGTGCATCCGACTCCGTAGGCGGATTCCTTCAGCATAGGAGGGGTCATGCGGAACACGTCGCGCATGATGGCGCTCATATAGGGGAGAATCATGAGTGCGAGGATGAGTCCTGCCGTGACGAAGCCGAAGCCATTGTATCCTTCACCTAAGAGCCAAATGGCGGATTCCTTTACCCACATGGGCATCCATCCCTGCTCGGGATCAGCCTGCATCACGCCTAGGATGACTTCACCATCCCAGACGAGGTCGATCTGGAAGAGGCTAGCGAGCCATGGCTGCACGGTCTCAGACATGAAGGGTACGACGATGAACAAGCCCCATATACCGTAAATCACTGATGGAATGGCGGCGAGAAGGTCTACGCCTTGGGAAAGGGGACGAGAGAGCCAGCCTGGTGTCTCTGTGATGAAAAGGGCGGAGACGAAGGCGAGCGGAATGGCGACGACGAGCGCGATGGCTGTACACATGAGTGTGCCTGCAATATTTGGCCACGCACCGTAGACATCCTTCGCAGGATCCCATTCGCTCGACCAGAGGAAGTCGATGCCAAAGGTGCTCCACGCGTCAGCGGACTGGACGCTTAGCTGGATGAAGATGCCCAGAACAAGCAGACCGACGATGGAGGCGCAGGACATGCAGAGGGCTTTGAAGATTTTATCTGTACTTTGCATAGTATGAAACGGTATTACCGAGTGAGGGTGGGTAGAGTAGGTAGTTTTTTAGAAAAGGAGGGCTTAGCTTAGCTAAGCCCTCAGGATATCATTATGAATGTGTGTGATTAGATCTTTGGTTCGATCTGCTCGACGACATTCTTAGGAAGGGGGACGTAGTGGAGCTTGTTCGCTGTGTCTGCACCCTTCTCGAAGCACCACATGAAGTACTTCTTCATGGCAGCGCGCTTCTCAGCGGAGCTGTCCTTGCGGATGAGGACGTAAGTCACGCCTGTGATAGGCCAGGACTTTTCGCCAGCGACGTTGGTGAGTTCCATGACGAAGCCTTCAGCCTTGCTCCAGTCAGCGGATGCTGCGGAAGCGGAGAAGCTTTCTGGAGTAGGAGCGAGGTACTTACCATCAGCGTTCTCAAGTTGAGCGCAAGCGATGTTACCCTCGACAGCGTAGGTGAACTCGGTGTAGCCGATCGCGCCCTTGTTCTGAGCTACGATGTTACAAACACCTGGGTTCTTCTGGCCGCCGATACCTACTGGCCATGCGACGCTAGGTCCTTGACCTACCTTTTCCTTCCACTCGGGAGAGATCTTGGTGAGGTAGTTTGTGAAGATAAAGGATGTGCCGCTGGAGTCGGAACGACGTGCTACGGTGATCTTGATAGGAGGAAGACGGAGACCAGGATTGATGCTGGTGATAGCCTTGTCGTTCCACTTCGTGATCTTGCCCAGATAGATGTCAGCGAGTACCTGCTTGCTGAGCTTCAGCTGACCGTCTTTCACACCAGGGATGTTCACGATGACAACGACGCCACCTGTGAGCATGGGGAACTGAATGAGGGCGGCTTCTTCCTGTTCCTTAGCGGAGAGAGGATTATCAGAGCCTGCGAAGTCTACTGTACCTTCCTTGATCTGGCGTATGCCAGCACCGGAGCCTTGGCTCTGGTAGGTGACCTTGCTGCCAGATTCTGCAGAGTAGTCGAATGTCCACTTCTGGTATACTGGGTTAGGGAAGGAGGCGCCTGCACCTGTGAGGTTGACGTCGGCTTGAGCGGTGGCGGCTACTGCTGCCAGGGCTACGAGCATTTTCTTGAACATAATGTTATGTTTTCTTGGTTGTTGTTTTTTGTTTTTAATCCGTTTTTAGGGGATTAGAAATTGACGCGGAATGCCGTGGTGAATGCCCAGCCTGTGTAGGCCTTGTCACCGGAGCTGTCTGTTCCGTGGGAGTTAATGTACTCAGCACCCATCATCACACGCATGTGATCTACATTCTTCGGATCGACGTAGTAGTTCATACCGAAGTAGAAGCCCTGAATGAGGTCAGCGTATGTTTCATAAGTGGAGTTATAGTCGTAGTAACGCTTGTAGGTCTTTGCGGCGTTCGAGCCAGCGGAGAGCTGATAGCGGAATACTGCTTCAAAGTGAGGGCTGATGCGGTAGGTAGGAAGAAGAACGAGACCGAAAACGTTCTCAGCACCTTCGTCTGCACCGATGACATTGAAACCAGCGATTGCGTCGGCGAGGAATGTCATCTTATCTGTCTTACCCTGCCAGCTGAGGGAGATCACGTCCTGAGCACC
>CAYJNX010000073.1:0-11046 GCA_964371525.1 uncultured Akkermansia sp. | reverse complement strand
ACGAGGACTCCAACTATGGTAGCAAGTACCACTGGGCTGTCAATACCAAAGAGTGCTATCGCGACGGCGACGGAGAGTTC
Organism: uncultured Akkermansia sp.; assembly: GCA_964371525.1. Taxonomy (GTDB): domain Bacteria; phylum Verrucomicrobiota; class Verrucomicrobiia; order Verrucomicrobiales; family Akkermansiaceae; genus Akkermansia. Next base: position 10,966 of record CAYJNX010000073.1, on the reverse strand, counting down.
AAAGAAGTTCGACGCTCCTATCATCCCCGCTGGCGCGGCTATCTCATGCGGCTGCTTGAGCGCGCGGCTGCCGAAGTAGGCGAGCGCGAAGATAAGCACGGTCTGTATCGTCAGAGGAACGGCGATGAGGAGGATGTGCAGCGGATGCTTCAGGATGACATCCCCTTGCAAGGAAAAGATGAGCACCAGTGTGAGCAGCAAGCCACCTATGGTGAGATTCTGGAAGCGCGGGATGAAGTTCTTTTCCAGATACGCGAGTCCCTTCTTGCGCACGAGCTGGCGACGTGTGAGCACACCACCTACCAGTGGTATCACGACGAAGAGTAGCACGGAGATCACCAGCGTGTCCCATGGGATAGTCACACCTGCCTGTTGTAATAGGAGGGCGACGATGGGCGTGAAGGCGACGAGGATGATGAGATCATTCGTTGCGACCTGCACGACGGTGTAGGCAGCGTTCCCGCGTGTGAGCTGACTCCAGACGAAAACCATCGCGGTACAGGGTGCTGCACCGAGGAGTACCGCTCCAGCGAGATAGTCCTTCGCGAGGTCAGGCGTGATGAACTCACTGAATATCACGTAGAAGAACAACCACGCGAAGCCGAACATGGTGAAGGGCTTCACGAGCCAGTTCACCACCCACGTGATGAAGAGCCCCTGTGGATTCTTGCGCACATTCTTCACGCTCTCGAAGTCCACCTTCAGCATCATCGGGTATATCATCAGCCAGATGAACACCACGATGGGCAGAGAGATATTCGCATACTCCATCTTTCCGAGCAGTTCAGGGACGACTGGGAGGAATTTCCCGAGGAGAACTCCTCCTATCATGCAGAGGATGACCCAGAGGGTGAGATAACGCTCGAAGAAGCCCATGGCGGCGGATTCGTTGCTTATTGTTGATTCATTTTTCTTCATATCAAAAATAGTTGATATGAAGAATGTAGTTTTTCTTCTCCATTTTGTCAATTCAATTAGTAAAAAAAATGTTTTTTATGACAAAAAAGCAAAAAAACAAGCTCTCACCTCTTTTTCGCTTGCAATGGCACTTTTATTGATCTAGTATAATAAAAATCCGCGCAACCCGCGATTTCAATTTTATCATACTATGAGCACGCCGTCTTCTCCTCCGACTCCGCCAGTCCCAGCGCCTCCCGCAGCGCCTGGGGTGCCCACACCTCCCGTTCCTCCATCAGCACCAGGCGTACCACCCTCTGTCCCTAAGGCTCCGGGTGCTCCTATGCCACCTTCTGCACCTGGTATACCCAAGCCACCTAGTGCACCTATAGCTCCTGGCGCACCTATGCCTCCAAGTGCCCCCATGGCACCCGGTGCACCGGCACCACCAAGCGCCCCCGCAGCACCTGGTGCGCCTGTACCTCCTAGCGCACCAGCAGGAGCGAAGCCCGCAGCACCTGTTCGCACAGTCATGCTCGGTGGTAACGCCACACGCCCATTAACTCCAGTAGCACCTCGCACACCTGGCGCACCAGGCGCAGCCGCAGCTGTTCCGGCTTCGGGCTTCAAGCCATCGCCTCCTTCTGCTCCTGCTGGATCAGCCGACAAGGGCTCACCCGCCATGCCGAAGGCTACCGTTCCAGTATCTAAGCCCTCTGGCTTCTCGAAGCCTGCTGGATTCGGCAAACCAGCCGCAGCTGACGACACGGAGGATCTCCGCAAGGATCACCCAGTCGTTCTCACCATCCTTTCTATCGCACTACTTCTCTGTGGTTACTTCGTCTACATTCAGTTCGAAATCGATCAGGTGAAGGAGCGCACGAGCTATCAGACCGCATTCTTTGGTAACCCCATCGAAGAAGGCACTGCCAGCACATCAAGCGATGATGCCTACGATGACTACGCAGACGATGAGCCTACTGAAGAGGATGATGCACCTGCCGAAGAGGACGATGCACCTGCTGAAGAGGAAGAAGCACCTGAAGGATTCGACGAAGAACTTTAAGACAAATTCTAACTTGCACTCTGGTGACACAAAAAAGTATCGCCAAGTGCAAGTGGATCTGCTAATCTAAAATTCCATTATGGCTCTTAATATTACAGAAGACAACTTTGATAGCGAGGTTTTAGCCTCGGACGTTCCCGTACTCGTAGACTTCTGGGCACAGTGGTGTGGACCATGCAAGATGATTGCACCCATCATTGACCAGATCGCAACTGAAGTAGAAGGTCAGGCAAAAGTCGGCAAGGTCGATGTAGATGCTGCTTCCGCTCTCGCTGCACGCTACAACGTACGCTCCATCCCCACCCTCATCTTCTTCAAGAATGGTGAAGTAGTAGACACCATCGTAGGCGCTGGCTCGAAAGATGCCATCCTCAGCAAGCTGAAGGCTCTCTAAGCACGACGCCCTATTTACTATTCATTCCCTTGATTCCCTCGCTGGATTCAGAGAAGGGAAGAAAGAACAAACTTAAGTTCAAATACTGAAGACGAGTATCATCACCATGATACTCGTCTTTTGTATCCGATATTATTATCCCCTTTATTAAGATGAGGCACATTGCTTGACCATCATAAGTATTTCTGTTATGATAAATGCAGAAAAAACAGGGTATCTTCCCCTGCGCTGATCTCATGAACAAGCAGCTCCACATTTACGATTGCCTCACACGAAAACTCGTCGTCTCCGACGGTGCTTTCATGACAATAGGTGCGCTCGAAAGTAGCACCTTCCCCCTCGCCATGCGTACGAATAATGCAGGCTCTTTCGCTCAGCGTGAAGGGACTTGCAGGTTTTTCCCGCATAGCAATATTGACAGCTACACGCTCAACAGCACACGCATCACAGGTGATATCATTATCAGATCTAAGGAATTATACCTTCTCTGCATCTCAGGTGCCTGTCTCGTCTGCTGGTATGGAGATAGTGCAGACAAGTCAAAACCACAGTTTGATCAGTTCGAAGCCTCGCAATGGTTCGCTTACATCCAAGCAGAAAATCTCTGGAAGGGTCCCCTCTCCCTGTTGAAGCTCACGGAGGAGGCGGAATCTCTTCCTAAGGACGCGCTCGTCACCTTCCGAGGTCTTGATAACCGAGCCTTCAAGCTCGCAGATATTTACGACTCGCTGAGTTTTTACAAGACTCAGCAAAAGGAAATCCAGAAGAAGCGACACTCAGATGACAGCACCCCCTCTCGCTGCCCTTCCTGCTGGGAGCTCTTCACACCGAAGGATGCTCTCGCGATCGCATCTCACCCCGATCTCTGCGGTGACGAGTACCTAGGCGAGGATGCGCAGCAGCGATTTGTCGTCAAGGAGAATAACGCTCAGGGTCTGCCAGTAGATGAGATGGGAGTTCCCTGCACGGAGTTCGCCTGTCCGCTCTGCCATCACAAGCTTCCTCCGTTCTTCAACCACATGCGTCAGCATATCTTCTCTCTCGTAGGTGTACCCGCGGCAGGGAAGACCTATTACCTAGCCGCCCTCGCCCGCCAGCTGGAGTTAGAGTTGCCACGCGATTTTAATATCCCCTTCCGCGATGCAGACCCTCTGGCGAATGCACCACTCAGTGACATGAGTACGCGCCTGTTCACGGCACTCACACCGCAGGACGCCTACATTGGCAAGACACGTCTTGAAGGTAGCCTCTACCAGAATGTGTGGAGACATGGACACGAGGTCAGTATGCCGCGCCCCTTTGTCTACAATATGAATAAGGCGGCGAAGTCTTACTCCATCGTGATGTTTGACAATGCTGGCGAGAGCTACGAGCCAGGAAGATCTGGAGAAGAGCACCCTGGTGCAGAGCACTTGGCGGTCGCTTCGAGCATTCTCTACCTCTTTGACCCGACGACAAACCCCGGATTCCGCAGTCTTTTGCAGGATAACAAAGATCCTCAGCTCAAGCGATGCCTCCACCCAGCCGGCAGACAGGGACGACTCCTCGCAGAGACAGAGATGCGTCTTCGCACACGTCTGAACATGCCACCGGGGAAGAAACTGGATATTCCCTTCGCGCTCATCATAGGGAAGTTCGACATCTGGCAGCATTTACTAGGACCAGAGCCCTTACTGCCTATCGTGCGCCATGGCATATTCCATCCTCAGAATGTAGATGCGAACTCGGCGCGCCTCCGCCAGCTCATCTTTAATATATGCCCCTACATCTGTATCAATGCGGAGGCGATTTCTTCGCAGGTGCGCTACTTCGCCGCATCAGCTCTCGGCAGCTCACCGATTGAGTTCACAGATGAAGCGGGGAACACCCTCATCGGTCCCGCCTCTGGTGCGGTGAAGCCCATGCATGTGACAGATCCCATGCTCTGGGCTCTCAATGAGATAGAGCCCGCGCTCCTGCCCACTCCACCGCTTAGCTAGTATCACGTTCTTCTTTCTCTCCTTTTCGCATGTCTTATCAGCTGATCTACACGAGTGCACCAGATTTACTTAACCCGGGTCTATCGGGCTATGGTGTCGTCGCGCGTAGTAAGCAGTTACCTCGTGCGCTGGAGAAAAAGCTGCTAAAGATATCGGGCTTCAAGGAGGATATCAAGCTCATCTCGGGGCCTCAGCTCTCCTATCACATCCTAGACTGCGCAGGCGCGACCTTCCATGTCCTAAGCTGCACTCAGAGTGCAGGAGCTGACTACTCGGGGCGCGAATGCCACATTGCGCATCACCTAGCACTCACCCAAGATGAGGTACGTGCCTTGCGCTCGAATAAGGCGCGCCCCACACCAGCCTCCGTGATCCTCGGTCTCTATCGCGACCAGTTCTGGAAAGCCGAGTGGAAGGAGAACCCTCATTACATCAGCAGCGAGCCTCGACTCTCCACTGACCTCCTGCCTGAGATAGATCAGCAGAGCACATGGAAAGAGCTCACGGGGCATAAGTATAATGCGAAAGCCCTCATCACGCCACCCTATGAGCATGACTGCCTTATCGTAGTAAAATCTGGCACACGCAGCCTTGACATACTTCACCTCTTGGCAGAGAGCGACTGGCTCTCACACCTACGCGGCTGGGGCATCACGTTCACAACGACAGGCGTGCCTAGCGATACCTTCGCTCAGACCCAGCGCATAGCCGTCCTCGAAGAATCAGCCATGGAGGGAAAAGCTCGTCGCTCGGGTCGCCCCACACTGCATCTAGAGCACAAGCTCCTCATCACGAGAGAGCAAGAGCTCAACGCGAGACTAGCGGAGAGCCAGAGACTACCTGCGCCTATGAGCAGTAAGTCGAGCATACTCTCGCACCAAGAGACCAGTATACTCGCAGATAAGCCCGAGCTAGAAAAGCAGCAGCCCATCCAGACGCTCACGCCTGTGGCAGCAGCCCCCCCAGCAACTAAAAAATCACAAAAGCCATCGCCCCAAGAAACGGCACAATTTGATGAACACCAGCTAACTCAAGTTCCCTATAAGTACAAGGAGCCTGCGGATGCTCAGAATTATCAGCAAGCGAAACCATTCGTAACACGACACAATCTCATTAACATCATGTTCGTAATGGCTGGTGTCATATGCCTTGTCGCTAGTTTCATCTATTCTCATTCAGACGACAAGCAAGATAGCATCGCTAGCGACGGCGCAGAGCACATCCATACTCCCCCAGATATCGAAGAACCGCTCCCTCCACTCTACGCTTCTAACGAATCACAAACTCTGATGGACCTTCAGTCTGTTAACGAGCAGCTTCGCATATTAGCCTCTTTAGATTACGATCCTAAGCAAACCGCCAGCGTACTCAGCGAACTCAGTGCCCTCTCCCTCATGAATCTCAAGCAGGGCTCGCCCTACCTGCAGGAAAAATTCCAGCATCTCTACGGCATCATTCAGCAGCTGCGTAAGTGCCGAGAGCCTAAGAGCGACCATGAAAAAGCAATCACGCAGCTTATCCGCTATAGCCTAGATGTAGGACTCCCAGTCGAACCACTCGTGCGCCTTTACCTGCGGCACGCCACCTACAATACACCTCCTCGCCAGTGGGCAAGCAAGCTGAGTGAGAAGCAGCGTCATGAGCTCATCTCAGAGCTGAGCAAACACAAGTTGACGCATCTTTTTGATGAACCTCAGTTCTTCAGTTACCTTCACGCTCTCGACAGGCATGATCCGGTCAACAGGCATTATGAAAGCTCTGGACAGCAGCTTGACGATATCTTAACCACTTATAATCATCTCAACAGCGGCAGCATCGTTGTCATCAACGAAGGTGACACGCTGCCGCTCATCTTGCAGAACCTCTTCGAGAGGGATTCCTTCCTACTAGATCAGGGAAAGATAGGAGTCTACCCTATCTCAGCCCCCCCCTTCGTGCAGCGACTTCAGCGCAGCAAGTACACAGTGAAGTTCTACCATGATGAGCAGCCAGATGTCATCGCATTCAGCCTCTTAGACAAGGGAACAGTCACACCATCTATCAAGATGGCACTCTCAGCCAACACGAAGTTCCATCATTTCCAATTCGCTAGAAGACCCTCCATTCTTACACTCAAGCTCAGCTCCTCACCTGCGACGGATCGCTACATCTTTGTGCCGCGTATACGCATCAAACTCGCTCCGAAAAATAACTACCAGCCTATCCAAAAAATCGCAGTAGAAGACCTCCTCATCCGCGAGCTGGATCTCGAATGCATCCCCCCTGACTCATGGCAGCCACACCCCCAGCTTCGCCTTTCGGATAAACTGGGCTTCCGCTACCCATGGAAAGCTGTCCATCAAGTCATTGAGCTAGAAAGCACATCCCTACTCAACATCCCGCGCATCGATGGTTTTAGAAATATCATCAACATCGAAGAGCTGGAAACGCGTAACGAAGCACTGTCTTATTCTGCCCATATCAGCAAACTGCCTAGCGCCCTATCCTCCATGATGGGACATCCCGTACGCTACATGAGGCATCTGAATTTCAACTATCTACTCCAGAAGGAGTTTTACATCATCGCGAATAGCTGCACGACCCAGCAAGATACACTAGAAACAGGCTTTCACAGTCTCGCGAATATCTACTACATACTCCTCGCCTTAGATGATTCGACTAGCATTTCTGAAGTAGAGACGCTCATCATGGATTATTTCAAGTGCTACACGGATAGAAACTTAGCACTGAAAATGAACCGCATTCTTTCGGATATGCCATCACTTCAGCTTAGCTCTGACGATGCACGAGGAAGCACCAGCGAGAGCAAGCAGCTGCGCGCCCAATACGCGGAACTCCTCACCGATACGGACACACGAGTCGCGATACGCAAGCACATACGCGCCTACCTCAGTGCCAAACTCATGGAGCGTTACGAAGACGCGAAGAGAGAACTAGAGCAAGAGCAGCTAACCACCCCTAGCCATGAGCTAGAACTCTACAAGCTTGAGAAAAAAGATAACAGCCTCGTCTGGCATTTCCGATTGATTAATTCATCTTCTGAGCCATGAGAAAGTCTCGCCATCGCCCCACCTCCAGTCCAGCCCAAGCCCCCCCCTCTAAAACGAAAAAGCGCCCCCCCGCCAGCATTCATGAACTTTCACGTGACGCACTGCGCACACGGCTGAGACAGATAGAAAAGCAGCTGAGGGATGAGAGCGATTTAAGCACGCTGAGCCAAGTCGCCCAGCAGGAGCTCAAGGATCAGGCGGAGAAGATACGCGCTGAGCTGAAGCAGCGACATCAGCTCAATAGAAGAATCTTCTTTATATCCGTGAGCATGCTCAGCCTCGCGACGCTGGGCTTCATCCTCTTCGTGCTGGATAACAAGGCAAACCTCGCGCAGACGAACCTAGAACATGCCCTCATCACTGATAATCCCCTCATCATCAGAACAGAACTAGAGCGTGCGCAGATAGGGCTTAATTCCTATATCAACCCCTCACTCAGACGCTCCATCAAGGAGGCAAAAGCCCATCTCTCAGCACTGGAGAAGAAGCAAGCTGACGCCCTCTCCCTACTCACCGCACTGAAGAACACGACACGCGCGTGGGAGAGCCTGAGCATCGCTGAGATACGCATGCTCAGCTCAGACTCCTTCAAGCATACCCCAGAGGGGCTAGCCATCCTGCGCCAGTGGGATGAACTCGCGAAGAAGCGCAAGGCTCAGAACATATCCTTGCACAGTTACACCCTACAGAAAATCATGCGAGAGCTCCCTGAGAAGGCTGAACTCAACGGTAGTTTCACGCAGGACCTTAATGCCGTGAGAGAGGAGATGGAGGCACTAGCCGAGCGACTCGAAGAATTCCAGCTCCTCCAGCGAATCCATAGACTAGATCATAGCTATGCCGCGGGCATGCGCACGCGCCTACAGGAGCTCCGCTTTCTCAAACGCGATATTGACGCACTGATCAAGCTCGAAGAATCACTCCGTGATATTGAAAGCTACGAAAAATTCACGCTTCTGCTGCGCAGCTATAGGCCGCAGAACTACAAGCGAGGCTTCGCCATCTCCACACTGGGAAAAAACCTACCCCGCGAGAGTAGTCTCAGCGATTTCATAGGGCTACAGCAGACGAAACTCACGGCAGCAGAACTCCAGAGTCTCCAAGCCCAGCTAGCAGGAAAGAGCCCTAGCTTTAACATCCATCAGCCTGCGAACATGGTACAGGTGAACATCATGGAGAACATCTTTCAGTCACGCCCCCTGCTAGGCACCTACTACCAGCTGCACAACCCTGAGACAAAAGAAACCTGGCTCATCACATCAGAGCCAAAACTCGATTCCAACGACAAGATGCAAGTAGAGCTAGATGAACTTGACCCACGCGCGCAAGCAGGCGCGAAGCGCACACAGCACATCCAGCCTAGCCCGCGCATGCAGCTGAAAAAACTCTACTTCGGCTACGCGCTGAAAGATCTCAGCATGAACCGTGAGGACTTCTTCATCTCTACAAACCTCGTCAAAAGCCTCGAAAACATCCTTCGCTACAGAACAGGAAGTATCAACTCCCTCTACAAGGCACATCTCTTCCACACAATCGCTGAGATGATAATGGCACATAGCAAGCCCATGCAAGTAGGACTCCCCTTCTCCCAGCAACTGAGAAACGACATAGCGAGCTTCAAAGCCTTGGAAGAAAAAACAGGAATCCAGCTCCGCGATACCTCTTGGCTAGAAGCGAGCGCGAAGCATGAGCGCGCGAAGAAACTCTACTCCGAGTGGTTCAGCGAACGAGTCGGACGCCTGTATCTCGCTGAGATGAGCCTCATGCTGCGCCACTATCTGCATAATTCCCCCGAATTCGTAGGCGTGATCCTGAGCACAGGCGAGCCCTACTTCTACACAGAAGTCAGCGCAGAGGACAAACTCTGGTTCATCGACTCCAGTAACATGCAGCTAAAAGTAGGTGACAGCGATGCACTCATCGAGGCGCATAGCTTCTCGCCACTCTTTCGCGCGAATAAGCCATAGATCACGATGGAATACTCACTTTTTCACATCGATGATTGCCAATCGTGCATAACTCTACCTATTGAGCAGCTCGACCAGATAGAGAAAGCACGCTATCGCACAGCGGGACGCGCCTATCTCCTCCTTCGCAGCCTGCTGAAGCAAGAAATAGCGAAGCGACTACACCTCTCAGCGACAGAAGTCCACTTCGCCTACAATGAACAGGGAAAGCCCTACCTACCCGAGCATCCACAGCTGCACTTTAACATGTCACACACGGGAGATTATATCGCCATAGCCTTCGATACACAGCCCATAGGTATAGACATTGAGCTAATGAAACAGCGGAAGTTCCCCCGCATCGCGAAGCGTATCATGCCAGAGCACTGTTACCTACAGTTCCTAGAGAGCGGAGCGAGTGCCGAGGAGTTTTACATGTATTGGTGCGCCTGCGAAGCACTCATCAAGCAGGCGGGCAGCAGCATATGGCAGGCGGAGCACTACCCCTTTAGCATAGAGCAGGGGAGCGTCATCCTTCCAGAGGATAGCCCACTGAGTGTCGAAATCTTCAGCGCAGCCCATGGAGTCATGGGTGCAGTCGCTCAGTGCAAGCAGTAGTGCGACAGCAACATAAAGGGTAAAGACAATATTACTCATAATGAACACATCAAACACATTGTCTTCATTATATAGGTGACGAAATACCCATAAGCGACACATAAATGGATTTTTAAGGGCCACTGCCCTTAAACAGGATGCAAGGACGGCGTCCTTGCCGGGTCTGGGCAGAGCCCAGAAAGAAAAGCCATGCTCGCAGAGCATGGCAGCGTCAGTTTCTTACATCCTGAAGCCACACGCGCCCGCCATGCAAACCCAGCATGGCTTCCACACCCGAAACTGACGCTCCGACTACCGCGCGCGACAGCGCGACACTTTTCTCACCGCTGAAAACGCGATAGCGTCATGCAGAGAAGACGCGAGAACAAGCGAACTAGCTACCCAAGCGACAAGCATATCATCCGATATGCTTGACGAGCCGTAGGCAAGGAAACGAGATTAACATACATCTCCAAAACAACGCTCCATTGTTTCTTTCGACTGACACAATGACGAAGTCAGAAAAAAGGCCGCAGTATCACTACTGCGACCTTTTATAAAAGTATATTGAGGTAAATTCTTGAGAGTTTACGCACGTGGCTTAGTTAGCCATTCCGAAACGTTCCTGAATATCGCTGAAGATGCGATCTCTCAGTGTTCTTGCTTTCTCGATATCCCTTGTTTTAAGAGAGAATCGGAGACGCTCGGCAGTTGCGTCCGAGCGATGAACTGTTACGTGACACCACCAGACGCCTCGGTTGTTCCAGAGGTGGTGGTTTGGATTCTCATCGTTGATGCGGAGTGCGATTTTTGTCTTTTTAGCGGCCATGGCCTGTTCCTTTCTAGTGTGTATAGACAGGCCATTTCTAGCTCTCGAAGATTCATCTCGCGTTCGTGAGGAACCGTCCTACGGTCTCCCTGTCTACTTTAATAGACAACCTTGGGAGACCATCTGTTCAAAAAAAACAGAATTAATAGAGGATGCCTGCTTTTTTCAGCGTATTATAAGCACCATTCTTGGAGATAGTGCGAAGCGC
>CAYJNX010000072.1:0-11063 GCA_964371525.1 uncultured Akkermansia sp. | reverse complement strand
CGGCGGTCATCACGACCAAAGTCACGACGGTCATCACGGCGGTCATCACGGCGGTGATCACGGCGGAAGCCGCGATCACCGTCACGATCCCCCTCTCCGCCTTCTCTATCGAATTCGCGTGGCTTGCGTGAAGGTGTACTGAGACCTTCTGGATTCTTCTCACGGTAGTAGTTATTAATCGTGCCTAAGTCGGAGAAATGAATGGTCTCTTCTCCAAAGATCTGATAGTCCTCATGCCCCTTACCGCAGACGAGAACGACGTCACCGGGGCGCGACATCTCAAGAGCGGCGCAAATGGCTTCCTTTCGGTCCGTGATGCGCTGCTGCTTCGGCTTAGGGATGCCAGGCATGATGTCATTAATGATGCTTTCTGGATCTTCTGAGCGAGGATTATCGCTGGTGACGATGCAGATATCACTGTAACGAGCAGCGGCTTCGCCCATGAGAGGGCGCTTGCCCTTGTCACGATCTCCTCCACAGCCGAAGACGGTAATGAGGCGACCCGCGCGGCAGAGGCGACGCATGGTCGAGCAGACGTTTTCTACTGCATCAGGCGTGTGGGCGTAATCGACGAAGCCCTGCACATTGTTCACACTACTGACTAGCTCAAGTCGGCCAGGTACTTGCGGTGTGTGTGCCGCAGAGGCGATCGCGTCGCGCAGCGGTATGCCAGCGGCGGAGCAGCCGACGATGGCAGCAAGACTGTTAGATATATTAAAATCACCGATGAGGGGCGTGCGCACGAGGTACTTCTTCCCCTGATAATTCAGCTCATACTGGCTTCCCTTCAGCGACACGATACTAGGACGAGCGCAGTAGTCGGCATCTTCCGATAGACCAAAGGTACGCACGCGCATGAGTGGGGAGAGTTCCTCACTGAGACGACGACCATAGCTGTCATCTATATTAATCACAGCGATCGCCTTACGAGCACCTTCCGCGACGAGGTCAAGGAAGAGCTGCTTTTTTGCCTGATAGTAGCTTTCCATATCCATATGGTAGTCCATATGGTCCTGTGTGAGGTTCATGAAGATACCCACGCTGAACTGCGTACCTGCGGTGCGACGCTGGGTGAGTGCATGGGAGGATACTTCCATGGCTACGGCTCGGCAGCGGTTCTCTAGCATGCGATGCAGCAGAGACTGGAGCTGATGGCTGCCCGGTGTCGTATTCGACGATGCCTGACGCTTCTCGCCATCATCGGTGATAATCGTACCGATAAGACCTGCGCGCTGCCACGAGCTGCGGAAGATGTGATTACAGAGATAACTGACGGTGGTTTTCCCATTCGTCCCAGTCACGCCGAGCATGATGAGATCCTTACTTGGCTCACCGTACCATTGGCTAATGAGCTGACCATTCGCCTGACGTGTGTCGGGAACTTCTAGCCAGTAGACTCCCTGTGAGCGCGCGGCATCTGTGGGTGGGCACTGAGCGACAATGGCGCTCGCACCAGCCGCGATCGCGGAGCTAATGGCGTCGTGTCCGTCAAAGTTGCAGCCCTTGACGGCGACGAAGCATGCCCCTGCTATCACCTCACGGCTATCGTCGGTGAGATGAGTGATTTCTTCAGGGGCTGTCCCTGTGCTGCTGCACTGGCTGAGGCAGGAAAAAAGTGTATCGCTATTCATGATCTGAGGATGTGGGGGAGGAATTTGATGGAGTGGAGGCTGTTTTACGAAGGTTATCTCTATATTCGCGGAAGGCGATGGGATCATCTGGCTCGAGATTAAGAAGGTCGATGAGTCGTTCTGTTACAGTACGGAAGATCGGAGCGGCTACTGTACCGCCACCTATTCCCATACCATTGGCGTACTGTGGCTCATCGATCACAGTCATAATGACTAGTTCAGGTTTGTCCGCAGGGATCATACCAGCAAATGAGACAGTGTAAAGATTTTCGTGATAACCACGGCCACCTTCTTTCACTTTCTTTGCCGTGCCAGTCTTACCTGCTACTTTGAATCCGGGGATACCTGCGAGGACAGCCGTACCACGTCCATGCTTATCTTTGAGCACAGTAACAGAGCATAACGCTTCTCGGAGCTTGCGTGCGGTACTAGGCTTAATCACGGCGACTGGTTCTGGTGGCTTGCATTCGTCGAATACTCGGCCATTCGAGTCGATGATTTTATTCACGAGGCGTGGGGTTGGGCGCAGCCCATCATTCGCAATAGTCGAGTAGACAATTGCCATATGGAGGGGGGATAAGTCAATAGAATAGCCGAAGCAGATGCGCGAGAAATTAATAGGTACTGATGGATCAGCCATGCGGCATGCACCACCATTAGGAATTTCCAGAGGGATGGCTTTCGTCACCCCGAAGGCATCCATGTAGTTCTTAAATACCTTCCACCCGACGGTGCGAGCGATGACGAGCGTACCGGGGTTACTAGACTTCTTCATCACGGCCCATGCGGGGAGGACTCCATAGCGGTGTTTTCCGTCGCTGACTGGTTTTCCGCCAGGTACGTGGATGGGGCTCGTGTCGATGGGGGTCTCTAGTGAGATCTTATTCTGATCTAAGGCGGCTGCCATGGCGATCACCTTGAAGGTGGAGCCAGGTTCGTAGCGTGTCTGTGTCGCGTAGTTCATCTCGCCCGTGAGTGCAGCCCCATTCACCCCAAGAGTGTTATTTCTAGGACTGCGTCCCGTGGCGGTGATGAGATCTTTACTATTCAGATCGAAGGATGGACGGCTCGCCATAGCGAGGATATCACCCGTCTTCGGATTCATGACGATGATGCAGCCTCGCGGCGACTTGTAATCACGCAGTGCACGATCAAGCTCTTCTTCGACGATGCTCTGGATGCGCATGTCTATGGTGAGCTGCACGTTCAATCCAGGTCTAGCCGAGAGGTAACGGTCGTCTGCATTCGGAATGATCTGCCCGCGGTTATTCGCGCGATATTCTCGCACACCCGGTGAGCCAGATAGATAGTGCTCGAAGCGCGCTTCAATGCCATTCACCCCGTGATTCTCCGCATTCACAAAGCCGACTACATGGGCTAAATGCTCAGGTTCAGCATAGGAACGCTCTGGGTTGATCTCTATCGACACCCCTGCTATGCGTGAGATTTTCAATGCTTGTCGCAGCTTATTGGCGTGATCCTGAGAGAGAGCCTTCGCGATGACGATGCGTTTTTTCACCGTGCGTGTAGGTCGACCTTCTGCGCGAGCCTTAGCATTATAGGCCTCTGTCGCTCTCTGGGCTATCATTTCGATGATATCTTCTTTCTTGATAGCACGCTTAATTCTTTTATGTGTCGTGGCATCATTCACGATGACTGACATATGCCCTATATAGGGATAGAGAATTTCAGAGACAAGCTGGTCGTGAAGATCAAAATAGAGATCTCGCATGTCCGGCTTGTAAATCTCCGTTTTCATCTTCGTATTCAGTGCTGCCTGACGACGTCGCTCTTCTTTTTCCTCTTCAGTAAGCTTACGCTTCACTTGCTTATTGAGCCTTTGCTCATAGGTGCTGATGAGTTTTTCTCTGTCTTTTTCTGTAGCACCCAGCCATTCGGGATCATAGATGGCCTGATTGTAACTCAAGGCCTCAATGACGCGGTCTATATCTCGCAGATGATAGCGATCACCTATGAGCTCGCAGTTCTGAATATTATTTGTCAGGATCTCCTCACGCCTATCCATGATGATCCCACGCTGCGCAGGGATATGCTCCTGTCGCACGGAGACTTCCCCCGTGTAGAGATTCTGCGTCGCTTCTCCTCCGAAGTGCAACTCAACCAAACGCGATATAACAGCTGTAGCGGATACGAGAACGCATCCGCACAGCAGCAATAATCGCCATTGGTTGTTATAATTGTGTAACACTACAGTAAGGAGATGTCGTAGACATTAAGGAGTGACTAAATAGGGGGCAGTACGAGGAAGCATGCGCGCGTCATGCTGGGACAGCGCGGAATCCTCTTGAGAATGTGGAGTCTCTATCTGATCTATACTGATAGCCTGTAGCTCAGATCCTGTCTGGCTGAGACGGTCTAGTATGGTCCAGCGGTGCGTGAGTTCATTCGCTCTCGCATGATACATGCTTGCAGACATCTGGGCATTCGCCGTGAGGCGTTCCAGCTTGTCCTGCTCGATGCGTATGGCGGTGATGTCATTTTTCACCAGCGCGTAGTCGACACCGCCACATGCGATGATGAAGGCGACAACGATCATCCACACGCAGGTGGCGACGCTGATTTGATGACGTGAGATTGCTTTTTCGCTTATGGTTGACATGGGTTTAATATGGGGTTAGATTTTTTCGATGATACGCAGCTTAGCGCTACGAGAACGGGGATTGATAGATAATTCTTGCTCACTGGCGACGAGCGGCTTGCGATTAACAAGCTTCGCGCAGTACTCGGGGTTAGGGCGAGGGGCAGGCCACTCTGGTCTGTCCACCTCAGGCTTCGTGATGCGCTCGAAGAATCGCTTCACAGCGCGGTCTTCGAGACTATGGAAGGTGATAATAGCCATGCGTGCACCGGGGCGCAGATGCTTGATGCCCTCTTCCAGCAAGGTGTGCAGAGCTCCGAGCTCGTCATTCACCGCGATGCGCAGGGCTTGGAAACTGCGCGTGGCAGGATGCTGCTTCCCCTTGCGCGGGAGGACAGAGGCGATGATATTCGCCAGCTGGCTCGTCGTGGTAATGGGTGTGATGTCTCGCTCGCGTACGATGCGACGAGCGATGGCGCGACTCGCGCGCTCCTCTCCGTACTGCCACAGGATATCGGCGATAGCCTTCTCGCTCTCTTGAGCGATGAGATCAGCAGCACTGTAGGGGGCTTCGGGATTCATTCGCATATCCAGTGGTCCATCCTGCATGAAGGAGAAGCCGCGCTCCGCGCAGTCCACTTGAGGTGAAGAGATGCCTATGTCAGCCAGAATGCCGTCTACATACTCCACCCCTTCCGCTCGGAGCAGATCACTGATGTCTCGGAAGTTCCCCGACAGAACACGGAAGCGATCACCGAAGCCAGCAAGACGCTGACGTGCCGCCGTGCGCGCCACGGGATCTTGATCTATACCCCAGACCTGCGCGCCCTTTTCTAGAAGACGCTGTGTGTGACCACCGCCTCCGAGTGTCGCGTCGATGAGAAGCTTTCCTTCCGAGGCGAGCAGCGCATCGCTCGCCTCCTCAGCCATGACGGTGAAGTGCTGGAAGCGATCCGCGAGCTGCTGCCACTGCGATGCCTCAGACGATGATGACTGCTGAAGCGCGTCGCTCGCGCCCCATTCCTGCTGCAAATGATACGCCTGCTCGGCGGGAAGAGCCTTGATAAGCGGTGCGGAGCACCAGCCCTGCGGGGCAGCTGTGGCGAGTGCCGCCAAGCAGACCTCAATGAGCTCAGGCAGACTCTGCTCGCCCTGCAAGTCTAGCAGCAGGATGAGCGCGTCGCCGTGCAGCTCGTAGCCCAGCACTCCTGCGATGTCGCGCAGCAGAGGCGCGTCAGCACCCGCGCGCGTACACAAAGGGGCATCGGATGAGCTTGTAAGCAAAGGTGTTTCGATCAGATCCAACGAAAGACTATCCAGTTCACTTTCAATAGTTTTCAAACGACCACGAGCCCCCTTCACTCCAGCATCTTGCATGCTCTGGAGAAGGCTCTTACGCTTCTGTTGCCACTGGGAAAGAAGCTCTTCGGGGATGCTCCCCTCAGCCCAGACGACGACGCGATACGCGGTACTCTCTGGAGCAGAGGATGCTCCCCAGCTGTTGCTAGGTGCGTTCATGATTGTGAATAACTCTTCTATGCGATTGTGAATAACTTTGTTGGGTTCGGAGATTGTGATGAAGTAAAAAGGGGTAAAAATGGACTAATCCATTCGGAACAGGTTCGCGAGTGACTTAGCATTGCTGTCTCCAGCAGCATTCTTAGCCTCTTCGCTGTGCTCCTTGAAATGATCGGGATGCCAGATGCGGAAGAATTTCCCATAGCCTACGAACAGCGCGGAGCTGTTGTCTATCTCGGAAGGATAGTTCAGGTGATCTAGAATCGCTCTTGGGATAACGATTTTTCCCTGCGCACCTAGATCGACTTCGAAACAGTCAGCATAGATGCCTTCGATGAACTCCTCGATCACATCCTCACTCTGTCCCGCTGCAAGTGCCTTCTGGGCACCTTTGTTAATATGCTCTTCTAAGCCTTCGTTCGTGAAGCATTTCACGACAGGATATTTACCTTTATTACTGGTTATCATCATGATACGAGATGATATCCCATCACGCCAAGCCGCAGGTATCGTGACTCTATTCTTAGAGCCTATAGAGTGGGGATGCTTCCCACTAAATTTTCTACCTTCAACTTGAGACATATCGAGACACTTCCTGTACACTTAGTACACATCAATACACCAACTATGTCAAGAAAATCTTTCAAATAGTGTAAAATACTTCTTGATTTCTGAGAAAAAAACATAAAAAGCTGACAATTCGTATAACATACACACAAATAACAAGACATAACAGCCCGAAAGGAGCGATTTTCGGTGAGTGAGTATAGTGAGTATATATACTCGCGCGCGCGTGCGCGAGTAATAACTATACGCTAAACTCCTGACTTGAATAAGTATCCAGTTGTATCAAAAAAGCCACGTATCTGAAATTTCAAAAATTATTAATCACTCATAGTCTAAGTATAAAAGGAAGAGCAGCCTCAGTAAACTCATTAAACTTACTTCTTTGGAGCGGAAGCAATACAAAGATCGAGCGTTAGTTATTAAATAGCAATTTTCAGGAATAGCATTTTAAGCTTGATTCATGCTTAGAACCTAGTATCATTTTGCCTGACTGGTGAGTGGGTGTGAAAACCACTCACCGAGAGACAACTGGGTAAAACTCACTTATAAGTCACTTACCCCCCACAAAAGCCATAATATTATGTCAGAACACTACACAAAAGGTAGACAGGGTCAAGGAGCCCGCCGCCGCAAGAATCGCTATCAGAGCCGCGGCCGCTACCAACGCATGCCCCGCCCCGATAACGCCACAGCCACGAAGCCTTCGCTACTCCAGCGCATTTTAGGTTTCTTCGGAATAGGTAAAAAGAAACAAGCCCCTAAGAAAGCTACGCCTGCGAAGCAAGAAAAGGGAACTAATAATAACACCCGCACACCTCGCCAGCCTCGCCCAGCAAAAAACGGCACATCTGAGCGTCGTCGTCTGAACTCCACACCTCCTACTCGCAATGGAAGACTCTACGTAGGTAATCTCTCCTATGAGGTCAACGAAAGCGAACTGGAAGATCTCTTCAAGGGATTCGGAGATGTGAAGAGCATCGAAATCATCTACAACCCACGCACCTATCGCAGCAAGGGCTACGCATTCGTTGAAATGCGCCACACCGACGCAGCACGCCAAGCCGCAGAGGTTCTCCATGGTCAGCCCTTCATGGGACGTGAACTCATGGTGAGTGCCGCTAATGATAGACAGGCATCAGATGAGCGCATGGACAAGCAAGAATGGAAAACCGTTCCTATGGAAAAAACTGCTAAGCAGAAAGAGGAACGCAGCCCTGAGCCCGAGACATCTGCCGAGACAGAGAGCAAGTAAGCTCCCGCACTAAGATACATTCTTATACGACAGTGGCTCAGTCATCGCGACTGAGCCACTGTTTATTTTTCAGAAAGAAAAAATCCTTGGCAGAGCCGTCCACACTTGGTATCGTACTGACATGTACATCTCCCAGCATCTTTCTGAGATACGCGAACTCATCACTCAGACCGAACAGCGAGCCCAGCGCCCAGCTGGAAGCGTGAAGCTACTCGCCGTCAGCAAGACCTTCCCCTGTAGCGACATCATGCAGAGTTATGATGCTGGTCACCGACTCTTCGGCGAGAACAAGCTCCAAGAGGCGATGGACAAGATCCCACAGCTTCCCGCCGATGCTCAGTGGCATCTCATCGGACCGCTCCAGAGAAATAAGGTTCGCAAGGCTCTCCAGCAGGGCTTCGTCCTCATCGAGGCTGTACACTCGATGCGACTCGCGGAGACAATCTCGCGCATCGCCGTCGAGCTAGGAGTCGTCGCTCCCATCCTCATCGAGGTGAATGTCGATGGAGAAGAGAGCAAGCATGGCTTCTCCACTGATGAATTACGCGAGCAGTGGGATACGCTCACCTCACTGCCATCACTCGATATACGTGGACTCATGTGCATCCCCGCCCCCAGTGATGAGGCGGAGGATTCGCGTCCCGCCTTTGCAGCCCTGCGTGAGCTTGCTGCGGAATTACGAGCTCGTGGTCCACTGAGTTTAGATGAATTATCCATGGGGATGAGCCACGACTTCACCGTCGCTATCGAAGAGGGTGCGACCATCGTCCGCGTCGGCTCAGCCATCTTCGGGCGACGCGATTATGCCTAGCGCAGCCTTCGCGCTTGCATCTGTGCTAATCTTTTGCTATCATACAACTCATGGAAAAGGAGATAACTCCCGTTGTACGTTTCGTTGAAGGCCGCTGGGGTCGCCTAGCTGCTTATATCATGCTCTTTCTCTGGATAGCCTCCATGGCTATAGCAGATAGTCAGGCTTACAGCCAAGCCCCGCTTCTCATCGGGCTCTGGGCAGTCATCCTCTTCGGATTAATCGCGCTCGTGCAGCGACAGAGGCTAGTAGAGCTCCCTGCCGTCTCGTGGGTATCTCTTGCGTTTGGAGCTTATCTCCTCATGCGAGCATCCACGAGCTATTCCACCTTTGATGCCTATGCAGATATGGGTATCATCATAGGCTGTATTGTTTTCTACCTCGCAGGTGTTTACCTCGCCCCCACGCCGAGAGTGGGCACACTCATGGTGCGTATGCTGAGCCTAGCTCTGGTCTTGAATATGATTTACTGGCTCATCATGAATAAATCAGAGATCAGTCTGAGTATTTTAGGGCGTCCTGAGATGGGGCTGGCAGGCGAGCAGACGCGCCACGTCTCACTCTTCTTGTATAAGAACTTCGCTGGCGCATTCTTCTTACTGGGTGGCGCTGCGCTGATTTGGTATAGCATCTGGGCGCGTCAGCTATCGGGCATTATCTATACCCTTCTTGGCATTATCTCCATCGTGTTCTCTTTCCATTGTGGGACACGCGCTATTTACTTTCTCGCGCCTGTTGTGCTGACCGTCGGGTGGTTTCTCTGGTTCTTAATTCGCTTCTTCACACGAGGAAAAGTCAGCTGGTTTGATGGTATTTTCGGTCTTGGCTTCATCATAGCTACCGTCATGGCTCTTTATGATTTCATCTATGGCACTACTGTGATGGCAGCAGTGACAGACGTCGATACCCACTTGCGTACAATGATATGGAACAATTTAATCCAAGTACTACCAGATGCACCGATCACAGGCTTCGGTGCGGGTGCATCGCAGTGGGAGATCGCGCCCTACTTCAACGAATGGGCTAGGCCTAATTATGCGCATAATGAGTACTTCCAGCTATGGGCAGACTACGGGATACTCTCTCTTCTTGCAGTCATAGTACTAATCGTCATCCATTTAACAAAAGCAGCCCTTTTACTTACCGCCGAAGAACCTACTCATGAGCGACGCCTTGCGGTGGCTCTCGCATGTTTCATGCTCATCGGGTTTGCCCTACTTTCTATCACCGATTTTGTATGGCATCAGTTCGCTCTAGCAGCCGCGACAGCCTTCTGCTTAGGTATACTCGCGTCTCCTGTACAAAGAAAGCGCAGCAACCTGATCTTGCAGTTACTAGGGCGCGACCGCCAGTGGATGGAAGAAAAGCCACTCCTTGTGCGTGCTCAGGGGGCGAAAGGGCGCATGGCACTCTTGTTATCCCTCCTCAGCCTTCTCGTGCTGACAGCTTATCAGACAATGATCATCACTCCTCCTTACTTTAAGCAGTGGGCATTCCACCAGCAATCGAAAGAGAAGAGCATTGAGACAAAAGAGAGCTACGAAGCTGTCCTTGACAGCTATCCTGATTACTTTATTATTGAACGTTACTTACAAGATTATCCCGTCACTGCTGATGATGAGCATGCGGCGCGCGCCACGGCTTATCTGAAGGCAGCCCTAGAAGAAAACCCTAAGAATATTTTCAACCTTCTCCACCTAGTCGAGATTAACTCGTTCTTAGGTCGATTTGAAGAAAACGAGCAGTACATGCGCCGCTACATGCCACGCGGCGGCACAGATCCCGTGCTCCTAATTCAGCCACACGTTCCATATGGACTGAATCTTCTCTCCATGGGCTTAAAAGCTCTGAGCAACAATGAGATTGAAAAAGCCTATTCCATGCTCGATTATGGACTAAGTATGCACGCGCATCAGGCTCTTTACCTCAACCACACTTGGCTAGGAGGAGCGCCTAGAACCCTCACCGGGATACAGCGTCCTGGTCTCAGAGAATTACTACGCATTGCAACTGAGCAGCGCGACTTCCTGCGTGGACTGGAAATTTCGCCCGATGATAGCTGGCAAGCACCATTCGCAGCGAATGAACAGGGAGCTCTGTATCGTCGCTATGTCAAGAAGGCAGAAGCCACGCAGTACCCTCAGAAAAACTAATCTGCGACCTGTTTTTTCACCCCAAGAGTTCTGGCTTGCAATTACATGATTGCCAACTGCGCCATTTTATGCTATTTAGTACAGTCACCCACGAACGAAAATTCCTACTATGAGCACTCCCTTCGATAAAGTCCCCAAGTCACGTATCCTACGCCCAACTACACAGAGCGCGCTTCCTAAAACAAAAATGAGACTTCTCACCGCCGCGGGGCAGCCTATTACACCCGCGCAAACGCCCGCTGCCAACGCCACTGCGAATGCCGCAGCAGCACACAGCGCGGAGGAGCAAGCCGAGTATGAACGCAATCTAGCAGAGTACAACCGCCAGATGGAAGAATACAATCGCCAGATGGCACAATTTGAGCAAGAGCAAGCTGCCGCCGCTGCTGCCGCCGCTGCTGCTGCCGCTGCTACTCCTGAACCCGCGGCTAGCCCAGAACCTGACCCCGAACCAGCCGTAGCCATGCCCACGGAAGTACCTGCTGCAGCACAAGTACCAAGCATTCCTGACTCCATGGTAGCAGAGGCTTCC
>CAYJNX010000071.1:0-11098 GCA_964371525.1 uncultured Akkermansia sp. | reverse complement strand
GTCCACTGGCGACGAGTTGTTCCCAGACGTGGTCGGCCTTGAACTTGCGTGTTTCGGGGGTGTCGACCATGTAGACGGCGTTTGCTTTCGAGCCTGCGCGGAAGAGGGCGATGCACTTGACTCCGTATTCATGAGACATGAGGATGGAGTCATAGATGTCTTCGACGGTGGCGCTCACGGGCATGTTCACGGTCTTGGAGCATGCGCCTGAGATGAAGGGCTGCACGGCTCCGAGCATGCGGAGGTGTCCCGCAGGGGAGATGGAGCGTGCGCCGTCGCCGTTCGTTGCGGAGCAGTCGAAGACGGCTAGGTCGGCTTCGTCGAGCCAGGGGATGTTCTCGACGTGGCTCATGCCGTTGACGACGAGGAGCTGATCTGCGTTGTACAGTGCCATGTTCGCGCTGTTCGACAGGAAGCTGACTGCTTCCTTGATTTCCTTGCGTCCGACGGAGGCTTGTACATTACGACGCCATGCGTGACGTACAGGGCCGGCTGCCTTGGAGCAGGGGTCAGCGAGGAGCTGGGTGATGGCTTCTTCGATGTTTCCTCCGCAGGCGGTGATGAGTCCGTCGAGGCCTGCGACTTCGAAGGCGGCTTCGCGTACCTGCGGCTCTGAGTAGCCGAGGGTGCGGAGGGCTTCGAGGGAGAGGCGGTTGAACATCTTGATCATACCGCCACCCGAGAGCTGCTTCCACTTGACGAGGGTGTAGTCAGGCTCGATGGAGGTGGTGCCTTCGTCGTAGCAGCCTAGTGGTGCGGAGATAGTACCTGTCGGTGCCATGACGGAGACGAAGGAGTTACGGAATGCATTGTCCTTTGTCGTCTGTACCCAGAGTTCGAGTGCCTTGTTCGCGAGGGTCTTTGCAGGGGCGACGCGGACTGTATCGAGTGATTCCGGTGCGACGAAGCTGCTGATGAAGGAGCGCAGTGCGTAGGCGGCATCAAGTCCCTGTGCTTCGGGGAGGTCGCCTTTCACGTTCTTGATGAGCTCTTCGATGATGCTTTCTTTCTGCTGCGCCGTGTACTTGCCATTTCCGATGAGGCTGCTGAGCTGCTGCGAGACGGCGTGGAGGTTCAGCACGGCTTTCAGGTCGTTCTGCGTGGCATCGTATTCGAGGTAGGAGCCGAGCTCGCGTCCCATTTCAGCAGAGGCACTCCAGCATGCGGCTGTCAAGCAGGAGCAGAGCTGGCTGGAGATCCAGCGGCCTTCGTCAGAGTCATAGGGGACGCCAAGGCTCATGAGTGCGCCACCGACGTTCGCATAGCCTATGCCTGTGGTGCGGAAGCGGTACGTTCCGTCCGCGATTTCTGGGATGGGGAAGCCTCCGCGCTCGATGTTCAGGTCGGCGCAGACCATGGCGAGGCGTGCGGCGTGCTGGAGGGCATCAGCGTCGAAGCTAGGCAGTCCGTTCTCGTCCTTCTTTAAGAAGCGGTAGGCGTTAAAGGAGGAGAGGTTGCAGGAGGTGTTGTTCAGGAAGATGTACTCGGAGCATGGGTTCGAGGTGGAGATCTCACCGAGGCTCTTCACGGGGTTCCAGAGGTTGATGATGTCGTTGTTATGAACCCCTGGCTCGCCGTTGTCCCAGATGGCTTCGGACATCTTCTGCAGGAGCTCTGTCGCGCGGAAGGTGTGGACGATGTGGCTGGGGTTTGTCACCCAGCGTGTGTAGGTGTTCCCATTCGATTCGACGGCTTTCCAGAAGTCGCCCTTCAGGGAGACGGAGTGGTTCGCATTCTGGTTCGAGAGGGTTTCTCCGTATAGGAGGGCATCCATGTGGGGGTCGAACTGGGCTTCTGTCGCGAGGGGAAGCGCGAGGATGACGCGTGCTGCTGCGCGCTCGGCTGGCGTGCCGGTGACGAGCTTTGTCTCCGCGATCTTGATAAGGTCGAGGTGGACGTTGTGCTCGCGGAGGATGACTTTTGCCACGTCTTCTTGGCGCTGCTTCACCGCGATGAAGTCGAAGATGTCTGGGTGGTCAGAGTACATGAGCACCATGCGTGCAGCACGGCGTGTTTTACCACCAGAGCGGATAGCTCCTGCCATGCGGTCCCAGCCTCGGTCGAAGCTGATGGGTCCTGAGGATTGCCCTTTCCCACGGATGGGTTCGTAGGAGGAGCGTAGGGAGGAGATGTTCACACCGACGCCAGATCCACTGGCGAAGACGCGGCCTTCTGTCATGAGGTGGGCGAGGATGTCGTCCATCTCGTCTTTCACTTCGGTGAGGAAGCAGGCAGAGCACTGGGGGTATTCGTAGGTGCTCTTCAGGTCATGGGTGGTGAGGTTGTCCCTCGTGCCTTTCGTGTGGTAGGCTTTCGAGCCATGTCCATCGAAGATGTCGCGCAGGTCTGGGCGACCCCAGCGCCACTGTTCCCAGTGGCCGATGTTAAACCAGACGGGGGAGTTCGGTGCCCAGACCTGGGTGACGAGCATGGCCTTGATTTCTTCGTTGAAGACGGAGGCGTCTTCGAGGCTTTCGATGTAGCCTTCTTCCCAGCCCCAGACGGTGTAGGTGTTCGCGATGCGGTCGAAGATGTTACGGAAGCTTGATTCGTACTCAGGTGTTCCAGGTGTCGAGCCGAAGAGGTACTTATCTGCGGTGATGCGTACGGCATTCTCATCCCAATGTGCTGGGGTCTCGACGCCGAGGCGTTCGTAGATGGTGTTTCCTGTCTTCCAGTCCTTGATCGTGATGTCGCGCTGACTCCACAGGCAGCTGGAGTATGGGTGCTTGTCCTCCGAGGAAAAGAGTCGCTCAAAGCGGAGTCCGCCGATGAGGCTCTTACGCGCTGGGAGCTGTAGGCTGCTACCGTCGCGTAGTTTTAAGATAGGCTGGGCTGCTGGTACAGGGGCGGTGGCTGGGGCAATTTCTTCCACGATAGCTTCTGGCTCTGGTGTCACTTCTGGTGCTACTTCTTCCGTGGCGGAGATTGCCTCGCTAGTGAGGTCTAGCGTGATTTCTGGCAGCTTGGTGCTTGCTTCAGCGGCTACGGCTTCGGCGGTTTCAACCTTAGCGACGCGGGTGCGCTTCGCTGGACTCTTGCGCTTCTTGGGTTCTGTTGCTTCCACGGGTGTGAGCTCCATGTCGAAGTTACCAAGCAGGTCGCCTGTCATATCTTCGGAGGGAGAATCGGGAGTGTTCTGAGATGTAGCCATAGTGATGTGTGCAGTTAAAAATAGGAGGTTTTAAATTAAGGAAAATCCACGTACGTGACGGTCGTGAATTTAACTTATCTGATAAATCCTGTCAATCTCATTTTCACAATGTATTGTTAATATTTATTCACATATACACTACATTTTGTATGTAACGTATTTTTCAGATGCCAAATGACAAGCTATTGATGCAAAAAAATCAAAAAAAATTAGCCCGACGCTCGCAGAAATTCTCCCCCTATCCTTTACGAGATTCTTGAGTACTCTGAGTCCTTTCTAGCCCTCAAATCGAGCTATCTCATAATAAATGAAAAAGACGCCCCTTCCCAATTTCAGACTTGTCACCCGCCTATGCTAATGATACACTAAGCACCAACAATGACCAAATTAATCAGCCCACGAGAATTGCCTAGTTACGAGATATATGATCTTTTTCCTGATCGTGTATCGACTAAATACTGTGTTGGGATACCCTTGCTTAACGAAGGTGATCGTATTCGCACTCAACTAGCCGATATGAAAAGTCAGGGACTGGATCAGTTAGCTGATATCATCATCTTCGACGGTGGTTCAAATGACGGCTCAACAGATCACGACTACCTGCGCTCCATGGGTGTGAAGGCTCTGCTCGTCAAGACGGGACCTGGGAAACAAGGCGCGCAGTTTCGCATGGGCTTCGATTACATCCTCAATCAAGGCTATGAAGGCATCGTTACCATAGACGGGAATAATAAGGACGGAGTCGAGGCGATTCCTGCCTTTATCTCCTGCCTTGAAGAGGGTTATGATTTCGTACAGGGCTCTCGCTTCTTACCCGGTGGTAAGCATGTGAATACCCCCCTTTCCCGTTGGTTTGCGGTGCGTGTCATCCACGCGCCATGGCAGACTCTCCTCTCGGGAGCATGGCAGACGGATACGACATCGGCTTACCGCGCCATCTCGCGCCGCATGCTGGAGAATGAGAAGCTTGATATTTTCCGTGACATTTTCAGCGGCTACGAACTTCTGTTCTACATGTCGGCTAAGTGCCCGCGCTTAGGTCGCCATAAAGAAATCCCCGTCTCTCGCTGCTATCCAGCTAAAGGGAAGACTCCGACAAAGATTAAACTGAGCGGGAACTTCGGCATCATCGCCGATTTAATGAAACTTACACTAGGACACTATAATAGCAAGAGAGCAAAATGAAAAAAGAGTTTGATTACATTATTCTAGGCGCGGGTATATACGGAATGTATATTTCCCACCGCTTAGCAAATCAGTACCCTCAGAGCAAGATCGCGCTGCTAGATTATGATGCGAAACCCTTCCAGCGCGCCTCCTATATCAATCAGGCTCGCGTGCATAATGGCTACCACTACCCGCGTAGCCTCGCTACGGCTCTGAAGAGTGCTGGCTACTACCAGCAGTTTGTGCGCGATTACGATTTTGCTATCAATAAGAAGTTTGAGAAAATCTACGCCGTCGCGTCAAACTTCTCCTACGCCAGCGCAGAAAACTTCGAGACTTTCTGCCAAGCTGGCGGCATCCCCTGCAAGCACATCCATCCGTCCAAGTACTTTAAGGAAGGGATGATAGACGGCTGCTATCTCACCGAGGAGTTTTCTCTTGACGCGAAGCGCATCTGTGCGTGGTTTGTCGAGCAGTTAAAAGACAAGACCAATGTAGAGCAGATCTACAATGTACGTATCAAGGAGGTGGAAGAGCGTGGTGATCTCTACGATCTACGCATGGATGATGGCAGTGTCTGTAGCGCGCCCTTTGTCCTGAACACCAGCTATGCTTCTGTGAATCAGGTGCTGGATCTCTTCGGGTTTGAAAAATTCCGCATTAAGTATGAGATTGCCGAGATTTGCCTCTGCGATGTGTCGGAGAATGTGCTCGACGCAGGACTCACCGTGATGGATGGTCCCTTCTTCTCACTCATGCCCTTCGGCTATTCGGGCTACCATAGTCTCAGCTCGGTACACTACACACCACACCTCACCTGCGTGGGTGAGCTACCTGTTTTCCCCTGCCAGAAGAATAATCCAGAATGCACCCCGTATCGTCTGGCGAACTGCAATCTCTGCCCTGCGCGCCCCAGCACGGCGTGGAGACAGATGAAGCAGCAGGCACGTCATTATCTCAATGATGACATCGACATGCACTACCAAGAGTCACTCTTCGCGATTAAGCCTATTTTACAGGCATCGGAGATCAGCGACTCGCGCCCCACCATTATCAAGGAGTTCTCCAGCTCCCCCCGTTTTATATCCGTTCTATCAGGAAAGTTTAACACCATGTACGATCTAGAGGAGGTTCTCACAAAATGAAAAAGAATAAAGAACAAGTATTTATTTCAGCGCTAGCCTACGTCTGTAATCACGAGGCGCACATCAGCGATACACTTCAGCGTCTCTGGACGATGCTCGAGGATAATTTCGTCGATTTCGAACTCATCCTTGTGGATGATTGTAGTCACGATCGTTCCTGCGAAAAAATCCGAGACTTTGCGCGCGATAAAGAACAAAAGCGTCTGACCTTGATATCCTTGACACGCCGTCACGGTGTGGAGCGAGCGATGCAAGTGGCGATCGACTTCTCTATAGGAGATTTCGTATTGGAAATAGACGACGCATCTATACCTTATGATGTCAACATGCTGAAGGCTATGTACGACAAGAGTTGCGAAGGTTACGACATCGTCTCCCTACAGCCATCGAATAATGTGGCCGTTAGCTCAAAGCTCTTCTACTCCCTACTGAAGCGCTACCATGAATCGAATATTGATCTCAGTACGCAATTAGGACATTGCCTCACGCGCCGCTCGCTCAATGCGATTTCGCGCTTTAAGGATAAGACCAGCTACAGGAAGATCCAGCATAGCCTAGGCGGCTATAAGCAGACATGTATCGAGATCGCACTAGATAAGAAAGTACGCTCGAACTACAGTCTTAGTGAGCGCATGCAGATGGGAAGCGATATTCTCTTCTACTTCACGAACATAGGCATGAAGCTCTGTATTTACGTAGCCATGCTCTTCCTTCTTATCACGCTTTTCGGTGGCTCATATGCGGTCTATATCTACTTAACGAGTTCTAATGTCATACAGGGATGGACGACCTTAATGGTATTCCTGAGTGCAGGCTTTTCGGGAGTCTTCCTCGTGCTGGCAATCCTGAGCAAGTACCTAAACCTCGCCCTGCGTGAGATGAGCTCATCGCCTCGCTATACGGTAAAATCTATAGAAAAGATCTAAATGAAAACAAGAGCCCTTATCGGCTACACAGGCTTCGTCGGTAGTAATCTCTGCGAGCAATACTCCTATACAGATTTCTACAATTCCAAAAATATTCATGAAATAGAAGGACGCCACTACGACCTCATCGTCTGTGCGGGCATCCCGGCTACGATGTGGCTGGCGAACAACAAGCCAGAGGAAGACTTAGAGCAGATTCTCAAGCTTACCGACCTGCTGCGCAGCTGCACCTGCGAACGCTTCGTACTCATCTCAACCATCGCCATCTATGACGCGCAGCAGAAAGGGATGAACGAGGATAGCACCGATATGCTGGAAACGCAGCTCGCCTACGGCAAGAACCGCTACCGCGCGGAGCGTGAAATCGCGCAAGCCTTCCCTCAGCATCATATCCTGCGTTTACCTGCACTCTTCGGTCCGCACATCAAGAAGAACTTCCTCTACGACCTCTGCAACCAAGAGCCAGCCTTCCTGAATGAGAAGGCATGGACTGCACTCATACCCCAGCTAGACGAAAACCAAGCCGCCCTACTCATGAACTACTACCAGTTCAATGATCAGAACAGCATGTACGCCTTCCTGAAGAATCAGGCAGCAGCAGATGGGACGAGAGCCGAGATACTCGACATCCTCAGCCAGCACCAGAGCACCGCGCTTAACTTCACCCATCCCGAAAGCCTATACCAGTTCTACGACCTGCGACAGCTCCAGCGCGATATAGACATCGCCATAGCGGCAGAGATACGCGAGCTCAACCTCTGCTCCGAGCCCATTGCGGCAAAGGATATCGCGAAGAAGTTCTTCGATATAGACATGGAGTTACGAGGCACGCCACAGCTCTACGACTACGATATGCAGAGCCGCTACGCGGAGCAATACTGGCAGAACAGCCCATGGCAATACAGCCGTGAACAGGTCATGTCGCAGCTAAAGGACTTTTTCGTATCCCAAGGAATAAATCTATGAATCTCGCTATTTCTAATATAGCATGGCTACCCGAGCAGCGATTCGAGGTGTACGCGCTGATGCAGAAGCTGGGCTACACGGGGCTGGAGATAGCACCCGCACTCTTCCAGCGCGTCTCTGATGCTCCCTATGGGCAGCAGCACAGTGTCGCGGATGCGGCTGTCGCCGAGCTGCAAGACTACGGACTGAAACTCGTCTCCATGCAGGCACTGCACTTCGGTGAGAGTGGCATGGCACTTTTCGAAACTGCCACAGAACGTGAGAAACTCCTCGACTACACGAAGAGTGCTATCGACTTCGCGGGTAGACTAGGCATTCGGAATCTTGTATTCGGCTCGCCGAAGCTGCGCAATATCCCAGAAGGCATGAGTGCAGAAATGGTAGATGAGATCGCAATTCCCTTTTTCGAAGCACTCGCGCAGCACGCTGCGGCGCAGGCTTGCGTGCTAGGATTAGAGCCGAATGCTGCCGAGTACGGCACTAATTTCATCAACACGACCGAACAGGCCATCGAGCTTCTTCAGAAGGTGAATCATGAAGGGCTGATGCTGAATCTCGACATGGGGAACCTCATCGCTAACGCTACCGATCTTTCTGTATTGAAAGAGGCGGCACCCTTCATTAGCCACGTGCATTACTCGCTACCCATGCTCCGCACGATCATGTCGACGGATGCCCCCTCACTACAAGAGATCGCGGCTATACTGAGAGCGGACGTGAATGATCAGGTCTATTTCTCTATAGAAATGGGGCGTAGCGAGCTCAGCCAAATCAACGATAGCTTATCTTTTTTCCCTAGAACGGGTTCTTAACCATCTGCAACTAGGGCATCCCCCTCATGGATAATGCACAAGATGCGCAGCAACTAGCCCCGATTCTCAAGTCGGTCTCGCGGAGTTTTTACCTCAGCATGGTCTTTCTACCTCGGCAGATGCGACCAGCCGTCAGTCTGGGCTATATGCTCGCACGCGCCAGCGACAGTGTCGCAGATAGTTCATCGGCATCACCGGAAGAGCGTCTGCGTATCCTGCGCAGCATGGCGCGCGTTTGCTCGGATGCGCCACGCGATCTTAGCGAGGAGAAGGCTCTTTTCCGAGAGCTTTCTCAGAGTATGGCGATGGCTCAGGATAATCCAAAAGAAACCCTGCTTCTACGTCACTATGGCGAATGTCTAAGCATCATGCGCCAGCTCCCAGCGGTGCAACAGTCTCTCATCGAGAAAGTGCTAGAGAGCATACACGAGGGACAGATCTGGGACATTGAGTATTTTCAAACGAGCAGTCATGTAACGAAGGAAGAAGACAGCCTGCGTTACTGCTACCAAGTCGCGGGCTGTGTGGGTGAGTTCTGGACAAACATAGGCTACTGCACCCTGCCTCGCTACAGCAGTCATCCCAGTCGAGAGGATCTCGTCGAAGCGGGCGTGCGCTATGGGCTGGGTCTCCAGCTCGTGAACATCCTCCGCGATGTGGTGGAAGACGCCGCACGTGGTCGCCATTACCTCAGCGGTGATCGTGAAGAATGGATGCGTCGTGCGCGCCACTATCTCATGGACGGTATAGCATATAGCAAGACTCTGGCTAGCTTCAAGTTGCGCTTCACCGCCCTACTCCCAGCCCTGCTTGGCTTAAAGACGCTTGATAAGATGCAGCAGGGTGAAGGCACGACTGATGAGAAGGTGAAGATCTCGCGGGGGAGCGTGTACCGCAGTATGGTCAAGGCGGCGTTCATCGCGTGGTGAGCGGTGAGCGCTTTTCTTAGTCTTTTTTCTTCCCGCGAGGATGGAAGTTCCGGTGCATCTCACGCAGGGTTTTCTGCTGGACATGGGTGTAGATTTCCGTCGTTCCGAGATCTGCGTGACCTAGCAGCTCTTGTATCACGCGAAGATCCGCCCCATTTTCCAAGAGATGGGTCGCAAAGCAATGCCGTAGGAGGTGGGGGAATACATGCGCATCCAGCCCTGCTTCCTGCGCGCGCTTGATGAGCAGCTGTCGCACGCGTTCGCGCGTGAGCTGGCTGCCTCTATTGGACAGGAAGACTAGATCCGATGCGCGCTTGCCGCTCTTCACAAGAAGAGGTCGAGCTTCTTTGATATAGTGACGTAAGGCTTCCGCCGCTTTAGTCCCCAGCGGGACGAAGCGTGTCTTACCGCCCTTCCCTTTGATGCGAAGAAAGCTCTCATCCCAGTCTATCTGGCTACCGCGAAGTTCCAGCAGTTCACTCACACGAAGTCCACTACCATACAGGATCTCCAGTATGGCGCGGTCACGCGCTCCGTAGGGGAGCTGCATCTTATCGGTCGATTCTAATAGCTGCGAGACGCGCTCAGCGGGAAGATTCTTAGGAAGGCGGTGTGGGAGTCGCCCCATCTTGATGAGCTGGGTGGGATTCAGCTCGATGTGTTTCTCTCGCATCAAGTAGCGGAAGAACACGCGCAGATGTACCAGCGCAATGCGGCAGCTGCTTGCGTGTAACTCACGCCTCTGTAGCTCCTGCATGTAGAGCAGTACCTGCTCCTGTGTGATAGTGAAAAGCGTGAAGCCCACCTGCTGGCACCAGGTTAAAAACTGGCTCAGGCTCTGATGCAGGGATATTCTGTAGTTCCTACTCAGACCTCGCTCTGTTACCTGATAGAGCAAAAAATCCTCCAAGGCCGATTCCCCCTCAGTCATATCATCGTGTGCGCGGTATAGGACGGAAAAGCCGTGCTCAACAGGCACGGCTTTTCAGAATAAATTAATTTGACCTTTTGGTAGGCTCTGGGAGATCTGGTATGAATGGGTCATCTATAGCAGCTCCCCCACCTTGATTTGACGGCGCATCTGCACCTTGACCTATCTGCTCGCGCATCTTTTGGAAGTCTTCGGATTTACCTGTGTCGCGTGATTTGATGTTCACGACACGTCCGGATTCCGTAGTAGCAGTTGTCGGGCCGCCACCCATGATGAGGGCGCTCCCCTCTGGGAAGAGACCACCGCTGTCACCACTGGGAAGGGTGGAGTAATCACTAATAGAATAATCGGTAGGCACAGAGATAATACCCTCAGTCGACATAGTAGACTCAGATGGAGTCTCTGACACCTTCGCAGCGAGATCGGACTCGCGCATGTAACCCCTATCCTTATTATCCGTCTCTACGAAATAATACAGACCTTCGCAGAAGATCACCTTCGCACTGTTCGCATCGACTAGCTTTCCTGATGGCTTGATATGCTGATCATAGTCAGGATTACTCAAAAAGAGCATAGCCTTACCACCTCTCACAGGGCGTACCTCGCCGACCTCATAGAGACCGTCCTTGCGTCGCTTATCGCGCTCCATCTTTCGAGTCGCCCCGACACCTGGGGCATCTGTGGCTTGATCAGGTATGAGATACGCAGGTGTGAACCCCTTATACGGAGAGCTACATGACAGTAAACATAAACTGCCTACCAAGGCACATATCGTAAGTGAAGCGAATTTCATGTCCATACATTACAACTTTTAACAGGTAAAATCAAGTGTGTAATAGGAAATTTCCTATCAATTATTCTGTCATCATGAGACAAGCAACACCTCATAAGAAAAAAACTGATAAAAATGCAGTCTTTTTCATCATTTTGCTTGACCTTAGCGCACATAAACTCTATATTATCCGCCCTGCGTTGCATTCCGCAAAACAGGAAACAAAGTAACAACATCAAACACAACGATGAAGACCCACGTGAAAAAAGGTGATACTGTCGAAGTAATCACTGGAA
>CAYJNX010000070.1:0-11147 GCA_964371525.1 uncultured Akkermansia sp. | reverse complement strand
TTGTCGCGTTTTCAGCGATGAACTTTACAGGCTTGTAGTCGAAGGATGTGTAGTATTCGGTTACCTTACCGATAGCGATACCCACGATGAGACCGATGACGATTGCGCCCCAGAGACCGATCCAGTTGTCGATTCCGAGAACATAGAGGATACCAGCGGATGCAACAGCGATCAGTACGCTAGAAACGTTGATACCGAAGTTAAGGGAGCCCATGAGCTGTGCCTGAGAAGCACCTGGCTTCGTACGGACAAGGTAGACACCGATAATGGAAAGAATAGCACCGACAGCACCGATGATCATCGGAGCAAGAACGGCCTTAAGAGCTTCGTCGTAGCCGATGGCTGCGAAAGCAGCTGCACCGAGAGCAGCGGAAGCAAGGATGGAACCAGCATAGGATTCGTAAAGGTCAGCACCCATACCAGCAACGTCACCGACGTTGTCACCGACGTTGTCAGCGATGGTAGCAGGGTTACGTGGATCATCTTCGTTGAAACCGAACTCAGTCTTACCGACAAGGTCAGCACCTACGTCAGCAGCCTTCGTGTAGATACCACCACCGACGCGAGCAAAGAGAGCCTGCAGAGACGCACCCATGCCGAATGTCAGCATGATCGCTGTCATGTGGACGAGCTTCTGAGCACCTGTGTAGTTGTCAAGAAGTGATGTGTGTTCGAGGATGAGGTACCATGCAGAGATATCAAGAAGACCGAAACCAACAACAGTAAGACCAAGAACAGCACCCGAACGGAATGCGAGCTTGAGACCCTGATTGAGGCCGTCTTTTTCATCACGGCAAGCTTGTGTCACACGGCCAGAGGCGTATGTGGCTGTCTTCATACCTACATAACCAGCAAGACCGGAGAAGAGACCACCGGTGATGAAGGCGACAGGTACGATGTCGTTTTGCATGTCGAAGTAAGCCATTGCAGCGAAAACGCCAGCAATGAGAACGAAGAAGACAGAAACAACTTTGTATTGTTGCTTAAGATAGGCCATTGCGCCTTCACGCACGTAGCCTGCAATCTCCTTCATACGGTCGGTTCCTTCATCAGCCTTTTTCATCTCTACGAAGAAAATCGCAGCGAAGACAAGGGCGATAATGGAAGCGATAGGCACGATCCAGAATAGTAATTTTGGGTCCATTTGTCTGTTTTAGTTTATATTATTGGGTGATTTGCTCGCTAAAAAAGCACCGTCTTATATCATGATGTGTTATTTTTGGCAATACAAATTTTATTCTTTTTCTGAGAAAAAATTCAAATAGCATCCTCTATCAAGCTCCCAATAACCATGGAAAGGGCTAGTAAAGCTAGAAGTAAAGCAAATACTGTGTCAATAGTGGGCTCGTATTTCTTATAATAAGCGCGCAGAGGTTTCCACTGAAACAGAAGACTCCAGACAATCCAACCCACGGAGTGTGCGAAGGTAATGGAAAAGGTGAACGACCACACATACCACGCATAACTACTTGCATACTGCTCCATCCCCCACAAACCTATACTGGCGATGAAGAGGACAAATTTCACATTCAGCAGATTACAAAGAAAGCCCTGCATGAAGAGCTCACGACGCGTGCCCATAGGCATTTGCTTCTCCGCCGCGGCTTCAAAACCGAGCACCGCGCGCTGCTTACGCGTTTCGCAGGCTGCCTTATAGATATTATAAGCGAGATAGAACAGCCACGCCGCCGCCGCTATCACGAGATAAGAGCTCCAGCTTTGCTCAAGCAGCCATGTGCCCCACAAGCAGAAAAGCGAAACATGAATCAAGCCTCCCGCACCTATCCCCATCCCTAGCCACGCGCCCGCACGCCAGCCCTTGTTCAGAGCAGTGCGGACGACGAGGATAAAGTCAGGACCAGGACTCAGCTGCGAGATAAAGAGTATCCCTGTGCAGGTCAGGATATAAATAACAGCTTCGTACGCGCCCATAGGATAGAAAGGAGAGGGAAGAGGCGTTACTAATTAAAGAGCTGCTTGGAGAATCTCTACCGTCTTCTCGGGGGTGACAAGACCACGCTCACCGAGATTCCAACCGCGTGAGCGGAAGCGTTCGGCGATCACAGCGAAGTTCTCATCACCGACCCCATGGTCGGAAAGACGTGTTTTAATACCGAGACTCTCGTAGAAGGAGCGCAGGGCAGCGATGGTCGCATCGACGCGTTCTTCCACACTACCCTCAGTGATGCCCCAGAGACGTTCGCCATATTGAAGAATTTTCTCTTCCTTTTCCTTGCGCATAACTGAAAGCACAGCGGGCTCGACAATGGCGAGCGTCACCGCGTGATCCAGTCCGTACAGAGCGGTCAACTCATGACCTATCATATGCGTCGTCCAGTCCTGAGGCACACCCATGCCGATGATACCATTCAGCGCGAAGGTGGAGCTGTACATGAAGTTCGCCATCGTATCGTAGTCATCACCACTCAGAGCGGAGGGAGCGATTTCTTGCAGCGTGTGGAGAATCCCCTCGGCGAAGCGATCTTGGACACGGCTTTCGCTGGGGTAAGTGAGGTACTGCTCCAGTGTATGGCAGTAGGTGTCTGCGATACCATTCGCACGTTGACGTGTGGGCAGTGAATAGCACACCTCGGGGTCAAGGATGGAGAATACGGGGTAGTTATCAGGGTTCAAGAAGGCGAGTTTTTCATCTCTTTCCGCACGAGAGATCACCGCGCCACAGTTCATTTCCGACCCTGTGGCTGGCAGTGTCATCACGCAGGCGACAGGCAGGGAGGGCACGCCTTCATACAGGGCGCTATTCACAAGGAAGTCCCATGGGTCGGGCGTTTTATCATAGTTCACCGCCGTCGCGACGAACTTCGTTCCATCGAGAACAGAGCCACCACCGACAGCTAGAAGGAACTCCACGCCTTCGGCGCGCGCGATTTCCACAGCCTTCATCATGGTGGAGTACTGCGGGTTCGCCTCGATACCTGAGAACTCGATGTAATCGAAG
The DNA here is from genome assembly GCA_964371525.1 of uncultured Akkermansia sp. Lineage (GTDB taxonomy): Bacteria > Verrucomicrobiota > Verrucomicrobiia > Verrucomicrobiales > Akkermansiaceae > Akkermansia. The sequence goes on along the minus strand of CAYJNX010000070.1, from coordinate 8,188 downwards.
CCGACAAGGGCTTCTTTTACTTGATCATAGACACCGTTTGCTTTGATGCTACCTCCGCCGTAGGTAAGAAGGATTTTCTTGGAGGGGTCGAGGAGCTTGCTGAGCTGGGCGATCTCACCCTTACCCATGATGAGCTTTGTCGGATTTTGGAAGGAAAAATTATTCATGTATGAGGATTTATACTTAACACAAGATCCGCGACAGCAGCAAGAATAATCTCAGGCATGGAGCATTTTTCTACTCTTGCTAGAGAGGCTGATAGAGAATGCTCTTTACATGGCTGGCTAATCAGTGTATCCTTACGCGCATCTTTGTCTCTTCTCGCACGCGCGAGAAAGGCACTATATTCTTTATTTTATTATATGATGACCGCCGCACAGATCCGCCAGAGCTTCCTCGACTTTTTTAAAGAAAAGCAGCATAGCATCGTCCCTTCTGCCTCCCTGATGCCACAGAGCCCCGGACTCCTCTTCACGAATGCAGGGATGAACCAGTTCGTCCCCTACTTCCTCGGAGTAGCCACGCCCCCATGGAAACCTGCTCGCGCTGCTGATACGCAGAAGTGCATCCGCGCGGGTGGGAAGCATAATGACCTCGAGGATGTCGGCCTCGACTCCTACCACCACACGCTGTTTGAAATGCTCGGCAACTGGTCATTCGGCGACTACTTCAAGACAGAGGCCATCGAGTGGGCATGGGAACTCATCGTCGAACGCTGGGGCTTCCCCGTGAGCCGCGTCTACGCCACCGTGTACGCACCGAAGGAAGGTGACCCTGGTGAGTTCGACCACGAGGCCTACGCCGTGTGGGAACGCCTCTTCCTCAGCAAGGGTGTCGATCCGAAGGTACATATCGTGAATGGCAATGTGAAGGACAACTTCTGGATGATGGGCGAGACAGGTCCTTGCGGTCCTTGCTCCGAACTCCACATCGACCTCACCCCCGAGGGCGACAGCGAAGGCAAGCTTGTGAACATGGACAGCGACCGCTGCATTGAGATCTGGAATCTCGTGTTCATCCAGTACAATGCCGAGAGCGACGGCACATTCCGCCCTCTCCCCGCCTGCCACATCGACACAGGTATGGGCTTCGAGCGCGTCACCGCCATGCTCCAGTGTACAGAAGGCTTCACCGATTGCAGCAAGCGCGTCTCTAATTACAACACAGACATCTTCCGCCCCATCTTTGCGAAGATCTCAGAAATCTCTGGTCGCCAGTACGTCGACCTCTACCCAGCGGACGCTCAGACAGCCGAGCAGCAGGAAACACTGAAGGAAAGCGTCGCCTTCCGCGTCATCGCTGACCACATCCGCACGCTGAGCTTCTCCATCGCCGACGGGATCCTGCCCGGTAATAATGGTCGCAACTACGTCCTGCGCCGCATCCTGCGTCGCGCCGTGCGCTACGGTCGCCAGCTCGGACTGAAGAATACGAACTTCCTCTCCCAGCTCGTCGACACACTCGTCACAGAAATGGGTGCTATCTTCCCCGAACTCGTCGAACGCCGCGAACGCGTCATCGAAGTACTGGAACGCGAAGAAAAGAGCTTTAACGAAACACTCGACCGCGGTCTCGAACTCTTCGACAAGGAAGTAGCCGCCTCGGGCAAGATCAGCGGCGACTTCGCCTTCAAGCTCTACGACACCTACGGCTTCCCCATCGACCTCACCGCCCTCCTCGCTCGCGAGCAAGGTCTCAGCGTCGATGAAGAACGCTTCGAATCCCTCATGGAAGAGCAGCGTCAGCGCGCGAAGGCAGCCCAGAAGAAGACACTCGTCCGCGCCCTTGAGATCAAGACCGACGCGCAGACCGCCTTCACAGGCTACACAGAGGACAGCAGCAGCGCCAGCATCCTCGAAGTACATGAAGAAGGCGATGCCTACTACATCATCACAGACCAGTCCCCCTTCTACGCAGAAATGGGTGGTCAGCTCAGCGATGGTGGCACGCTCAACCTCGGAGGTCAAGACTATGACGTCATCGCCGTCCAGCAGATGGGACAGGCACGCGCTCACCTCGTCGAGAAGCAGGAGAATTTCGCTCCGAAGGCTGGCGACAGCGTCACACTCACGCTCGACACCGTCCGTCGTCGCGCTATTGAGTCGAATCACACCGCGACACACCTTCTCGGGAAGGCTCTCACCTCACTCGTCAGTGACGACATCGCCCAGCAGGGCTCACTCGTCGAACCAGACCGTCTGCGCTTCGACGCAAGCAGTGCCCCTATCTCTAAGCAAGACATCCGTCGCGTAGAAGAACAGGTGAACGCGTGGATAGAGCAGGATCTCCCCCTCCTCTGCGAAGAGTACCCCATGAGCGAAATCAAGGGGCGCTCCGAAGTCACGCAATTCTTCGGTGACAAGTACGGCGACATCGTTCGCCTCGTGCAGATCGGTGGTAACTCAGGCGACTTCGATGGCATCTCCATGGAACTCTGCGGTGGCACGCATGCCGCACGCAGCTCTCAGCTCTCCTTCTTCAAGGTGAAGAGCGAAGGTGCGATCGCCAGCGGTGTACGCCGTATCGAAGCCGTCACAGGCGCGACAGCCTACGCCCTCGTCTCCCAGCAGGTGGACAAGATGCTCGAAGAAGCACAGGAAAGCATCACGAAGCTCACAGCTCTCAACAGCAAGCTCACCGCCCTCGGTGAAGCGACCGTCAGCATCCCCACCGACCTCGACACACAGGCACAGCAAGCACGCGACGCACGCGGCATCCAGCAGGTAAACTCTGCCCTCGATAGCCTCAGTGCCAGCGTCGAACAACTGAAAGAAAGCGTGCTGAGCAGCGACAAGAAGATCAAGAAGCTCGCAGCAGCAGCAGCAGCCAGCATCGCCGATGAACTCATCAGCGAGCAGCTGAGCGCAGACACGACACGCCTCGTACTCTCCGCCGAAGGTGGCAATGAACTGCTCACCGAGCTATTCAATGGCCTGCGCAAGCGTCAGTTCACAGGAGCAGCCTTCCTCGTCACCGATGACGGCGAAAGCCTCTCCCTCGGAGCATTCTGCGGCAGCGAAGCTCAGGAAGCGGGACTGAAGGCCGGCGACCTCATCCGTAACCTCGCCCCCATCGTTGGCGGCAAGGGCGGTGGCAAGGCCGACATGGCACGCGGTTCTGCGAAGAATCTCGACGCGAAGCCAGAACTCCTCACACAGGCTCAAGCAGCACTCTCCTAATCAGAGAGTGCGGGCTGAGTCACTTCTTTCTTTTGACTCAGCCCACACCATCAACCTCACATACCCCTTCCCCATCATGCCATCACTTAAAAACCAGCCTCCCGTCTACCCAGACGAGCCTCAGATCCCCATCCTGCCCAACATGCTCACCGCGGGCAATCTCCTCTGCGGCTTTTTCTCCATCCTGACGATATTCAAGGGCATGGCCTTCCCCGATGGTTCGGAAGAGGCCTTCTCCTATTACCAACAGGCGACTTACTTCATCTTCGCCGCCTGCCTCTTCGACCTCCTTGATGGTCGTGTGGCGCGCATGTTCCAAGTGGATGGTCCTTTCGGTCGTGAGTTTGACTCCATTGCTGACGTGGTCTCCTTCGGTGTCGCCCCTGCGCTGCTCTTGTCACGCGCGGTTCTTTTCAAGCTTCCTGTCTCTTATGTCGGTGACACGATCGCGATGCTCTACCTTGTGTGCGCCGCTCTACGCCTCGCCCGCTTCAACTGCATGGCAGCTGCTCCGCGTAAGCCAAACCAGAGCTCTGACTTCGTCGGTCTCCCCGTCCCCATGGCTGCGGGTGCCGTCGTGAGTGCGATCTACCTCATCATCGACCTCACCGCGAATCATAATCTTAACATCTCCTTCACATGGCAGGTCGTCATGGCTATCGTCATGACAGGTGTATCGTTGCTCATGATGAGCCGCGTCATCTACCCCAGCTTCAAGCATGTAAACATGCAGAAGCGCGGCACCATCGTTGGGATGCTCGTCGCCATCATCGCCATTGTCGCCATCGTCATCTTCCCATGGATAGCCCCCGCGTTCATCTTCCTCGCCTACCTCATCTATGGTCTTGTCGTACGCCCCTTCCTCACCCGCGCGATGCGTCGTAAGATCGAGGTAGAGAGTGAAGATGACGATGACATAGAGTAATCCATTTCAGATTAGAGGGGATCTTGCAAAATTAGCAGCTTCGAATCGAGACTAGCATCCTACTCGGGCTAGTTTTGTAAGATCTTCATTACACACTTCTAGTAACTAGAAGAACTTCCTATGTCATTTTTTAAGATTGACATATACATAAGTACATATTATATTAGACGCGAATTATTCATAGCGAATAGTTACTCTAATATTATAAACAACATTGCACCAAACACATGAAGCTAAAAATAAACTCAGTTTTACGCGCTGCTCTCAGGGCTTCCAGAAGTATGGCTCTCACCCTAGCAGGGATGACAGCTATCACCACAGGCACTTTTGCCTACAAGCTCCACGCACAAACTCTTTCTACAGGCGATCTATTGACAGCAGACGGTTCGGGTGGAGGCATTTACACCTTCGATGCAGCTGACAGCACATACACCCATGATGATGACGTATATACTGACATCAGCAGCACGGATGTTATTATTCAAAATACGCCATCAGAAGGCATCGACAGCGATGTTACTTTAAATTTCGAAAGTGGCACTTATGACGCAAAAATACTCACAATTGGGCAAAATGCAAGTCACGTAGGAAGTGCTGATAACACCGTAGACTTCACCATCAATGTAACAGGATCTACTAATATATATTTGGGAGATAGTGAAGGTCGACTCTATAGCTGGAGTAACTATGCAGGATTTGTAGCCTACGCGAACACAACCATCAATATCGATACGAAAGGAGACGAAGGTGAAGGTAACGTCGGAGCATTTATGCTCACGGGTGAGTTTAACTCTACTGTGAATACCTTCTACGGCAACCAAACAGTAACGATCAAAGCCGGAAAAGTTGGAACAAGCACAAAATACAGCAACGCTTCCATCGTACTAGGAGCAAAGCACCTTGATCTCACAGGGGATATAACCTATACATTTGGAGAAGTTGGTAATGCCAACGGAGATCTTACATTTGCAGGAGACATCTATGGTGGCTCAGTCCAAGGTGGTCAGGGCAATCCCACAAGCGAGGGAAAAATCAATATTACGCTCAATAGCGGCGAGTACCAAAATGTTTACGGTGCTGGTGGGGCAAGTACAACGCATAATGGTTCAGTAACTATTAATTACAATGGCGGCACATTTGCTGAAAACAAAAAAATAGCCGCACACAACTCCGGCACCCTAAATGGTATTGCAACACTTAATATCGCAGGTACGCTTAGCAGCAGAAATATAGCAGTAAGTACCTTTAACGTCATCACGACTTCCTCATTAGATGGTAATCTAATCGTAGATGAATCGGTCACACTAGGAGCGACACAGAGTCTCCAGATTAATGCAGGCTCAATAACAACGATCGACGCGGCAGGCTCGCTCACCGTGAATGGCACGCTCACACTCGCAGGCAGCGTGAGCAACAGCGGCAGCCTCACACTCAACGGCGATCTCATCCTCACTGGAGGCAGCATCACCAATAACGACTCCATCATCTTCGGCAGCGAGGTTCTCATCGACCTCACGGGCGCAGGCGGATCATCAGGGAATCTCACCTACTCCATCTTCACAGGTGGTACATCCGGTAGCTTTGACAGCCTCTCATGGGGCAACATCACGGGCGTCACAGGAGTCAGCTCTGCCACGCACACCATCGACTTTGACGCGAACGGCAGCATCACCATCGCCGCCGTGACCAATATCTGGGAGAACAATACACCCGACGGCGCGGGTCCGCTGGATTGGGTCGCTGGTGGCGGCTCCTCTAGCGATGCTGGAGATACCTTTGCCGAGGGAGACAACGTGATCTTTAGTGGTGAAACCACAGCCATCGTCACAGGCGAGATCATCGCCAATGCCGTCGACATTAGAGATGATAGCACCCTCACACTGGAATCATCTGGTGCTGGGAGCAGCCTCCAAGCCAACAACATCACACTCGGGGATGGCAGCTGGCTCACTGTACATGAAGGTATCATCACAGGTGCTGTCGGCTTCACAGGAGCTAGCACATCGATCATGTCATTCGCCAGAGGTAGCGATATCACGGCGGATCTCGACTTCGCCAGCTATCAAGGTACTCTCGGTATTGCGTCTGGCTCCGTCTCCATCACAGACAACTCCCGCTTCACCCACCTCGCCTCAGTCTTCCTCGGTGATGGTGCGACGCTGAGCTCCAGCCAGCAGCTGGCGAATGCAGAAAATGCACAATTCCAAAACGTCAAAGGTAGAGACACATCTACACTCTCAGTCATCTTTGGCGGTCAAAGCGGCGACACCGCCAGCAACAATAACGGACGACTGCTACTCAGCAATGAGTTCACCGGCACGGTCGAGGTTCGAGAAGGACAGCTCAACCTCGCCTATGGGGACTTGGGAGGCACGCTGAGAGTGCTTATTGGCAATGCAGCAGCGGGCAACAATAGCGGAATCTACCTCAATCACGACGCAGGCACAACACACGGCGAAGGGCTCACCATTGAGGTCAAAGCTGGCGCGACAGGCTATCTCGCGCTTGACGCCAACAATCAGACCCTCGCTTCCGACTTTGTCGGCGGGGCAGATACCGTGCTGCGCAAGATCGATGCAGCGAACCTGACACTCTCAGGCGATATGTCTGGCTTCGAAGGTCAGCTCCAAGTGGCGTCAAATACCCTGACAGTCAGCTCCAGCAGAGCAACGAACATCTCGGGCATCAGTGTGGCGAACGGCACCACCTTTGCCGTCGCCGATCAAGGCGAGGTAGCAACTCAGGCACTCAGCGTCGCATCGGGCACTGGCACCATCAACGTGCTCTCTGGTGGTGCTCTGACACTGAATAATGGTCTCTCAATGAGCGCTAACACCCTCAATCTGAATGTCAGAGAGGGATCTAAACTCAATCTTGGCAGCACAGATACCCCCTCGGGAGGCACCATCAACGTCACACTTGACGCTGGAGCCACGCTCCGCGCCACAAGCCACGACACAACAATCTCTAACAATCTCGTCCTCAATGGCTCAGGGCAAGTCTTTCTGAGCCACAGTGCCCCAGTCGGAGGCACCGACCTCAGCGGCACCATCTCTGGTACAGCTGGCCTCTACATCGAAGGAGCGGCAGGACAGGTCGTCAGCTTCAGCGCCAACAACACCTACAGCGGTGACACCACGATCGCGGCTTCCCAGGCCAGCATCGGAGCGGGCGTGACAACGGCCTTTGGCTCTGGCACGGTGACTCTTTCCTATAGCGGCTCCATCGCAACAGAGAGCTTCAACATGGCGAGCAAGCTTGGCGGCAGTGACGGGAGCATCGCAGGGGCGACAAAGACCATCTCTAGCGACAGCATCACAGGGGCGACCCTCACCAACCTCGAGATCACGGTAACGGGCACCACCTCCAGCATCAGCAACTCCAAACTCACTAGCACCAACATCATGCTGGATGACGGCGTCGAGCTCACCCTACAGGGGGTCACTATCGGAGCAGATAGCCGCATCAGTAATGCAGCGGCCACGCTCAACCTCACAGGCAGCAATGTCATCGAGGCCTCCGTCGCAGCAGGCTCCCTGACGACCTCGATCAGCACAGCTATCACGACAGATGGAATCATCTCCCCCATCGACACCCTCTACTCGCTGACTAACATCTCGGTCGAGACCGTCACAATCAGTGGCGCACTCACGCTCAATATCGAACTAAGCGGCACAGAGCTTGACAGCTTCAACGCTTTCAATACAGCTGGTTCTGACCTCATCGTCGGCTTTGAGCTCGCGGGAGTCGACCGCGCCGAGTTCACAGGCTACTTCGGAGACGTCATGATCAACGTGACTGATGGCTCGAGCACCCTCTTCTCCAACGTTGCACTCGGTGTGACAACGAGCAGCGCGGGCAACGTCGTCTTCTATATCCCCGAGCCTAGCACCGCTACACTCAGCCTCCTCGCGCTGGCAGGACTCCTCGTTCGCCGCCGCCGTCAGGCAGCCTAGTAAGCAGGACGAAACCTCAGCACTAAATATTCATCAAAGCAGCTCCGCTACGGAGCTGCTTTTTTTTCTACATTATATAGTCGACCCTTAAAAAGGGGGTATCTGAAAATCACTCAAGCAACTAGAAC
>CAYJNX010000069.1:0-11309 GCA_964371525.1 uncultured Akkermansia sp. | reverse complement strand
ATTAGTCCGAGCAGAATGAGAATCTCGAAAATGAGCGGAACAGCACGCCTTTTGCCGCATTTTGGCGAGAATTTACAGCTTTTTGGGCTTACATAGCTCGCTATGCGCGCCCAAACGCCGTAAATTATCACCCAAACTGCATGCAAAATCCGAAGCTGCTAATTTTGCAAGATCCCCTAGAGTAATATTTACTTCTTTTTCACATGAAGTTGATTACGGTGAATCTCTTCCAAGAAGTACCCCATGCACTGCCTCTTCATCTTAGGCGCGACTGTCAGGTGATTCATGAAAGGTGAGGCTACAATCAGCGGTAGCCATATGACATCCGTCACGGCCTGATGATTAGCAGCACTGTAATACTCTTTACCGTTTTTCATATAAAACAGGGAGATGTCAACATCTGTCGTCTTCCAAGTAGGAACCGTCATAAGGGTGAGCCCAGCAAGCAATTCTTTAAACGTTCGCGTAGAGCCTGAATCCCCTGTCATGACTATCTTAAAGTGATAGTGCTCGCTAGAGCTATGAGCTGGCTCTGCGTAGTGAACAAAAGTAAAGAGACCGCTAGACTCGAACTCCTCTCTAAAGGCCAAGATGAAATCTTCCTTTTTCGGAACTGCAGCTATTTCATCACCTCGCATGTTCAATTTATTGATAAGTTCGACTGAGAAGGTGATACCGAATGATGGCTGCGATGTCGCGGCTGCTGTGAATTCCCTGTTCGGGCCAGAGCCTGTAGAGAGAGACATGCAGCTAGGCAAGAGTGAAAGCGTGAGTGCGAGTGAAAGTACTTTTTTCATATTCGCAGCTGAGTATATCATTATTTTACTCGTATTCAATAAGAAACTGTGCTAGAGTTTTTTAACAAGCCCACATCACACCTAAGCAAAATATAGATATTCAATATGTTAAAATATATACCTGCTTTTATCCTTCCTCTTTTAAGCCTTGCTTGCACGGACTCACGTAATCTTGACATATATTACAATGCCGCACCTATCGCGCCGAACTCCTATAAGAAGATGCCTGAGGGACAGACCGCTAGTATCATCGAAACGTACGACCCTGTCGCTCGACTGAATGCCTACAAGAAGCAAGGCTATGTCGTCATAGGTATCTTGAATATCGAGGGTGAGCGCGTAGCAAAGAGCGAGATTCGTGACCTAGCAAAGAAGAAAGGCTCATCTGTTGTCATCTTTGCCTCCAAGCGCACGGGGTCAATAGAAAAGTCCTACGTCGTCCCAGTATACGACACAGCCTATGTCAGCACATCTGGCAACGTAAGGGGGACAGGCTACAACAGTGATTCATATAGATATAATGCCAATAGTACCATAACAATGACAAGCTGGGAGTCGAGATACTACACCGTAGGGTCCTACGATATGCTCTATCTGTTCCTAGCTCCGAAAAATTAAAATTGGGGAAAAGCTCACAAAAGATGCTCGCGGAGTGATTTTCTTACATGAGCTATTTAGGACACCTCTTGCAAAATTAGCAGCTTCGGATTATGCGTGCACTTTGGATGATAATTTAGAATCCTCATTTATAATCATTATATTGATGATTAAGCTCGCCAAGAATAGTTAAGCCGTGTATACTGTGCGCATGTCTGCGCGCGTGTGTGTATATGAAGGTGGTTTAGTACTCTGCCAAGGCTATGTTGTAGAGACTCCACAGGGTCTCATCGCAGTTGATGCTCCTGCTGGTATGACGAAGTGGATCGTCAAGAACTTCCCTAATAAGAAGGTGACAGATCTTCTCATCACACACATGCACTTCGACCATATCGAGGATGCTGCCGCCATGAAGGAAGCATTCGGCTGCCAGATCCACGCACATTCCTCCTACTCCTCCACCCTGTCGCTGGCAGATATGGCGAACGCCTCATGGGGGATGAACCTGCGCATCGCTGACTTCACCGTAGATGATGTGCTCGGAGATGACGCGACGAGTGCCACATGGGCAGGACTGGACTGGAAGCTCTACGCCATCCCCGGTCATTCACCTGACAGCATGGTGTACCATATCGCGGAGCAAGATGTCCTCTTCGCAGGCGATGTCCTCTTTGCTGGCTCTATAGGTCGCACCGATTTCCCCGGTGGTGATCTCAATACGCTGCTCAGCGGCATCAAGGCGAAGCTTTTCACGCTTGGCGTACACACGAAGGTATACCCTGGTCACGGCTCATCGACAACGATAGGTGAGGAGATCGTGGCTAATCCCTATCTTTCCTAATTTTTTTTATATATATTTATGACAATGTTTTCAGATCTGGGTCTCGCGACTCCTATTTTAGAGGCCGTAGAGGCCTGCGGTTACCAATCCCCCACTCCTATCCAAGCACAGGCCATCCCCCTCATCTTAGAGGGTAAGGATATCATCGGTGCATCTCAGACAGGCACGGGTAAGTCCGCCGCATTCGCGCTGCCCCTTCTCTCCATGATAGAGCCCATAGGAGTGCCGCAGGTGCTCGTCCTTGAGCCCACACGTGAACTCGCTGACCAGCTCGCGGAGTCCTTCCGTAAGTATGCCGCGAACACAAATATCCGCATCGGTCTACTCTACGGCGGTGTGAGCTATGGCAAGCAGGTAGAAGACCTCAAGAAGGGCGTGGATGTCGTCGTCGCGACACCAGGTCGCCTCGTCGATCACTTCTACCGCGGCTCGATGAAGTTCAAGTCCATCAAGACTCTCGTCCTCGATGAGGTGGATCGCATGACAGACATGGGCTTCCTTCCCATTGTGCGCAAGATTGTGAATCTCTGCCCATGGGACACGCGTCAGACGCTTTTCTTCTCGGCGACCATGCCTCAGATTCTTCAGGGCTTCTCCAAGTGGTGCCTGAAAGACCCCGTAGAGGTGACCATCGCTCGCAGTGAGGTAGCCGCGACGATTTCACATGCGTTCTATCCAGTAGGGCTCGACCAGCGCGATGAGCTACTCATCGCCCTCATCAAGTCACTAGACTTCCGTAACCTGATGCTTTTCACCCGCACGCGCAAGGAAGCTGATACGATCGCTTACCTGCTACAGAATGCAGGATGGGGGAAGGAAGTGGCCGTCATGCACTCCGATATCTCGCAGCGTGACCGCACGGCTGCCCTACAGGGATTCAAGCAGGACAAGTACCGCATCCTCGTCGCGACTGATGTCGCCGCACGCGGCATTGATATCAATGGCGTGACCCACGTGATTAATTACCGCGTGCCTGAGAATGCCGAAGACTACGTACACCGCATCGGTCGTACAGGTCGTGCAGAAGCGACGGGTGATGCCTTCACCCTGCTGACTGCCGATGAGATCGACTTCGCGACGAGCATCGAACACTTCATCGAAAGAAAGATCGAGCGTCGCAAGCTCGAAGGCTTCGACTACGCCTACACAGCCCTGCTCGACGATCAACCAGCGCGCCCCCTGCGCAAGGCACGCCCCGCGGGTCGTCGCCGTCGCCGATAGAAGCAGTTTTCACCCTTCATTCACTCAGCCTGTATGCGTATCATCGGTATAGACCCCGCGATTCGTCATACGGGCTTTGCTGTTTTAGAGGGCAGCTTCCGCGAGCCACGCGCACTAGATTACGGCACCCTACTGCTACCCGCGAAGCTCAAGCAGAGCGAATGCCTTGCGCGCATACACCAGCTAGTAGATGATCTCATCCTGCGCTGGTCTCCTGACGAGTTAGCCATCGAGGCCATTATCTACGTCCAGTCACGCGCTACCGCCATCGCCATGGGCTCTGCGCGTGGAGTCGTACTCGCAGCAGCATCTCGACATGACTGCCCCGTGATGGAGTATCCACCGAGCAGCGTGAAGCTCGCCACGGTGGGTAAAGGCGCGGCGCAGAAAGCGCAAGTAGCCTTTATGATGCGCGCTCTGTTGAACTTACAAGAATCCCCTGACTCGGATGCCGCCGATGCGATGGCGGTCGCCTATTCGCACCTCGTCGCCGCAGACCCCCTGCGTCAGCACCTCTTCACGAAGCGCAGTTACGTCTAATTCTAAATAAGAAAAATTAGACGATCAGAAGTCGTTCCTGCTAAAGAAACGGCTTTTCTAAAAAAGCCCTTTTTTATAGCTTTTGAGCTTTATTGCATATTTCGTGAAATCGCGCAGCTCAGCCTAACTGTTTATGCGATAAAGGAACGGAGGCAACGAAAAATTGATTCTTGCGACTCCCCATCCTATACTGTTAGGCTCACAGATGGAAAAGAGAGCGTCAGAGCCACGGGCACATGAGATGATAGAGGCCATATTACTAGAAGAGTTAGATCAGCTAAGCTCTTCTCCAGTCGCACCTGCCTCTATCAATCTAAGATCTTCACCGACTCGGAACGAGGAACTAGCCTCGGCACTGCTTGAACGCTATAATCTACAGCCCTCCGATACAGCAAGGCTCATTGTAGAGCTACTGGAGCATACCCAAGGTTATGATCCAGAAGACGTGCGCTCCATGCTCATCCACTGCCGACGCGTGATCCAGCTAGGCGCGGAATCCCATGCGAAGGAGGTGCAGACTCTCCCATTCGGACAGGTAGTCAGCGCGCTCATCCTTAATAAAGCGCACCGCCGCCACCGCACGCTGGGAGAGATTCGCCAATACTGCGATCGCTTGATGCGACACTTCCCCGCATGGAAGAACCGCTCGCTACGCCACCTCGATGAGCATGAGTGTCGCCACGCCGTGACATCAGCATTCAGCTCCCCCATGATGCAGCGAAAGGCCTACGTCATCTTGCACGGCGTCTTTAACTTCGGAATACGCCGGGGCTGGTGCTCTTGTAATCCCATCACACTCATCGACGTTCCCCAGCCCCGAGAAAAGCGTATACGCTCTCTGACGATGAAGGAACTCATACGCTTAGTGAAAACAGCTCTTATGCCCGAGCATCTCCCCTGCGCCCCTGCCTTTGGGCTCATGCTATGGGCTGGAATACGCCCGAATGAGATGGAGCGTCTCACATGGGGAAACATCATCCCGAAGGAAAACGTGATCGAGATACAGCCACAGCACTCGAAGACAGGCGGGCATAGACAAGTGACGCTGCACCCCGCGCTCAAGACATGGCTGCGCCGCGTGAGCAGTTATACATTTTCCACTGCCCCCATCGTGCCACGCGCATGGGATAGGCGCTGGCGCGCCCTACGCCGCAGCGCAGGATTTACAGAGTGGCAGGCAGATATCCTTCGTCATACCTTCGCCTCATACCACTTAAAACACTTCCGTGACTTGTCCGTTTTACAGATAGAAATGGGGCATGCTACAACTCAGCTACTGCGCACCCGCTATCTAGCACTCAATGGTATTACAGAAAAAGCGGCAGCAGATTTCTGGACGAATCTGCCCAGGCTCAAAGCTGAGATGCCATGAGCTGCTTACATTTTTTTGCATTTATTGGCAAATCTTTCTTGCCATCTCCGAAAAATCTGCTTAAATATGGGAAGCAACTTTGCTTTTTTAGACTTCTTTAACATTATGAAAACAATCATCACACGTTCCGTTATCCGTACGGCCGCGCTTGCTATCCCTGCCGTTTATTCTCTCGCTGCCAGCGCATATGCTGCAGAAGCTGCCTCTGGTGGCACTAAGAAAACCATGCTCGAGAAATGGGTCACCGACGGTGGTTGGACTATGATCCCTCTTGTAATTCTCTTTGCAGTTACCATTTTCTTAGTTGTTTTCAACCTCATGGCATTGAAGCGCGAGCGTTTCTGCCCTGAGCCAATGCGTCTCCAGCTCATCGGCCTGATGTCCGAGTGCCGTGTGCAGTCCGCTATTCACCTCGCTACAGAAAGCCCCACCTTCCTCGGTCGCCTCGTCGCTTATGCGCTTCCTAACATCGACGCGAACCGCCCAGAAGACCTCGGGAAGGACTCCATCGAAGATGCCATCGCCGACTTCACGACAAACGAGCGTCCACAGACGATGAAGTTCATCGACATGCTCGCTCTCATCGGTCAGATCGCTCCTTCTATCGGTCTCTTCGGTACGGTGCAGGGTATGATCGGTGCGTTCGCCATTCTTTCCGACACAGGTGCTGCTAACCCAACTGAACTTGCAGGATCTATCTCCGTCGCACTTCTGACCACCTTCTGGGGTCTGATCGTTTCCATCATCGCTATCCCTGCCTTCTTCTTCCTCAAGAAAGTCGCACAGGCTCGTGAAGCAGACTGCGTGAACACGATCTCGGAAATGGTGAACACCTCCATTAACGTGATTAATGCCGAAGCACAGCTCGCACGTATCCCTGAAGGTCTCGGCGAAGAGCCAGAGTACATCGAAGGCGGTGAGCAATAAGAAGCTTCCGATATTAACTAAAAAAGTATAATTTAAGGCCTGCTCTACCTCCACATGAGGGGGGCAGGCTTTCCCCCTCCAACCCACTGAAAACCCCATATGGCTAAAAAGAAGAACATGCGTGGTAGCGACGAAGTCGACGGAGCTGTCGATATGTCGCCCATGATTGACTGCTGCTTCTTGCTGCTGATTTTCTTCGTTGTGAACGCAACGGCAATCACAGTGGCAAAGGACCCCAACGTCGCCATGCCTAGTGCCATGGCTAGCTCTGACCTCAAGGACGCAAAAGGCTGCATCGTGGTGAACATCTTTAAGAACGGCGACAAGATGACGGCAAAAGAAGTCGAGAACTTCTCCAAGAGCGGCTACACACCCGGTATCCTCTGGAGCGTGCCCGATTCCTCTGGTAAGATGACTGGCTACACGAAGGCTCAGGAGTCAGAACTCGTCGACGTCATCCGCAAGGAACGCGAGCGACAAGAAGCCTCTGGTATCGAGAAAGCGATGATTCGTCTCTACCTCCGTGGTGATATTAATGCCCAGTGGGATAGCACAGCGACGGTCATCCGCTGCGGTGCAGCTGCTGGCGTGACAAACATCATCTTCGGCACACTGCCAACGAGCTAATATCTACACCCTTTACCCCCCTTTAATTTAACATGGCTAGACATAGAAAACGCACGACAGAAGATCAGAGCGATCCAGCGATGGACATCTCGTCAATGATCGACTGCTGCTTCCTTCTGCTTATTTACTTCCTCGTGGCTACAACACTCGTCACAGAGAAGAAGCTCGACATCTCCATCCCTGGTGATGGTCCTCCTAGTTCGGAGCAACCACCACTTGACCCAGGTAAGATTAATGTGAACGCCGATGGCTCCGTCTACTGGAACACCGACGTACAAGTAGGTGCTGCATTCGACCCAGGTATCGCGGCTGGTTCACCAGCATACTCCGCACAGCGTCGCATGGAAACCCTCGTGAACAACCTCAAGCAGCTGAAGGATCAGGCTACCGCTATCGACGTGCCGCCTATCGTCTTGCTCACAGGTCATGCCGATGCTCCGCATCAGCGCATCGTCGACGTGATGGCAGCCATGGCTGAGGCAGGCATTAGCTCCGTAGGCTTAAGCACAACGACAGAATAACTTGCCGATTTTCATTTAAGTAAACCACGGAAAGGGCAGGGAACCTTGCGAAATTAGCAGCTTCGGATTTTACATGCACTTTGGATGATCATTTACGGCGTTTTGGGCGTGCATAGCGAGCTATGTAAGCCCAAAAAGCCGTAAATTCTCGCCAAAATGCGGCAAAAGGCGTGCTGTTTCGCTCATTTTCGAGATTCCCATTCTGCCCAGACTAATTTTGCAAGATTCCCGGTAGAGTGTGTTGTAGATGAGCCGTTGCGCTCACTGTCATCCTCTGCCCTTTCTGACTTCCCTCTTTTAGGCATACTAATAACTCAAACACCCATTATGATGAACACCAAGACCACTCTTGCGATGATCGCCCTGACAGCTTTTGTAGCTCCAGAGGTATGCTTCGCACAAAACCCCACAAAAAACTACAGCCAGATCAAGCAGCTGCTTGGCGCAGGCAAGGCAAAAGAAGCACTCAAGCTGTGCAATGAAACCATCGCCTTCCTCGCGAATCCTAAATCGCGCGTCGGTAGCCAGTTTAACTACCTTCTCCCCTTCTTCTACTGGGAGCAAGCCGCAGCACACGAAGCCTTGGGCGACTACGATGCCGCAGATAAGTCCTATGATATCATCATGACGGAAAAGAAATTCCGCGAAAAGAAGATGATAGACGCCGCGGCAAAGAACCCTGGCACGCCACTCGACTACAGACATTTCTTCACACAGGCTATGTTCAAGCGCGCGCTGAATGCATACAACCGCGCAGCTGGCTCGGACAAGAAGCCAGGTGATCCTAAGTACTACCCCATCGCGCTTGAGCAGCTTGAGAAGTACTACCAACTCCTAACTCGTGGTGCAGTATCCGCACAGGAAAAGAGGCTGAAACTCGACGCACAGATCTGCTTGTTCATCATCCAGTCAGCCCTTTTCCAAGCCGAGCCGAATTTCGAACTCGCCCAGAAGTATCTTGAAATCAGCCGCAAGTCTCGCGCCCCCATTCCTGATGAAATGGTCATGAGCTCGCTGAATTCCATCTCACGCGTCGCCAAGGAAAAGCCACAGTACCTTCCTTGGATAGACAAGATCGTCTCAGCAGCACCCGAGCAGTACGACCTCGGCTCACTGCGCTCGGGACGCTACGCGAGCATGTTCTTACAGCAAGGAGCAGATGCGACAAACGCCGTCGGCAAGTTCCTCTCCGATGGCAAGGCAGCTGACGCTATCGGCGCGGCACGTAGCTCACTGGTGATGTTCTCACTCATCCCTGACTCGAAGCGTACACTCGACGAACTCGGTGCACAGGTAAAATACTCAGCGGAGTCTACGAACAAGCGTCTCCCCGATGCAGGCTGGCAGGTCGCATTTAACCCAGACGTACAGAAGCAGGTACTCGCCCTGTTTGACACTTTAAAGAAGGATAACATCTCCTTGGAAGCCATGAGCCTTCTCGGCTCAGCGCAGCTATCACAGAGCTTCGGCTCGACTCGCCTTGCGAAGGCATCCTATCAGGTGGTCACAGACCACTACCCGAACTACTCCACGCGCTCAGCTGATGGTAAGGTGACCCCCTTCAACGACAAGAATCGACTCCAGCTCATGTCTCTGCATGCCAGCCTCGGCGAAGCAGAAGAAGCAGCAGCTATTGAAAAGAGCCTCGGCGAAGCCGGTGGTGGAGCATTCACTGAGGACGATAAGAAGGGACTCCTCGCAGGTCGCGCCGCGCGCTACCTGAATGAAGGTAACTACGAAGCCTGCCTTGAAACAGCGGCAGAGCTGGAAAAAGCCTACGAGACGAACAAGACGCATGTCAACTACACGAACGCACTCTTCTTCCGCCTCGCAGCACTGTATCGCTTAGAACGCTTCGAAGAGCTCGCTGAAGCAGGTGAAATCTTCCTGAAGGCCGAGCATACGGATGGAAAAATCGACGCGCAGCTTGAGACACAGGCACTCTTCTTCATGATGAGCGCCTACAACAAGCTCGGTCTCGTCGACCCGAAGTACTATGACCGCGGGCTTGAAATCATACGTGACTACATCGTGAAGTACCCATCACAGGATCTCACAGAGAACCAAGGCATACTCCCACGCGTCTACTTCTGCGGTGTTGACACCTTCGCCAAGCGTGCGAACACGAAGGAAGGCGAAGAGCGCGCACGTGACCTTGACGAAGCCTACAAGTACTGCATGGAAATTGTGAAGTACTGGCCTGACCACGACCTCTCCCCTATCTCCTACCTGCTCGCAGGTAACATCCTCATCAACGGGGAAGACGAAAAGCGTAAGGTCGAAGGCATAGAACTGCTCATTAACGCAGCGAAGGCTGGCATCGCCGCGAATACCGCGGACTCCAAGGGCATCGCCTCTAACGCCCTCTACTGGCTCGTCTCCTACTCACCAGAGATATCTATGCCAAATGAAAGCCCAGAAGACGCGGCAAAGCGCATCGCGGGCTACTACGATGAGTACTGGGCAAAGGTCGATCAGCCAGGTGACGCCTACGTCCTCATGATGGCGTACCTCACGATGAAGCGCGCATCTGAGACAGGCGATCTCGCGAAGCTCGAAGAAGCATCTGATCGCATGAAGAAACTCTATGTCCGTGAATCCGCACAGAGCGCGAAGACTGGACACGTCAACTCCGACCTACAGAACACCTTCCCAAGCTACGTTGACCTCTATTTCAACACGATGAAGAGCCTCGGCAAGGAACTCAGCTATGCTGACAAGCTAGCCTTCCACCGTAACTTCCCTGGTGTCGACGCGAACGACAAGATCATGAGCTCCATCATCGATCTCAATGAGATCGGACTCATGAACGAGCAACTCGCTAGCATCTCGCCAGACGACACGGCAGCCGTCTCCGCTCAGCAAGAAGAAATCAGCCGCGCCTTCCGCGAAATGCTCCGCACCTACAAGCCAAGCGACCTTTCCGCCTACGGTAACGTAGAGCTGGGTAACTTCCTTGTCAGCTACGTGCAAGCCCTCCCAGAATCCCGCCAATCTGACCGCGCCACCGCAGTAAGCTACTTCGACAACGTGATCAATGGCAAGGACCTCTCCCTGCGTGGAGCAGCCATGCTCGGTAAGGCGAACGCCCTCGCCCTCGCGACTGACGTGAACACACGCGCTCAGGCACAGCCACTCTTCCAGCAAGTTATCAACATGCAGGACGGAGACCTCTCAGGTGGTGCGCTACTCGGACTCACGAAACTCCAGATGTCACAGAGCGACTACGCAGGCGCTATCGCCTCAGCTAGCGAATACACACGCTCAGCTGCGAACAACGAAGCACGCCTTGAAATGATGATGCTACTCGCTGAAGCCTACGCGAAGTCGGGAGACGAGCGCAATGCGCTACTCACCTATCTGAACCTTTACAATCAGAACCGCGCACGCGTCACCTACTCAGCACCCGCCTGTGTCGCCTCCATGGAACTCCTCTGGAAGCGCAACCAGCCATCATCAGGCGATCGTCTGGCGAATACCTTCAAGCCCTCCGATAGATGGAACGCTTGGAACATGGGTCAAACCTATGTGAAATGGGTAGTAGATGGAAAGATCGAAGAAAAGATGACCCCAGCAGACCGCGATGCCTATCGCGCCGTCGTACGCGCAGTAGAGCAGTATGACTCCGACAGTGCCGTACAGCGCGAAGACCAAGAAAAGCGTGCATTCGATCGCGCCATCAACGCAAACAACTAAAATTTAAAAATAGATCACACATATGAACATCGTAAAATCTATCGCATTCACCCTCGCTGGGCTCAGTGGATTCGCGCTAGCGCAAGAAGCACCTACTACGGCAAAACTCCTTGTCCAGTTAAAGACAGGAGGAGCAGGACAAGTAGATCTCGTATCCGCAGGCGCAGGAG
>CAYJNX010000068.1:0-11345 GCA_964371525.1 uncultured Akkermansia sp. | reverse complement strand
CCGTAAATTATCATCCAAACTGCATACAAAATCCGAAGCTGCTAATTTTGCAAGGCCCCCTTAACCATGAAACAGCTTAGATATTATTTCATACTCCTCCTCGGGTTAATAGCATTAGTTAGCCACCCACGCGCCTACGCCTCAGATCATCCCACCGCCCCCATCCGCTTCCTCATGTACAACGTAAGAAACTACTTCGTCGAGGGCGAACTAGATCGTGTGCCCTACAAGATCTACGCAAAAAAGAACGACTCCTGCGAAACCGTCGTCGATATCATCAGCAGTGCACGACCTGACATCATAGGTCTGACAGAAATAGGCGGAGCTAAAGCACTCGCAGATCTCCAGCAGCGACTCAAGAAAAAAGGGCTACATTACCCACACAGCCGCGTGCTAGAACGTCGAGGACAGTCACATGCCCTCGCCATCCTCTCACGCTACCCTATTATTCAGGATAAATCCCAGGCGAACTATGGTCTATACGGTCAGCAGAATCGCAAAATGCTGCGTGGCATACTCGACGTGACAGTCAAAGTCGACGCACAGCGACGCTACCGCATCCTAGGAGCCCATCTAAAAGCGCGCAACTCAGAGAACCCCGACGAGGCCACCAGCTTACGCCGCCGCGAAGCCGAGACACTCTCACAATACCTTGCAACCATCACGAAGCAGTCGAAAAAACTCCCAATCCTCGTCTATGGTGACTGGAATGACGAGCCTACAGACGCAGCACTACAATCCTTAACAACTATAGCAAAACTCCACCACGTCAAAGCCAAGGACAAGCAAGGTAAACCATGGACACTCTACTTTAGCAGGGATAAGAAATACCTAACCCTAGACCATATTTACATAAACACAGCCTTACGAGATCGTCTTCCAGCAGGCGCAAAGTCAGGCGTGGTAGATCACCCTAATTACCGTGATGCGAGCGACCACCGCGCCGTGTGGTGCGATCTGTATTAAACCATCCCCCTGTAAGCCATAAACGAAATTTTGTAAAGGTAATACAAAATAACTTATTGACAAATCATGAAGATATTATATTATATAAAAAAACAATTACTAGAAACTTAGCATTTTGCTATAGCTATAGAATATCATCAAACCTCGAACAAAATACATGAAGAAGCCATGAAGGCAAATTACGAAAACAGACGGGTTTCTTCTCTTTACAGAGAAGGAATAAAAGGCGAAGATACGTTTCTTTTTAACTCAGCATACTTTGCTACACCTCCCCTTAACGTTTTTGTAACTACTTCTAATCTGCACCAACCATTCCAATTGGGAATGTGCTCTTCTAGCTGCTGAGCATTTGCTCCATTTACCGTTCTCATATTGCGATCTATTACTGCAATTCATAGAAAGGTTATTTCATGCTTGCTCTAAGCAAAACAGCTTATTTCTCATCCTTGCACGACGCTATTCTTGCGTCTATATGCTCGTATTTTAGAAGCAGAATTAATATAAGACCTTT
This sequence comes from uncultured Akkermansia sp., assembly GCA_964371525.1. GTDB lineage: Bacteria > Verrucomicrobiota > Verrucomicrobiia > Verrucomicrobiales > Akkermansiaceae > Akkermansia. The sequence continues at coordinate 9,868 of CAYJNX010000068.1, read as the reverse complement.
GTTAGAAAACACTTATATTTTTATATTTAACCCACCATCTTATCAATCAAAACAACACCTAATACTTAGACAGTAATACACCATTACAAAGAGCGAGCATTGACACAAATAACCCTTGACTATAGTTCATTTATTTAGTAACATTCTCGCCCTGCTATAGTATATACTCTTCTAAGTATAGATATAGAGAACAACATTATGTGCAACATCGTCTCACTAAACAATAGTGCTCTACAGCACCTCATCGAGCTTCCAAATAAGGAAAAATTGGATAGCAGAATCTGCAGACCTCGAAAAGGTTCCCAGCCAGCTAAACGCTTCGCGGAAGATACAGGCTTCAAACATGTTGAAGTCAATATTGAGAGACCTTCAACCACCCAATTTTCAAATTCAAAGCCTCTAGGTATTCGTCCCTAAATACCTAGAAGCGAAGAGGTGTTAGTAAGCTAGCAACAAACACCTCTTCAATATATTGAACAGATATCAATTTAATATTGCGCTCGTAAATAATCGAGCAACACACGCTAGATAGCATTACCCAGAATGTGCTCATATTGCATGACAATATGAGCACTATTCACTTACACTTTCTGTAAGTGAATGTATCTATTTGAAATATCTTATTTCTAAATTTCAGCGAAAGTCTTTTTACATTTCTCTTTTAGATTTTCTAATACTTTCTCCGCCTCATGAACTATAGCAGCATCCCGTGTAACACGGGCTTTCATAAGCGCTAGGCGTTCATTAATCTCTTTTCTCTTACTATCAAAATACTGCTGCTCAGCATCTGTAGGCATTTCGGTACTTGAAATGAGATGATCAAGCCATGTAAAAGCTTGCTCTTGGTATTGAATCAGCGCCTCCTTCTGATCATCAGAAAGAGATCTATCGTAAGGGTAGATCTTAATAACTCTCGTATAATAGATAAAAGCAAGGCGGTACTTGGCTCGCGTCATCAAATAATCTGCAATGATTTTTCCTACAAGAAAACGCTGTGGAGACTTCAGATAAACGATCCTAGCTATACGCAGAATATCTGAGAGCTGACGCAGTCCTGGTTTCTGAGTCGAAATCAAAGCGTTGAGAAGAAAATCATTAGCTTTATTAAGAGAGGAACTCTTATTTTTAATCGCATGTATACGATCAAAGAAGTCTTCAGGCATATCGGTTCTGTGCTTTTGAAGAAAAGCATACATCACAAAAACCCGCGAATCAGAAGGATTCTTCTGTTCCGCTATTTTCAATGACCTAAAAGACTGTGCGTAGAACCCCCGCTGGTAAGCGATGTAGGAATCAAGGATATAGGATCGACAGTCTTCCTTATTCGCCTCTCTGGCCTTACTTGCATAGAAAGAGGCATTGTCATAGTCGCGACAGCGGATAAAGAGTATGGATACGTGATAGAGATAAGTGAACTCATTACAGTTTATTCCTTTCACTATCTCAAGGTCATCAAATGCTTTATCAAATAAGTGATAGTCTAGGTAACAACTCGCGCGCGTTGTATAGGTTCTCCCGTCATTTCCATTCATTTTTATGCTGGTTTTGAAATGATCTTCGGCCTCCTTAATCTTCCCCATCTTGAAGTAAAGTCGCCCCCACTCCGTATAAATGAGATGGATACAAGGTGCTGCTTTTAATGCAACATTAAGGTCAGCCTCGGCATTTTTAAAGTCGTAAACATGCGTGTAGTAATTAGCTCGTTCTGCGTACACATTTGCAGCTACAACTTGGAAAGTATACACCGAATCAACAGCCTTGTCGAAAGATACTTTTGCGCGTTCTAACTGACCACGTAAGAGAAGTGATGTCGCTTCTGCTATGTGAATTTCAAAATAGTTTGCCTTGTATTCTTTCGCTTTCTGCATGTAATAGTGCTCTTCTTCAATCAACCCTCTTGAAATAGAATGGTGCATATTTGTAGCAAGGATGGATAGATAAAATTTTACTTCATTGATGTATTTTTTAAATTTCTTATCAAAAATATTGCATTGATCAATATCGTCACTTAATAATTGATGTGATACATCCTGTAATGAATTGTAACACTGATGCAAAGTATCTGGTCCAAGTTCTCTATCTGCGGCAAGTGAGAAGGAGGATCGAAACTCATTTTCTATTGTCTGCGCGCAGTATCGTATATTACTATATCGAAGATAAATACTCAAATAATCTAAAAAAATATTCCATTTTGCAATATAGTTACGTCTGTAAACACTATTAGTCTTTCGTGAACTTGCTATGACTTCACGAAAATTTTTCACGTAAACAAGCAACTCCTTGGCATGAACCTTTAGTTGATTTTCACTGTACTCTAAAAGTGATTTTAACAACTCTTTAGCAAGTCCATATTCACCTTTAGAGGCGTGAATATTAACCTTAGATAGATCAAATGCTATAGACTCTCTTCTTCGCTGGTCAGTGTCATTTAAACCCTTCTCCACACGTTCTATACACGCCATCGCTTCCTTATACCTCCCAAACTGAATTTCAGTAGAAATATAAGATTGGGCTATTTGCATCCTTCTTATTACATTGCCTTTATACTTTTTGAAAGTACCACGGAGACCATTGAGGACTTCATCTACATTTTCTTTTTTGAAAGTAAGTATATGCTTATAACAAAGCGCCTTAAAGTAATAAAGTAATTCGCATGCTTCTGGGTTGTCCTGATTAGAAATAATTAACTTCTCTATAAGTTCAACAGCTTTTCTTCTATCATTGTTACCTAGCGCAGCTAATGTCTCCATCATATACTTTGCGACAGTCTGCTTCACATCTCTTTTTACTCGATCAATAATATCAAGAAACTGTAGCATTAAAACATCATCAGCCATAAGATGTATCTGCTTTCTAACGTCTAGAAGAATTTTATCTGTTTTATTATTTGATAATTCATAGGCCATCTTCCAATTCGACATAGCTTCGTTTATTCGTCCCAATCGACAATATACTAGACATTTCTGTAGAAGAAAGTCGCTTTTATGTACTCTACTATTCATTCATATATTCTCTTTCTATTTCATTTAGTATATCGAGTGCTCTCTTTTCATTGCCTAGCTTGTAGAGATAATAAGCATACTTATAGCTCTCTTCTACTAGTTTGCTGTAAGGACAGTATTTCATAGCTTTCTCTATATAGAGTGCTGCTGATTCAAAGTCCTCTATATACGAACTGAATATCTCAGCAAGGTCAAGATACAATTCATGCTTTTCCCACTCAGGAAGTTTAGAAGCAATTTTCTCGTATTCATCTATACTATAACTTCCTTGTTCTTTTTGCATTATCCACAAGTGGGTCATGTAAGCATTTGCATTACACGAATCTATACGTAGAGCGTTTTGTATCTCCTCTTTCGACTTCTCTATTCTTCCTATATGATAATAGAACCTAGCAAGCCCTGCGTGTCTATCTGCACTAGAAGGATCCAACTCAATAGCCTTCTTATAATCGACCTCAGCACTCTCAAGCATATTGTTCTTAAAATTAAGTCCTGCAATGTTTGCATAAATATCAGCGACTTGACTATTCCGCTCTCGCGCTTTATTAAAGCTCTCCATTGCAGATGCAAAATTAGACATGCGTGTGTGAATGACACCCTGTCTGCTGTATGCTTCATATTTCTCATTATTGACAGCTATAGCCTTTTCGCAGTATAATAATGCTTCTTCATAACGTTCAATTTCATTAAGAAGTCTTGCATAATCAACGAGGTATATATAGTTTTTAGGCTCTATTTCCAAGATGCGCTTTATGCACTCTTCAGCAGATTTATAGCGGAAAAATTTTAATTCTATGAGAAATCTTTGATACAGAAAGTCTATACTGAATGGATACATTTTTAGTACCCTCCTGCATATACGATAAGCATCGACTAACTTATTACACGAAATGTATAGCTTCACATACGCTAAATCATCTTCTTGGGAAAAACCGAACTTCTGCCCCGCTTTGTTGAATTCTTCTATAGCCGCATCATACCTTCTCAGCTTCGCTAGTAACTCTCCTTTTTGGATGTAGTAAATCTTCTTACTATCATCGCGTACGATAGCTTTTTTATTATCCTCTAAAGCACGCTCGTAATCCCCCTTCTTATCATGATACACACACCTATTATAATAAGTTTCATCATCGCTTGGCGCGAGCTCAATAGAACGATCGTAATCACATCCTGATGCCTCGAGATATTCTAGTTTTGATGTTTTATCATAGAGATGCTGATTTACTTGACCTCTATTTAAATAGTGTTTAGCGACGTCATTTTGCGCCTCTATGATCTGATTATAGAGTTTCAATTGCTTCTTATACGCAGATTTACTGTGCTCGCTGCGCAGCTCGAAGGCTTCATGTTGAAGCTTCAAGATACGCGCATCTTCTTTGTATCTCTTGATTTCTTGCAGCCTCTTATTTAGGAGCTCATTCACATCATTCTTAATATCAGCTTCTGTTTTTTCAAAATGCTTTTTGTAGTTATTATTGATGACAAGAGGCGCGAATACACCTCCGACTGTCACGATCACAGCTATGATAATACCACCAACTGTCACCATAACGCCAAACCAGCCTACCAACTTGTCATGATAATCAGACATATCTTCATCATTGCCGGCTGATAGTTCAATATTAATGAAGGCTGTATGCAAAATGCTATCAAGTGACGCAGCGTTCACATCTGTCACTACACTGAAAACGAGCAGAGTAGCAATGCAGAGCCATAAGGCGCGTAGTTTTGAAATCAATGAATTCATCTTACTCATGATTCCCTAAAAGCTTCTTAATATACTCAAAGGCACGCGCCGCATCAATGAGGATTATTCTTAAAATCGCATAAGCTACCGCAACGAAGAAGGAAGTAATCAAAGTAGCTACGAGAACCACAAAAATATTTGACGCGAGAGAGGGAATGGTAGGCATACTCTTGTGCTCCACAAAGTATAAAAAGCTTACAATAAAATAATAAATTCCTTTGCATGAGACAACACAAATGATAATTAGCGCTAAGACTGCAATAATTTCAGTGAGAGTAAACGAGGAATTCTTCTTAGGAGATGTAGAGTCAGACATAGTAAGATAATTTTGTAGTAAATTAGCATGAAGTGTGTTAGATTTCAAGATTTGTTATTTTGTAGTACCATAAAACTAATCACTATACACACATTTAAAAGCAGAAACAACGGAATAAAAAATAATAACTGAACATCCGTCAAGACGTGCTTTTACATTGACATTTTCACGTAGTAGATAGATGATAGCTTGAGGGAATCTTGCAAAATTAGTCCGGGCAGAATGGGAATCTCGAAAATAAGCGACAGAGAGCATGCCGAGTTCGGTACTGCTAATTTTGTAAAGTCCCCTAGAGCATCTACGCTACACATAGCCATGAAAATCACCCATTACAACTTAGGTCAGGAGATGACCGATGCCAGTTATCCTAGCTTTGCCATGCAGCCTCTGGATGAGGCGATGCGTCAGTCTCTGGCTCAGCTGCATACGAATGGATATTTTAAGATTATCACCGTACGCGAGGGGAAGGGTTCTTACTTCGTCGGGCTGAGTAAGTATGAAGTACAAGCTCCCTTCATCGCATTCGTCTTCCCGCGTCAGGTGTGTAGCTTGCAGCTGGAGGGTGATGCGGCTGGGGATGTGATCATGTTCGATGAGAGCATCTTCTGCGCTGCCATCCTAGCTAATGAGCTGAAGGCTTATAATGTCGACCTGCACCAGAAGGTGAATCATGTCGCTTACCACGAGAAGCCTGAGTTGTTTGCCGAGATTGAGGACATACTCCTGCATATTCAGAAGCTTGAACGCCCGCTAAATAACATACGCCAGATTGAGTTGAAGTTCTTCACGAAGATTATCATTCTTAAGATCGTCGACTCAGCGTCGCCGCATGATTTTGCAGGGAAGCAGAATCAGGATCTCGATGACTACATCACGTTCCGCACGCTCATCGAGGAGCATTACAAGGAGGAACGTAAGGTGGAAGGCTACTGTAAGCGCATGGCTATCACTCCGAAAAAGCTTAACCAACTCTGCAAAAAATACGCACAGGCGGGCGCGCTGGAGCTCATACACGAGAAAATCAGCTTTGAAATCAAGAAACGTCTCATTTTCGAAGAGGTCATGCTGAAAGAACTTGCCTACGATCTCGGCTTTGATTCACAGTCTGCGCTGAATAAATTCATCATCAGTAAGTTCGGATGCTCACCTACTCAGCTGAAAGAGAAGCTACGACAGGAGAATACTATGGTAACTCCTAACTCTGAAATAAGCCCAAACTAACAAAATACTCATCCCAAAATAACAACTTTTAGGCGCAAATTGACAAGTGTAATAGCTATGATTCTGGTTAGAGTGCTGCTATAGTACACCCATGGCTAAACTTTATCAAACACAAGATCTCTACCATGGCTTAGGTTCAATCGAAGAACTTAAAAACATCAAAGGCACAAAGGCTATCATCGTCATCGGTGGTAAGTCTGTCAAGGAAAATGGCTCCCTTGCAAAGGTTCAGAGCATCCTTGAAGAAATCGGCATGGAGCACGCGCTCTTCGAAGGTGTCGAGGCTGACCCATCCATTGACACTGTCCGTCGCGGTGCTGAGGCATTCATCGCCTTCCAGCCAGACTGGATCATCGGCTTGGGTGGTTGCTCCGCTATTGATGCGGCGAAGGCCATGTGGGCTATCTATGAGCACCCAGAATTAAGCTTCGAACAGATGAAGCAGATCTGCGGTATTCCTGCCCTCCGCGAGAAGGCACGCTTCGTTGCTATCCCATCCACCAGCGGTACGGGTACAGAAATCACTGCCCTCGCCGTGATCACGGACAAGGAAAAGGGTGTGAAGTATCCTATCGTTTCCCACGAGCTTCTTCCTGATCTCGCCATCGTCGACGGTGAACTCTGCAAGAGCATGCCTGCTGACGTGACTGCAAACACAGGCATGGATGCCCTCACTCACTGCATCGAAGCTTACGTTTCCAACATCGACGACAACTACGCTGACGTGCTCGCTAAGGGTGGTACAGAAATGATTTTTGCTAACCTGACCACAGCTTACAACGAACCAGAAAATGGCGCAGCTCGTCAGAACATGCACGACGCTTCCTGCATGGGTGGCTACGCGTTCACGAACGTATGGCTTGGCATCGCTCACTCCCTCGCTCACCAGATCGGTGGTCGCTTCGGTATCGCTCATGGCTGCGCGAATGCTATCGTGCTTCCTAACGTGATCCGCTACAACAGCAAGAGCACAGAGAAGTACACCCCACTTGCGAAGTGCATCGACAAGGCAAATGCCGAAGAACTCGCTCAGGCAGTGGAAGAATTACGCACCAGCGTGAACATCGTCGGCTCTATCCAAGCCTGCGGTGTCTCCGAAGAGAGCTGGAAGTCTCAGGTGAAGGAAATGGCAGAACACGCCATGGCTGACCCATGCACGAGCTTCAACCCTCGCGTCCTCACCCTCGAAGACATGGAGCAGATCTTCATGTGCTGCTACTACGGTGAGAAGGTTAATTTCTAAAGAGATCCCCTTCATAGAATAACATCAGGCAGCGCGAAAGATGATTCTTTCGCGCTGCTTTTTATTGTATGATAAAAGATAGTTGTCACGCACGAAGCTTGCTTTTTACTATAAAATAGTGTTTTATTGATTCGTGCAGCCGCAAGATCAGAAATCATATCGTCTCGTGATGAGGAGTATCCTCCTCTCGATGCTCCTGCATATAGTCGCTGTTTCATTACTCCTGTACTGGGTCAGCACCATGGAGTTCGGCAGTGCCGCTTATGCTAAGAAGACGGAGACGAGCCGTGACATGCGTCTGAGGATCAGCAAGGTGGAGAAGAGAGAAGAGCCCCCGAAAGCTGAGGATGAAGAGGACGAAGAGGACGAGAAGGAAGCCCCCGAAGAGGAAAAGAAAGAGCCCGAGGGCTTTGTCAAGACGAGCTCTGACCAAGAAGAGAATGTCCCCGATGAGCCCGATTATATAGCGCAGCGCGACACGACAGTGAGCGGTGATAGCTCGGAGTCTGACAAAGAAGAAGGCGAAAACGCACCTGACGTATCTGGCGAAGAGGACGGTGATCGCACCGTCTTCGATCAGGATTATCAAGATGGCGACATGGAGTATGATGGGAAAAACGAACAGGATCTGGCCGAAGAGCCTAATCTTGAAATTCCCCCGCCTCCAGTAGAACCCATACCTGCTGTAGAAACCCCACTCGTCGATCCTGCCCTACAGCCTACGCCTACACCTCCCAGCCCAGTCGAGGTAGTAGCCCCCCTTCCTCCTCTAGAACCCGTCGTGCCCGAAGAGCCCGTAGAGCCAGTCGAAGAACTTAAGCCGACAGAACCAACTGATCCCACCGATCAGTCTGAACCTATAGAGTCGATTGAGCCGACCGAGCCCGAAGTCCCCACGGATATCGAAGAAGCTACCGAAGCGGAAGTCCCCATGGAAGCAGAAGAACCCAGCGAAGTCGAACAACCTGAAGAAGTGGAAGATCGACTCAATGAGTACAATCTCGACGAGATGGGAGAGATCCCCGATGACTCCGTGTTTGATATCCCAGAGATCCCTTCCTTCTCCGAGATGGAAAAGGAAGTCACCCCCATCATAGATGTAGAAGTAGCAGCACCTACGACCGCGTATGATCCAGCCTTCACCCCGAGTGCGCAGCCAGGTTTCCGCACAACGGAGAAGAAGAATAGGTCCACAGGGCGTTTCGTCTTCGGTGACAAGGCTTCTTTCAATGCGAAGGCTACTCCACTCGGTCGCTACCAGCAGCTAATCTACCGCCGCGTGGCTTACTTCTGGTATAGGGGCTGCGATGAGCATCGTGGCGACATCGTCCCAGGCACGCTGATCATTAGGCTCATCATCGATGCGAATGGTCGCATCACGAGCATGGAACTCATGTCTCGTCGTGGGGCTAGTGTGTCTCAGCAGGCCTTCACCTTCGACGCTATTCGCAGCGCGAGTATCCCACCTATCCCCTCTGATGCGAGAAATGAGCTCATAGGTGATATGATGGACCTCGTTTTCGAATTCAATTTTAATTAATACCATCATATCAATCAACCCACCACAGTACTAAACCTCCATATCACCACCACGATCATGCAACAACTCAAGGATTTCTTCGATGCCTGCGCGCCCTTCGGCTACCCGCTTCTTCTCTGCTCTGTCGTACTCTTCACCGCGATTTTCTACCATATTGCCATCCAGCGAAGCCGACGCGATTTGCAGAAGCTCCAGCCTCTCTGGCTCGATGCTCGCCAGAAGCGCGATGGCGCACGCGCTGCTCTCATCGGTCAGTGCCACGTGATGCAGTCCCCTCTCGCTTCTGAGATACTCTTCCTCGCAGAGCATAAGGATGAGCCCACAGAGGAACTCAGCGAGCAGCTGGAGTCTCACCTCAGTCTCCACCTCGATGCGGAGCGCGCGGGTATGGCGACTATTAGCGTCATCACGAACATCGCGCCCATGCTCGGTATTCTCGGTACGGCATGGGGGCTTGTCGATATCTTCGGTGTGTTCGGCTCACCAGAGGCTACAGCGGGCATCACGCTGGGTATTTCTAAGGCTCTATACACGACGATCTTCGGTCTCGCTATTTCTGTGCCAGGTACGATCGCGCTCACGAGTTTTGAGCGCGCTATTGAGCGTCGTTCTGCTCTCATCACGGCATTCTTCTCTGACATCCTCGCTAATCGCCAGCGTCTCTAATCTTTTCTTCACGCCATGGTTATTTACCAACGAAAGTATGCGCAGCAGGGCATCCCACTCGTGCCCATGCTTGATATCCTCACCATTTTGCTCATCTTTTTCATCGTTCACACGGAGTTTAAAAAGCAGGTTA
>CAYJNX010000067.1:0-11431 GCA_964371525.1 uncultured Akkermansia sp. | reverse complement strand
TTTAGGATAAGACTATCACTACATAGATGCCGAGAAACTCAGTGAGGATTTTGACGACGCATGTCTGTATAGATTCTTCGAACTCTTCGATACGGAGAACATCCCAGCCACGCGCGCGCTCATCGAGCGCTGGGCAGCGAAGGAGCTGAGCATGGACGCGCCACCTCTCGCCCATCTCGAGGAAAAGGTCTGGCTCGCCCTCTTCCATTTACCAGGACTGCAGAGCAGGTGGAAGACGCATCTGCGTGCGAGTCACAGGCAGAGATTAGCATCCCTCAACCCGCGCAGGCTTCAGATCAATGATTGGCGTGATCTTGCCTCACTGAGTCAGAGCGAGCGCCGCCTTGTACTGAAGATCTCTGGCTTCGACGAGCGCGCTTGGGGGGCACGCGGTGTTTACATCGGGCATGACCTCTCAGGAGAAGAATGGAAGCGATGCGTCGAAGAGGCGCATGCGAACTTCCCGAAGAGCCTCTGGATCATGCAGGAGTTCAGCGACACGAGTCTTATTTCACATCCTTATTACGATCCTGAGACGGGTGAATTACGCGAAATGCGAGGTCGCGTGCGCCTATGCCCCTACTACATTCATGCCCATAACATAAAGAAAACGCGACTCATGGGATGCCTCGCGACACTCGTTCCGGAGGACAAGAAAAAGATCCACGGTATGACAAATTCAATAATAATTCCTTGCATTGTGTAATATTATTAGATAACATTGTGAGGCAAATCACTTACTTATGCATTTAAACAGCTCCACACATGTGATCCCACCGCAGGATCCAGAAATAGAAAAGCTCGCCGACAAGACTCGGCAGAGCCTCATCCTGCGTCTACAAGACTGGCAAGATCAGCGTAGCTGGGATGACTTCTATCGCACGTACTGGCGACTCATTTACAGTGCAGCCCTGAAGACAGGTCTACAGGAGCAGGAGGCTTGGGATGTCGTCCAAGAAACGATTCTCACTGTGGCAAAGCAGAGTAAGAAGAGCTCTTACGATCCTGAGCGAGGCTCATTCAAGTCCTGGCTGTGGAATATCACACGCTGGCGTATCAATGACCGTCTGCGCGCCCGCCAGAAAGAGCCCATCGCAATGAGCTCTAGTGGCTCTGATGACGAGGAGTTTAATCCTATTGAAAATCAAGAAGACAGCTCTACACAGAACTTTGACCATATCTGGGATGAAGAATGGCAGGCGAATCTGATGAAGGCGGCCATCGCTCGCGTGAAGGTAAAGGTATCAGCGCAGCAGTTCCAGATTTTTGATTATTACGTCCTGCGTGGCTTCTCTGTCAAGGATGTGAAGGCGAGACTAGGCGTCAGTATCGCCCAGATCTACCTCAGTAAGCATCGCGTCGGACAGGTGCTCAAAAGGGAGGTGAAGTTCCTCCGAGAGCAAGAAAACGTCTTCCCCGAAAACCAGAGTTCTGACTAAGCGACTTTCAGCTAGTCACCGCTAGCCCCCCCTTCTACCCACAACATGCCTGAGTTATCGCCTGAGTCATCCCGTGATTCCGAACCTGTAAGTGACCCTAGTTCTAGCACGAGCAAGCGAACGCTCCTCCCCTTATCATGGCTCAGCTGTATCGCGCTCACGCTCTTTGTGGCAGCGGCCTTCCCCCTCGCCTCTTGGTCTAATGGATGGAGTCATGAGGAGGGATATTACTTCGCCCTCTGCGTCTTCATCCCAGCGCTCGTCATCACCTACCTGATAGGGAGGCGCAAGCAGGTGGACCTTTATCTGTCCAGCGGGAGATTTTTTGTCATGATAGGCATGGCGTGGCTGTACAATATTCTCGGGAATATCTCGCACTTCGCCTACCCTGATCTGCTGATTTCTAATATCTTGATGTGCGCTGGGGTGCTCGCCATCCTCTGGGCTATTTTTCAGAGATGGGCGATGATTTTCTGGGTGCTTATGCTCTTCTTTGGCATGCTGGAGATCTTCATCTACAGTCAGTATGGCTCTACACTGAACTCACTCATCATCGCTGAGATACTCGAGACCTCCCCAGATGATGCCAAGGCGTATATTAACACCACGAGCATCCTATCCACCCTCGCCATCATTCTCATTCTTTCGCTTCTGCTCCTCGTGCAGTGTAAGCTTTTCAAAGCTGTGCACCGAGCTACCCTACTCTTCCACGGTCTCCTCCTCTGCTCCATCGCGAGCCTCGTCTCCGTTCTTCCTCAGCAGCAGGATGCTGGCAAGTGGCCACTGGATGAAAGCGTCCAACTCGTAGCCGCGCTAAAAGAAGCAGTCGCGCATAATATAGCCACACTCAGCGAAGTAGAACGCCTTGACTCCCCTAGCCTAAAGCCCAGCAGCATGCCGCTCATCTCAGGGGATGAGGGCATCATCATCGTGCTACATGTAGGTGAAAGTCTGAGAGCTGACAGAATGAGTCTCAATGGCTACGAACGAAAGACAACCCCACATCTCGATGAGATGGCGCGCTTGATTAACTTCCCCTACTGCGTCGCAGTCGCCCGTGAGACCAGTCAGGCGCACATCTGCATTCTTACCAATGCTCGTCGCACGATAGAAGAGCAGGACATGAGCATGCGCGCGTCCACAGGCTCTGTTCTCGATCTCTTCGTGAAGCATGGCTTCGAGCTAACGTCCTTTTTCGGTCGCAAGGTCACCCAGCAGCTCAAGCATGACAGGGTGATGAAGCTCCTCTCTTCGCAGGCTAGCAAGCAGTTTTATAACCAAGGACTCTTCATGGAGTCAGCCGAGCATACCGAGAAGCATCTGAAAGCAGTCGCAAGCGGTAATAATCAGATCTTCTTCATCTGTAACGAAGGCAGCCACACTCCCTTTAATCACTACGATAAGGAAAATCCACCCTTTACCCCCACCATCGACTCCTTCAATGACCCGAAGACGCAGGGAGTCTCGATCAACAATGCCTACGACAATACGGTACACTACACAGACCGATTTATCGCCCGCGTGCTCAAGCAGCTCGAAGGTCGCCCCTATCTCTACATCTACATCAGCGATCATGGTGAGATACTGGGTGAGGGTGGCATCTGGGGACGTGGTGCGCTCGGTGACAAGCAGCATCTCTACCTCGCAGGGTCAGCCTGTAATGTAGGTATGTTCGCCACCAGTTCGCCAGAGTTTGACGCGCTGCACCCACACTACGCGCAAGCGATGACTCAGCTGCGCCAGAACAGACTCATGCGCGTGAGTCACGAGCATATTTTCCACACGATCTTAGGCATCATGAAACTTGAAACGGAGTATTATATGCCTGAACTAGATCTATCCTCCGATCAGGCAAAAGCCTATACTGGTGCGCATCCCTTCACTCAGCCATGATACAAAAGTTTCTTTCCAAGCTCGAAAAGCACGACCTACTCGACCTCTGCACATGGAAGCATCTGCTCATCTGCTGCTTCATCATCGGCATGCTATGCTATGGCTACAGCTTCTTTAATCCCATCTACACGCAGGATGGGGCGGGCTCCATCATGCAGACGGGTGACGCCGCGTGGAAAATCAGCCTCGGTCGCTTCATGCAGGTGCTGAACATGGAGTGGCGCGGCTACATCGCCGTTCCTTGGCTGCTGGGGATGATCTCACTCTGCTGGATCACGGCAGCGAGCTACGTCATTGTGAAGTGCTTTCGCATCCAAGCCCGCTCGCTGATGTATGCCATCGTCGCACTGCTGACGACGAATACAGCTCTCATCGCGACGCATATCGCCTTCATCCATGAGATCGATGCCTTCACCCTCGCGCAGCTCTTCGCCAGCCTCAGTGTCTTCGTCCTCGCGCGCCTGCGTCGCTGGGGCATACCTGTGAGCAGCCTCTTCATCATGCTCTGCCTCGGGCTCTACCAGCCCTACCTCGCCGTGGTGCTCGTCCTCATGCTGACACTTGTCGCTTATCGTATCCTAGAAGGTCAGTCCATGCGCCATCTTTTAAGGCTGACTCTGCGCATGCTACTGAGCCTCATCATCGCTTATACCGTCTACATGCTTATCTACAAGCTGACGATACTCTGCTCTGGCATTCCTATAGCCTCAGGATATAACAGCGTGCCTAGTCAGGGTATTCTCAATATGCTCGACTCCTACTTGAGAGGCTTCGTCAGCTCTTATTATCATGCGTCATGGATGGTGCTCATGCTACAGAGCTACTATCTCGTGCCGCTGATACTCATCGGTATCACGACAGGATATTTCATCCTGCGTCACGCACAGCTCATCGTCATCAAGAAAGAACGCGGAATGGCGGCAGGTGTCATCCTCATTCTACTCTTCATCATGCTCGCTCCTGCCATCGACGCGACGCGCATCCTATCTCATGGCATCAGCCATGACGCGACACGCTGCGCGAGCATCTACTTCCCCATCATTGCCATCATCATGATCAGTCTGTATAAGCGCCTACTCGGTCCAGCGGCACATGTCGCACAGCGTTCCCGACGCATCATGGTGCTCATGGTCGCGATCGTGACATTCAGCCAGATAATCGTGGCAAATCAGGCCTTTCTGAAGCGCGACCTCGTGTTCAGGAATACGCAGTTCACCTACGGACGTATTCTCACCGAGATGGAGCGCATGGAGGGCTACGAGCTAGGGAAAACCCCCGTCGTCTTCATCGGGCGTTTGCAGAAATCTGAAGCCTTACTAGAACGCCCTGGCTTCGACCGTGCGAATTATCTCTTCGCTGTGCCACAGAAGACCTCTGTAGCCGATACGATGACAAACTTTTACAACGGCTATTTCCAGCATGTCCTCGCCTACCCTATCAATATAGATAGCCTCGTTCTCTATTCCTGTGACGAGCTCCCACCTGAGCTCAGGGACATGCCTCACTTCCCACACAAAGGCTACTGCCGCATGAATGAAGGGAAGCTCTATGTGAAGCTCTCCGAAACGGAGAATCTACGCTAAAAAAGCAACACCCTTTAAAAGTATATTCAAAAGCGTCACCCCCTAGAGGGGACCTTGCAAAATTAGTCCGAGCAGAAAGCTAGTCTCTAAAATGAGCGAAACAGCACGCCTTTTGCCGCATTTTGGCGAGAATTTACAGCTTTTTGGGCTTACATAGCTCGCTATGCGCGCCCAAACGCCGCAAATTATCATCCAAACTGCAAGCAAAATCCGAAGCTGCTAATTTTGCAAAGTCCCCTAGAGGATGACGCTTGTATATTAAATTACAATGAAGAAAAATTAGTGGGAGCAGCCGCAGCCTTCCTTCTCATCGGAGCAGCCGCACTCTTCGCGCTTTTCGTCAGAGCAGCCGCATTCGCCGCCGCAGCAGCCACCGCTGGCGGAAGCCTGCTGATCCATAGCCTTAGCGACTTCTTCGTCGGATGGGCTACGACCGAGGTCGATGGCGAGGCAGAGATACTGATTCACCGTTGAAAGAAGCTCGTCAAGCTGCTGACGGGATTCAAGAAAACCGACACAGAGTGGGTTCTGGATGACGGCTTGGCGAAGTTCGTCAAATTTAGCAATCTCCTCTTCCGTAGGAGTCATACCAGACATTTGCTTGTTGCGAAGCTCTTCACCATATTCATTCACCTGACGGAAGAGATCCGTGGCGTCTGGGCTCTGGTAGAAGAGGCCGATGCGAGCCTTGGCGGCGATGACCTGCTGGCTTTTAGCGAAGGATTCGGAAAGCTGTTGTACGCTTTCGATCAGTTCGGGACTTAATGATGTGTTTGACATATCTAGTGGGATAGTAGCAGACGCGGCACACTTTGGCAAGATACAATCCGTGTCAGAAGCATCTTATTATGTCAAATTCGTTAGAGCGTTACAATATTTGCCTTTTATCCGATGCTGAAACATGCTATAAATAATGCATATCATGCAAGACTCCACTATTCCCGTCATCGGCATCCATATGGATGACAGCAGTATAGACTTTGCGGTCGTACTCGGCAGTACGATCATGATGCGCGGTGAGCCGATGATCACAGCGAATTACGCGAGCCCCGATGCGGCGATCGCGGAGATAGGTGTCCGTATTCTGGAACTCAAGAAAGTCTTCCCTGCGGTGAAAGCTGTGGGCATGGGGCTCACGGGTTTCACGGATCATGAGAATGGTACAGTACACTCCCTCAGCGGGGTACCAGGATGGCATGATATCCCTATTCGACGCATTCTGACAGAGATTTCTGGGCTGCCTTCAGCCATTGATAATGATGCTAACTGTAGCACCTATGCCGAATGGAAAATGGGTGCTGGTCAGGGTATCAGCGATCTCGTCTGCCTGAGCCTCGGACTAGGCATAGGATCGGGCATTGTCGCGAATAACCAATTCATACGTGGACGCTTCGGCACAGCTGGCGAGATAGGTCAGAGCTGCATTGATTACCGAGGGCGCATCGGTCACTACGGTAATCGTGGTGCTATTGAAAGCTACATCGGCACGACGACGATAGCACGCGATGCGCGTATTGCCTACGCCGCAGCTGGTATCGAGTACACAGAGGCACAGTGCGCTCCCGACAAATTAGCAAAATACGCGCGCAAAGACTGCCCCGTCTCAGTGAAGATATGGGAAGACATCGCCTTCAAGCTCGCTTGCAGTCTGTGCACTTACTGCTACATACTTAATCCCGAAACCATCATTCTCAGTGGTCATCTATTGAAGGCAGGGGATACCCTATTAGCTCCGCTCAGGCGACATCTTCGCGACCAGCTCTTTAATACCTATTACGAGGCATTAGAAATCGTTCCCGCCCACTTCGGAGATGAAGCAGGCATCATCGGTGCCGCACGCTTAGCCCTAGATTGCCTCCATGAGCAAGAAAGCGAGTAAAAATACACAGACTGACTCCCAAGCGGCGACAAGCAAGGGACTCGATAAACTCTGCGCGCAGCTCGGTTTAAACGAACAGGAGGCGGAGAACTTCTTGAATGCTCTTCGTGACGGAGCATCATCGCGCACGGCTCTCGTGCTCAGTCCACGCGCCCCCGAAGGCTATCAGCCGCCCTTCGCTTGCCTAGACACGAGCGATTCGAGCTGGTCATGGCTACCGCCACGCTGCTTTGTCCCCGCTGATGCGCAGGAGAAGCCCTCTAGTTACGATGATTACAAGCAGGGACTTTACTACCTACTAGATCTTTCCTCCTGCTGGGAGAGTGCCCCTTTAGCAGGCATCCCCGCCCCCGCACGCACGCTGGATCTCTGCGCCGCCCCCGGAGGAAAGAGCATGCTCGCCCTCGCGCGCTTCCGCACTGGCATGCCACATATCTGCAATGAGGTGCATGCAGGTCGTCGTGGAATCTTACGAGAGAATATGAAACTCTGCGGGCATGAGCATGTGGAGATCACAGGACTACGCCCTGACCAGTGGAAGCAACAAGAAGATAGCGAATTCGATCTCATCATCGCCGATGCGCCGTGCAGCGGACAATCCCTGCTAGCAAAAGGCATCAAGAACCCAGGTTGCCTCGGTGCATCCATGGTGAATGGGAATGCAAAACGCCAGAAAGGCATCCTGCTTTCCATACTCCCACGCCTCGCGGATGGGGGCTACTTACTCTACACGACCTGCACCTACACGCCAGAGGAAAACGAGAAAGTCATGGCTTACCTCCTAAAACGCCACTCTGACCTCGAAGCCATAGAGCTAACGAGCCTTGAGCGTTTCCGCTCTAGTCTGAGCTCCTTCCCCAGCTACCGTCTGCTGCCAGCCCATGGTTATGGCGCAGGTGGATTCTGCTGTTTATTACGAAAAATATCATCATGAAAAAAATCACATCCATCACCCTCCTCCTTCTCACCTGCCTTCTCATCGGAGCCTATTTCTGGATGAGCCAGCACCCTCGCACCCTACACGGACCTGCACATATCATAGAAGGAGAAGAAGCACGCAGCTATCTCGCGGAGCATGACTACCTCACCATCCCCGCACCCGCCCAGCCATTACGCGTCCTCCCCATTGTCGTCACAAATTACGAGACATTCGACACAGCACGCAGCATCATTTTCTATGCAGGAGCTGAATGGCTTTTGCAGTTCCTAAACACCCATGACAATGAAAAAAAGCAGCTCGGGGAACTCGCAGGACTCAGCATGAGTAATGCATCTAGAGCGAGCTACATGTATGAACTAGCCCCGCACCAGCACTACCAGGGAAAGATTCGCGACAAGGACCTCGCCTTTGACCTCTACTACGAGTCCGAGAGCGGCTATGCCGTGCTCTCGCTGCATACAGCAGAATGATAAACTCTACAGCGTGTGCCTCGTATCACGCACTTCCGACATATACTCCATTTCTTGCTTGCACCGCTAGGTGCTTATGGTATCATCCTCACATGACAAAGGCATTTTTCTACATCCCACTCCTCTGCACTAGCTTCATCTCAGCACAAGCCGCTAGCACCGAAGCTCAGCAGGCCGCCAGTGCCGCTCGCGAATTAGCAGGAGCTATTCGTAACTGCGATATGAGCTGGGTTGTCGATCGTATGTATCCGCCAGTGAAACTCTACTACGCGAATAAATTAGCCCTTCGCGGCGACAATGCGCGCCAGCATAGCACGGATGTCATGCTAGGTGCAGCGAGAGAAACACCTGAGCAAGCTGAAGCACGACATCTAGCGAATATTCGTGCCCTCCGCAGCCAGTATATCAAGCAAGGTCAACAGCTAAAAAGCAAGGGCGTAGTCATCGAACGCTTCACTGTAGATGCCCCTCACGCGGAATACATCATCTCACCTGCGGATAATGTCGCGACGGGCGTACTCAAGGATCAGGGCGCGAAGCGTCAGGCTGATCAGCTGGAAGAAGGCCGTGAGCGCAGCCGACTTGTCGTGCTACCTACGACACTCATTCTCCGCGCGCCCCTGCCGAATGGTCAGACCGTGCGCGTGGAGCAGAAGAGCTTCATATACGCCGTGCGTGACGAAGTGACAGCTAAGAACAGAACCGCCCTCGATGCGAAGCCTAATACATGGTACTTCATCGACGCTAAAACACCAGCGAGCGTCCTACGTAGCTTCTTCCCTAACCTTCCCGCTCAGATCAGCTTACCTCCGAGCTCTGAACGCCAGCTATAATTTTTAATGGAGTTAGATCTCATTGAGCAGAGTCGTCATGACTTCTCTGAACACGGCATACTCTCGCACGCGAAAGGCTTTGAGTACCGCGCCGAGCAGCAGGATATGGCTCTGGCCGTCGCAGAGTCCCTAGTAGAAGAAAGGGCCATCCTCATCGAAGCAGGAACAGGCGTGGGGAAGTCCCTCGCCTACCTCATCCCTGCCCTGCGCTTCACACTGGAAAATCAGCGCAAGGCCATCATCTCCACGCACACGATTAACCTACAAGAACAGCTCTTTCACAAGGACATTCCTACGGTGAAGCAAGCACTGGATATTGAGTTCCAAGCCGCGCTACTAAAAGGACGAGGGAACTACATCTGCTTCACCCGCTTGAAGCGCGCCATGGAGCAAGCGACCGACCTCTTTAATCAGGAAGAGACGCGCCAGCTCCATGACCTCTGGGCATGGTCGCGCGACTGTGGCGAAGGCTCACTGAGCGAGCTGCCTAGCGAGCTGAATATCTCCTTCAAGATATGGGCACAGGTGCGCAGTGAAAACCACGTCTGCACCCCCCGCCTCTGCGGGATGAAATGCCCGTATCAGGCAGCACGCCTCCGTGTACAGGAAGCGCAGCTCGTGATTCTCAACCACACCCTGCTCTTCGGCTTACTCGCGCATAATGAACTCACGCGCGACGAAAACGAAGAAATAGAAGAAGGCTTCCTCTACCCACGCGACTTCCTCATCCTCGATGAAGCGCATACCATAGAAGCAGTCGCCGCGAAGCAACTGGGATTCTCCCTATCGGACAGTGAGCTGCGATTCGACCTCCTGCGACTCTACAACCCGCGCACGCGCAAGGGTACACTACGCCTCCACGCCTCTCCACTCATGCTCCAGCTCATAGAAGATGCGCAGACTGCCTGTGACATATTCTTCGAGAATGCACGCCTCGATAGCAATCTTGAAGCCCATCAGGGCTGCACACGACTACGCCGACCTGAATGGACAGATGACATCCTCAGCCCCGCCCTGCATAACCTCGCCGAAGAAGTGAAGGCCTGCGCTGAACTAGAAGAAAACGACATCTCACGCGCGGAGCTCAATGATATCGCCTCACGACTCACCGTCTACAAGGAAACCGCCATCGCCATGGTGAAGCTCCCCACCGACGAGTTCGTGTACTGGATAGAATCCACTGGCGAAGAGGGACGCAACACGCGCCTCGTCGCGGCACTCATTAACGTAGCTGACACCCTACGTGAGCGACTCTTCTCCGCCGACCGAGCCCTTATCCTGACAAGCGCAACCTTCTCGACAGGCGTACGACAGATGAACTACTTCATGGGACGCATAGGAGCGGAAGGATCACGTAGCCTGCAAATAGGCAGCCCCTTCAACTTCGAAGAACAGATGCGCATCGTCGTCTCGCGCTGCATGCCCGCCCCTCCCCCTTCTAGTGAAGAAGACCATTACCAAGACGCGCTTTGCGCGTGGATCTATCGCTATCTGGTAGAATCAGATGGACGAGCCTTCGTGCTCTTCACCAGCTATGGATTAATGCGCGTGATGGCACAGCGACTACGCCCGCTCTGCATCGAGCATGGCTGGCCCTTGCTTGTGCAGGGAGAACAACTCGACAGACGACGCATGCTCGATGAGTTTAAAAAGAACATAGGTAGCGTCCTACTCGGCACAGAGAGCTTCTGGACGGGCGTCGATGTCCCTGGTGAAGCACTCAGCAACGTTATCATCACGAAGATCCCCTTTGAATCCCCCTCTAACCCCCTCACCGAGGCACGCTGCGAAGCCATCGAAGCACGCGGAGGAAAACCCTTCTTCGACTACACACTTCCAGAAGCACTGCTGAAGTTCCGCCAAGGTGTCGGACGACTCATCCGCTCGAAGAGTGATCAGGGCATGATCGTGCTGCTCGACTCGCGCATCACAGGGAAGACCTACGGCGCGTCCTTCATGCACGCGCTACCGACGAAGGCGCGACGCGAATTCCTCGACACATTGCCTGATCTACCCGATTAGCAAGCAACTCACGCACACGCGCCACATCTAAAGCGACACATAAATGGATCCTTAAGGTCCACTGACCTTAAGCAGGATGCAAGGACGGCGTCCTTGCTGGGTTTGGGCAAGCCCAAGGAAAAGCCGTGCTTGCAGAGCACGGCAGCGTCAGTTTCCTCATAGATGAAGTCACACGCGCCCGCCTTGCAAACCCAGCATCAACTCCACAACCGAAACTGACGCTCTGACCACCGCGCGCGACAGCGCGACACTTTTCTCTACCGCCGCAAACGCGATAGCGTCCATGCAGAGCAAACACGAAAACCAGCCTACAAGCTACCCAAGAGTCAAGCATATCCTCTGGTATGCTTGACGAGCCGCGAGCAAGGAAAC
>CAYJNX010000066.1:0-11493 GCA_964371525.1 uncultured Akkermansia sp. | reverse complement strand
CGTACGATTCGTATCCCTGTACACATGATTGAGACGATTAATAAGCTCATGCGTGTGCAGAAGAAGCTCGTGCAGGACTTTGGCCGTGAACCGACGCCAGAAGAGATCTCCTTCGAATGCGGTATGCCAGTTGAGCGCGTGAGTAATGTGCTGAAAATGGCGCAGCAGCCTATCTCTATGCAGCAGCCAGTCGGAGACTCTGATGATACTTCTTTCGGTGACTTCCTTGAAGACAAGAGTGCTGAGAATCCTATGGAGGGCGCATCTTTCGCCTCGCTTCGTGAGAAGCTCGGTGGTGTGCTAGGGACGCTTAATGAGCGCGAACGCGCCGTGATTGAGCAACGCTTCGGGTTGAAGGATGGAAATCCGCGCACGCTCGAAGAGGTAGGACGTCAGTTCAACGTGACCCGCGAGCGTATCCGCCAGATCGAGGCGAAGGCACTGCGTAAGCTGCGTCACCCGACGCGCATTAGTCGTATCAAAGGTTTCCTTGATTCTACAGAAACCTAAAAATAGTAGAAAAAATTTCCACCACCCTCAGAGCCTAGGTTCTGGGGGTGCTTTTTTTTAGCGTACGCCCATTTTGCCTGCGTGTCGATGTGGTGGTAAATGCTTATATTTTTCTCCCCGCCCCTATTTTGTGAGTGACTTGGGGGATTCTGCATGTTATATTGGTGTCTACTGATGATGACTAAACGTGCTTCCAGCTTATTTCTCTCTCTTTCCCTTTCGGTTTCAAGCCTAGCATGGGCTAACTCTTCATCTGCTCAAGATTCTGATACTCAACGCAAGGTAGATGCGCAAGTCGCTCAGCGACAGATGGCAGCACGCGATGCGATGATAGAGCTTCAGAAGGCTAGGCAGCTGTACTCGGAAGGTCGTTATACTGATTCTGAGGAGTCCTATCGTAAGGCACTCTCTCTGCTTCCGAATGCTTCTGCTACACAGAAACAGCGTGATTTTATTAAGAAGAGTCTCGCCGATGCTCTTGTCGCTAAGGCTATGGATTACCGCGAAGTGGGGCGTACGGAGGAGGCTATTAGCTTCTTAGAAGAGGCTATCGAGCTGTCTCCGAATGATAAGCGTGCTGCTGCCGAGCTTATCAAGACGAAAGATCCTATCCGACATAACCCTGCACTGACACCTCAGCATGTGGCGAATGTGCAGGAGGTGAATAGACTTCTCACGCTCGGTTACGCTGCCTTAGATTTAGCGAAATACGATGAGGCGCAGCGTGCGTTCCAAGCGGTACAGGCTATAGACGCTTATAATATGGCTGCCGCGCGAGGTCTACAGGCTGTTAGTACGCGTAAATCTGATTATTACCGTACAGCTTATGATTCCGCTCGTAGGGAACTGCTCACCGAGGTTGATAAGTCATGGGAGATGCGAGAAGTCGATAAGTTGTCGGGGCTGGTAAGTATGGGTGGTCCTTCTATTGAGAGTCATGCGGTCGCGCCGACAGTAAGCGAGGAGATTATTTATATATCAGATGCTCTGGAAAGGGTGATTATACCAAGGATCGTGCTAGAACAGGCAAGTGTTGATGATCTGGTTGATGTCTTGAATGGTCAGCTGCGCTCAGCGAGCGCGAATGGTGTCACGACGAAGCTGATTAACGTTATCCCTAACTTTGGATTGGAAACGAGCACCGAGTATCAGCGATTAGAAGCTCGTCGTTTTAATCTGAACATGACGGACGTAAGTATGAAGACGGTTCTTGATACTGTCTCTCGCCAGATGGGAATTCAGTATGATGTGGTGCCCGCGGGCATAGAGCTGACATGCTCGGGTAAGGATTTTGGACCTATTAGGCAGCGTAAGTTCACTGTGCCGCCTTCCTTCTTTTCGTCTGACGTAGAGTCTGTCGATGAGGATTTCGCTTCCGAAGGATCGGCTCAGTTCAAGCGTGTGAATGCGCAAGAGCAGCTTGAGCGTTTGGGTGTGCATTTCCCGCAAGGAGCTAGCGCACGCTACTCTGTATCGACGAGGACGCTGACTGTGGATAATACGAGCTATAATCTCAAGCAGCTTGAGGAGGTCTTAGTCTTGCCACCATCATCTCAATTCCAAGTGATGCTCAATGTCTACTCCATGGAAGTGAGTCAGAGCGATTTAGAGGATCTGGGCTTCGAGTGGCTGATTAATGCGAGTGTTACTGATGCGCTCTTCGCAGGTGGTGGTGTGACTGTCGCCGGTAGTGCTGCTCCAGATAATATCGAAGCGTCGGGTAGTCTCGTTACCTCTGGTTTGCGCTCGGGACGACAGGCACTCGCGAGTTCCAGTATAGAAGATATCATCGCTGCGGGGTCTGCCTCAGCATTTGGCGCACTATCCCAAGAGAAAGCCCCATCCATATTTGGCTTCCGAGGTGTCTGGTCAGGGGCTGATTTAACAGTGCTCATGCGAGGTCTTAGTCAAAAGAAGGGGGTAGATAAACTCTATAACCCACAGGTTATCTTCAGCCCCGGTGATGATAGGCAGGTGCTAGTCGCGAATGTGCGAGAGTTTTACGTCCCTCTAGAGTATGATCCTCCTGTTGTGCAAGCAAGTTCTGGTGGTTATACTGATCCGCTGCAGAATCTGCTCAATCAAGGTCTAACACTCGAAGAGGCTCAAGCTATCCTAGCAGGTGACGGCGATGAAGAGAGCGAACCCTCTATCCCCATGGTGACCCCCTCTCATCCTAGTGCCTTCGAGTTCATCGGTACTACAGAGGATCAGTTTAATGGGGTCGGTACGACACTGGCAGTCCATCGCGTCGAGGTTAATAAGGACGGCGAGAGCCTTACTGTGGATTTAACGGCCGCTATTAATGATTTTGATGGTTTTGTGAACTGGGGTGTTCCTATTCAAACTGCTGTGCCTCTTGCTGATAGGATTGAGAATGTCGTGCTGACGGAGAATCCTATTCTCAAGCCTGTCTTTAATAGCAAGGTTGTGAATACTTCCTTAGATTTAGCTCCAGGTGATGTCGTCGTGTTTGCCTCATTGCAGGAAGCGAAGATTATCAAGTATGAGGATAAAGTGCCTATTCTTGGAGACATTCCGCTGATGGGACGATTATTCCGATCTGAGGGGACTAGTAGAGATAAGCGCGTGTTGCTCTTTTTTGCGCGTGTAGACCTGATGGATCCTACAGGTGTGAGTACGAAGACAGGCGAGCGTCCTTCCATGTCTAGTAACTAGAGTGTCAGTTTTATGAGTGATTTGCTCAACTTGCCTAGGGCTATGCGCATTCCGCGTAGCCCTAAGTAAATTTAGAACATGCACAGCGACGATGACTCACGCCCCGTCGTTTTTGCTGGTAAAATGGAAAAAATAGCTTAAACTATGCTTAGGAGAAAATATACCTTATGACTTCAAACGATAAATATAGTGACTCTGGTCAAACACAGGTTCGTGATATTATTCAAAAGATAAATGACGAAAAACCAGCAAAAGAGAGCAGCCGTGAGTCAGTAACCCGTGCTGATGGTTCGAAGGCCGTGCGCGTGGTGCGAAAGCGACGTGTTCTCGTTTCTGAAAAAGACAAGCGCCGCCGCTCCCGTCGCACGTTCTTGTTTGGTGTGTTTTTGAGCATGCTCGCCCTGGCATGTATGCTGCTTTTCTTCCTTTGGAACATGTATAGAATGAGTAGCCAAGCTTCTTATGAGAGCTTAGCTGAAGACTTACGTGAGGAATGGGGGGCAGAGCATATTGAGCTGGTCGGGCTCGATGTGAATGGTTTCGACCTCGTGATCGATAAGCTTGTGCTTACCTTCCCTGCCTCGTCTGGAAGTATGGTGGAAAGTGTTGTGCTTCATGAGGTGAAAGGTAGTCTACAGAAGGAAGGCGTATTTTTCAACGATTATATTTTTGAGGAGCTGATGGTTCAGCGAGCACTAGTCCGACTCAGAGAAGGGGCTGATGAAATGAAGCCTTCTGATCTTCACGATCAGAGTTTTTTAGAGGTGCGCCAGCTTGTTTGTCCCGATTTTAATGTGATCGTGGGAGATTCCTCTGCTGATTCTATTTTTACTGTGACGGGGACAGAGCTGTATCTGCGCTATACGGAAGATGATAAGTCAGCATGCTCTCTTACCTTTACTGGTGGTTCATTTGAGCTGCGCTCATGGAAGAAGTTCACCATTAAAGATGCGCGTATGCTTCTCACTCCTATAGGGATGGAAGACTTCCGCGCGAATCTTCACTTGCCCGCTGTTGCTGCGGCGACGGTAGAAGAGGGGAAACTCAGCCCCGAGCTTTATGTCGCTGCGGATATTCCCAACGGAAGTTCCATTTATAGCTCTTTCGGTATAGATAGTAAGTACATGCAGCTCTCTGACTTCACAGACGCACGCTTGATTTCCTTTTTCACGGCTCAGACCCGACCTAATCGCGTCGAAGGCGTTAATGTGATGGGCGCGCAGATGAGCCTTAATCCCTTAGGCGGTGTTCCTTCGTTCCGAGGTGAGTTCCGTCTCCAAAATGCAAAGTGGAAGAATATACCTGCGCTTTCCGTGATTATGAGCCATCTACCCGCTGATAGGCGTTCACAGTACGTGCAGCTTGCCATCACGCATGCTACAGTGAATCTTGATTCGACACCTGAGGAGATTAGAATGAACTTCACAGAGAGTGATATGTCTGAGAACTATAGTGTGACGCTTAAGGGAGATATTCATTTGGATGCTCAGCATGTATTAAATGGGGTGCTATCTTATGGTATACCCGCTGCGCTGACACGCGCGGAATACCCCGATGGTGTTTCCGACCCTGTGTTTAAGGAGATAGGTGAGCTCGCATGGCTTGATACGAAGCTTACAGGTACCACTTTCGCGCCACAGGATGATGCGGGGATGCAGGATGCTGCCGCGGCTGAAGCTCGCAAGAGTCGCCCAGAGCCTTACCAGATTAATGATCTTGATTTCGAAAAGCTTAACGAAAGTTTAGAGCGCCTGCAGAAAGTGGAGCAAGGAGTTACTCCTTCATCTGGAACTAGCAGCCCGGGTACTTCGACAGATACGCCCTCTGAACCTACACCGACAGGTGGTGCACTTTTTTAAGCTGTTTTCTTAGCATAGCTATGGCGAAATCCTCTTTAACTGACGTACGAAGCAGCTGGTATGCTGCACCTGCTGGATTTTTAGTCTGGCTCATCGTGCGACTCATCTCACTGACGATACGCTATCGCATCCATTTCCCAGATGGCGCTGTCAGAGAAAGGGCTGGAAAAGAAAGGCATATCATCGCGCTATGGCATAATAGAACGCTAGTGCCCTGCTACGTCTATCGCTATTTGCTGAAATCTAACGTGCCGATGAGTATGATAACGAGCGCGAGCAAGGATGGTGCTTTCTTGACCGCTGTAGCCCAGCGATTTGGCATGAAGACGCTTCGTGGCTCGATCAATAGACGCGCCGTCGCTGTCTTCATCGGTATGTGTAAAGCCGTGAAGCGAGGCTCTAGCATGTGTATCGCGATCGATGGTCCGAAAGGCCCTATTTATAAGGGGACACCAGGAGTAGTACGCTTAGCATCAGTTACAGGTGTGCCTATTTCCGCTATCGCGATTCAGTACTCTTCGTATTGGCGTGTGAATAAGGCGTGGGATAAGTACATCATACCGAAACCCTTCTCGAAAATATCTATTCGATGGGCGCCTCCCATTCATGTGCCCGCGGATCTCAGCGAAGAAGAGGCAGCTGAGTACTTAGAGAAGGTGCGAGAAGAGCTCTCATTTGGCGGTCCTGACTTCCCTCACTTCGAAGCAAATGAGCGTATCAAGCCTGCGCGATAAAGTCTTTTTATTCCATCCAGTGTTTTAATTTTTTTTATGATGAGCAACATTATTGACGGTAAGGAAACAGCTGCTAGCATCCGTGAGCAGCTACAAGTAGAAATAGCAGAACTCGCCGCACAGGGTCATCAGCCAGGTCTGGCTGTGGTACTCGTGGGGAATGATCCCGCCTCTGAGGTCTATGTCGCCTCGAAGGTGAAAACCTGCGCAGAGCTCGGGATGTACTCACGTAAGTACGCCCTCCCAGCGGAGACATCGCAGGAGGATCTCATCTCTCTGATCATGGAGTTAAATGCTGATGAGAAGATTCACGGCATTCTCGTGCAGAGCCCCCCGCCTAAGCATATTAATGAAGAGGCTGTGATTGATGCTATAGATCCTCAGAAGGACGTAGATGGCTTCCATCCTACGAATGTAGCGAAGCTCGTTCTCGAGGCCAACGACGCATTCGCACCCTGCACACCACTTGGCTGTATGGAACTGCTCAAGGCCTATGGTATCGCCACAGAAGGCAAGCATGCAGTCGTTATCGGTCGCAGCCACATCGTAGGTAAGCCCATGGCGCATCTCCTCATGAGTAAGAATGCGAACGCGACAGTGACAGTGGCGCATTCACGTACGGCAGATCTCGCTGGTCTTTGCCGCACAGCTGACATCATCGTGGCCGCCGTCGGTCGCCCCGAGATGGTAAAAGCTGATTTCATCAAGCCCGGTGCAGTCGTCATCGACGTGGGTATTAACCGCATCGACGCTCCTGATCGTCCACGTGGCTATCGCATCGTGGGAGATGTCGATTTCCAAGACGTGCAGGACAAGTGCTCCTACATCACACCTGTACCAGGTGGCGTAGGCCCTATGACTATTGCGATGCTGATGGCTAATACACTGAAGGCCTGCCGTCAGATTATAGCATCGAAGTAATTTACTATTGAAGCACTGTGAGTAAGCAGTGATTTTATATGGGTATCTTGCAAAATGAGCCTTTTTTGCAAGATGCCCATTCTCGTTAATCATTCTCGTTTTCTGTCTTATTAGATACGTGCCGTGATCTCGCCCTTATGCGTGAAATAGTGATTGTCTCCTAGCATAGATTGTGCTAGAATCTAGCTAGAATGATGACCTTAGACGAGCTAAGAGAGGAAATAGACGGAATAGACGCCCAGATCGTGGAGCTTTTGAAGAATCGCTCGCAGTTCGTGCATGAAGTGGGCGCGATCAAGAAAGAAGCTGGACGACCTATTTTCGTCCCTGAGCGTGAAAGTGATATGCATGATAAGCTCATGCGCTTGAACGCAGGTGTCTTGCCTGAGAAAAGCCTCCTGAGCATCTACCGTCAGATAGTCAGCTGCTCCTTCCAGTTAGAAGGAGGGATGAATATAGCCTTCCTCGGTCCTGAGGGGACATGGAGCCATCAGGCGGCTCTCTCACGATTTGGCGAGAGTGTGGATATGCTGCCTTGCAGCGATTTCCAAGGCGTGTTCGATGCTGTTGAGCGTGGTCAGGCAGATTATGGTGTCGTCCCTATTGAGAATAGTACAGATGGCTCCGTGTCGCAAGCCATGGATCTACTCGCGATGACGAGCCTACAGATCTGCGCGCAGTTGCACCTGAGTGTGCATAACTGTCTTCTTGCGAATATAGATCCTGCCGACATCCGAACGATTTACTCTCATCCGCAAGTGCTCGGTCAGTGTCAGTACTGGCTACAGAAGAACTTCCCCCACGCAGCCCTTGTTCCTATGGTATCGACGACCGCGGCTGCTCTACGCGCACGTGAGGAGAGCGATCAGGGTGCGGCTGCTCTCGGCAGTGAGATGACAGCCCACGTCGCTGGGCTCGCTGTGCTCCAGCCAAACATTCAAGACAAGGTAGATAACACCACGCGCTTTGTCGTCATCGGCAAGCAGCATACCGTGCCCACGGGTGAGGATAGAACGACTCTGTGCTTCACGGTCACCCACAAGGCAGGAAGCCTTGTGCAGGTTCTACAGCACTTCCAGAAGCATCATATTAACATGTTCAACATCGGTTCTCGCCCCTCGGGTGACACAGCATGGGAGTATCTCTTCTACGTCGATGTAGAAGGGCACTGTGATACAGAGCCGCTTAAGACCTGTATAGCTGACCTGCGAGCCTACTGCCCCCTCTTCAGGGTGCTCGGTTCTTATCCCCAGCAATAGTAAGCAGTTAGTTACAATCATTCGCCATGGCCTTCACGCAACAACGCGCCTTCGAGCTCTTGCAACATGCCGTCGCGCAGAAGCGACTACCGCATGCGCTGCTCATCACGGGGACAGAGAGTGCGGGGACGCACCAGCTTGTGCTGCGAATGGCCGAACTGCTCAATCATGCCACCGCACCCAGTCTCAAGGAGCTCACGCATCCGATGTTTCGTCTGATGCGACCTGGCTCAAAGAGTCGCGCCATCCTCGTCGATGACATACGCGCGAATGAGAGCTTTCTCTCGCTTCGCGCTGCTGAAGGTGAGTATAAGATCATCGCCATCCTCGATGCGGATCGTATGAAGGAGGAGGCGTCGAACGCCTTTTTGAAAACTCTCGAAGAGCCCCCCCCTCAGACCCTCATCATGCTCATCACCGAGCATCCGAGTCGTCTGTTACCTACGATTTTATCGCGCTGCATACGCATCGACTTGCAGAGTACTGACAAGCGTGTACAACTAACGGAAGTGCAGGAGCTCTTTCTGCCCCATCTCCTCACGGCATTAGAACAGCTAGGAGACCCATGTGCGGCTATCATCCTGAGTGCTGAAATTCAATCGCTTCTCCTAAGTCGAAAAGATGTCATCAGCACGCGCCTCACCAAGCAGCTCAAGGAGCAGTCTAAGGTGATAGCCGACGGAACAGGTATACGCGACTGGGAGGCTCAGAATAAGGATGCCACCATCGCACTCATTGAGGCGCATTACCTTCGTGAGCGCGAAGAAGTATTCGAACTCTTTAGTTTAGCCTTCGGGCAGGCTGTGCTACATGCCTCCCATGCCCCGAATCTGGAACTCATCTCCCCTGTGCTTGAGCAGCTAGCGCAGAAAGAGTCTCTCGCTACACTCATCCGCCGCATGGAAGCTCTGGATAAGCTGAGGCGCGATCTAGTTTTTAACATTAAAGACACACTCGCATTTGACATCCATCTCAGCGATGTCATCGGCGATGGTCTGAACATATAAGTATATGAAAAGCATGACAGGATTCGGGGCTGCGACTGCCCTCGTACAGGGACAGATGCTGCGACTCGAACTCAGCGGTATCAACAGAAAGCAGCTTGAGGTAAGCCTCAATATGCCACGAAGCTGGGCAGAGCTCGAAGCCCCACTGCGTCGCTGCGTTAGCGAGCAGATATCACGCGGACGCGTCCAGCTGAGTATCTCGCAAGAGCGCGGTACAGAGACGGGCGCTAAGCTGCAACTCAACGAGGAAAAACTCAGCTCCCTCCAGTCCCTCCTCCCGCGCCTGAAAGAGCAGCTAGGCTGCGAGCAGGCTATCAGTCTCGCGGATCTGCTGCGCCTCGACATCATTGAAGATGCGACAGATAGCAGCGTTGAATCTCCTGCTGCGGATAAGCTCCCTGAGCTAGAGCAGCTGCTCCGCTCTGCGCTCGCTGCTTTCCTAGCGATGAAGAGTGAAGAGGGCGCGAATCTTAAGCGCGATCTGCTTGCGCGCATTGAGACGATACGAGGACTGGCACAGGAACTAGCCACAGGTGCGGCAGGGGCTGCTCAGCGATACCGCGATGTCCTCCTCGCGAGGCTCGAAGAAAGCGGCCTGCCACTCGCGCTCGATGACGAGCGCATCCTGAAGGAAGTCGCCGTCTTCGCCGATCGTTGTGATATCAGCGAAGAGCTCACGCGCCTCGATTCTCACCTCGACCAGTTCTGCTTGATATGTGAGAAAGATGAGCCCGTAGGGCGACCTCTGGATTTCCTCTGCCAAGAGATATTCCGCGAGCTGAATACGACAGGCTCTAAGGTGAATAACGCCAGCCTCGCTCAGGTCATCGTCACGGCGAAGACTGAGCTGGAGAAGATACGTGAGCAGGTGCAGAATGTAGAATAATTTCTTCCTTCCCCCCCCCACACACACACTTTTTATGATGAACAATAAGATAGGTACACTCCTGATCGTCTCGGGTCCCTCAGGCTCGGGTAAGACCACACTATGCCGTCGCGCTGAAGCAGACGGGCTTACTAGCTATTCCATTTCCTGCACCACACGCGCTCCGCGCCCAGGTGAGAAGGATGGCGAGGACTACTTCTTCCTCACGCAGGAAGACTTCGCAGAGAAGGTCGCAAATGGAGAATTCCTCGAACACGCCACCGTTCACGGGAATAGCTACGGCACTCTGCTCTCGCATGTGAAGGGTAAGATAGAGCAGGGCTTAAACGTCGTGATGGATATAGATGTCCAAGGTGCCGCGTCTATTCGTGCGAATACTGATGCGACGATACGTCGAGCCTACGCCGACCTGTTTATTCATGTCCCTGCCATCGAGCTAGAAGCTCGTCTACGCGGTCGTGAAACAGATAGTGAGGATGTCATCGCTCTGCGTCTAAAAAACGCTAATGAAGAAAACGAACGTGAGACGGAATATGAGTTTGTCCTCGTCTCTTCCGACAAAGAGTCAGACTACTCAAGTTATACTAGCCTTCTGGCAGCACTGCAAATGCGACGCTCCTTGCGCGCCTAGTCGTTTGATTAGCAGGGATACTTAAGTCATCTTAAATAACTTATTGATTCGTAAGCTGTAAATAAATTAAAAAAACAGCTTTTTAATCTTGATCTTAGCCCCGCAATAAGCTAATATGAACTTGTCCGCGAGACAGGACATTAAATAGTCTCCTAGCTTTTTTAATTAAAAGCCTAGTTTCATAGGGTAGTTGGATCCCAGGCGCGCTTCGGTGCGCCTGGGAGAACTTTTTTAGGGATCTTGCGAATTGTATGAAGTATCCGATGTTGCTCGTTTTGTAAGTTCTATAGTTGATGTTTTTACTCATCTGATGGTCTCAGAAGCTCGTAGTTGCTCCATGCCTATTTTCAATGCTTAGCAAGCATCTTTCATAATAATTAGTTTTTTCTGCTTTTTTTTCTTGATAAATGTAAACATATATGTTAATTTAAAAGCGTCTTCGGGAGCAAGACACTAAAGAAGCTCTCAGAGCTGAAAAGCTCAATTTATAGGGTAGTTGGATCTCCTCGTATCTTCGGATGCGGGGAGACATCCTTTTTATAGGGTGAGAGAAAATTGATCCGCCCTGATAGGGGGAGGATCAATTAGTTTTGTTTTGGGGATGTATGTGTATCTCCTTTCTTTGCTCACGGCGCGTCAAGCATACCAGAGGTTATGCTTGGCTCTTGGGTGGCTTGTAGGCTTGTTTTCGCGTCTGCTCTGCATGGGCGCTTCGCGTTTGCGACGGAAGATAAGTGTCGCGCTTCGCGCGCAGTGGTCGGAGCGTCAGTTTCTGGTGTGGACACCATGCTGGGTTTGCAAGGCGTGCGTGCGTGGCTACCGATTATCTGAAACTGACGCTGCCGTGGCTGCGCCACAGCTTCTCCTTGGGCTTTGCCCAAACCCAGCAAGGACGCCGTCCTTGCATCCTGCTTAAGGTCAGTGGACCTTAAGAATCCATTTAGGTGTCGCTTATGGGGACCTTGCAAAATTAGCAGCTTCGGATTTTGCTTGCAGTTTGGATGATA
>CAYJNX010000065.1:0-11615 GCA_964371525.1 uncultured Akkermansia sp. | reverse complement strand
TTACAGGGTGCTCGCAGAAGTCTCAGAGTGGCTATCTGCGTACTCCGAAGTCTGTTACCTTCAAACCTGTTACGACGAGTCTTCGTCCACGTTCACTTCGTGGAATGGCCCGTGAGGTTAACATCAAAGTACGCATGATGCCCGAGAGTGCTCGCGCCCGACGCGAGTCGAAGAAGCTTAATCCTCGCTTCATTACTATTCACAGCACTGCGAACCATCGCTCTACCGCGACAGCCATGCAGCATTCACGCGCCTTGAATAATGGTGCGTTTAAGAATCGCAATTGGCACTTCACCGTGGATCAGCATATGGCTGTGCAGCATATCCCCCTCGACGAGACTGCGTGGCACGCTGGTACAAATGCAGGGAATATGAACTCTATTGGCATAGAAATGTGTGAGTCTGAAAGCCGCGGGGATAACCACTACCGCACGTGGGATAGAGCCGCGAAGCTCACCGCTCTGCTCATGAAGCGCTACAATGTACGCCTGCGATTCGTCGTGCCTCATTACCACTGGTATGGAAAGGCCTGCCCTGGTCCCCTTTTAGATAATGGTCGCCCCGGTCGTAAGTGGGCGTGGTATGTATCCCGCATCGACTACTACTACCGTTGTTTAAATAACGGTAAGCCTAATCGCTGATCCTAGGCACGTCCATGCTATTAGACTGGACAACGAGGCTAGCTGAGCTTGATATACTGAGTGACAAGGAGGAAAAGGCCTTGTCCTCAGCTGGCATGTTCACTGTGAGCGATGTGCTCATGCGCATGCCCAAGCGTCATGAAGATAGACGCTGCCGTGAGCCTATATCGGAGATGGGGCTGAACCTCTCACAGTGCTATCGTGTGAGGGTGCTCTCCTGTGGGTGGAAATTTTCTTACAAGCGTTATTTTGAGGCCTCGGTTGTCGATGCTTCCGCCACTGAGGGGATAGCGCAGGGAGGGCGTCTTTTTCTGAGATGGTTTCATATGCCTTACATTGCTAAGCTCCTAGCTCAGGGGCAGACGCTTTACATCTATGGAAATATGAAAGTCTATGGGGGGCAGCTCTGCATGATGAACCCCGAGTTCGAGGTTCAGGAGGACGATGCAGGTCTACGACTCGCGCAGCGCGCTCTAGGCGGTAGCTGGGAGGGTGCTACAGATATACCTGATGCAGATACCCATGATCAGGTTAGTATACACACTGACAGGCTCGTGCCAGTGTATCGTTCTGTCTCTGGTATGCAAGCACGCCGCTTCCGAGATCTCGTATGGGCACTATTGCGTGATCTAGATCCGCAGGTGAAGCCTCCTTATTACGATCTCGCTCCACAGTACTCATGGTACGAAGCTCTGCGAGACATGCACTTCCCTGACGATATGAAGCTTGTGCACAAGGCTCGACTTCGCTTCGCACTGAGCGAATGCTTCCTGCAGCAGTTCCGCGTACAGTGGAAGAGGCGACGCTCGCAATTACAGACGGGGCAAGTCACCTGCACCACACGCCACTACCTCGACGAGTTGGAGGAGTCGCTTCCATTCAAGATGACAGGAGCGCAGCAAAGGTGCTTGCAAGAAATCATGGCAGATATGCGCATGCCCACCCCCATGAATCGTCTCGTGCAGGGCGACGTAGGCAGCGGTAAGACCCTAGTCGCGCTCTCTGCTATGCTGCTAGCCGTGGAGAGCGGGAAGGTGGCTGCTATGATCGCGCCGACGCAGATTCTGGCTGAGCAGCATTTTTCGAATTTCTCTAGGCTGCTAAAGGGGATGGATATACGCATATCCTTACGGACGTCAGACAAGCGTGAAGATAGTGATCTCATCGGACTAGAATCTAAGTCTGAAGACGGCACTCCACGTATCGTCGTGGGGACACATGCTCTGCTCTATGCGAAGAATAAACTCAAGAAGCTCGGATTAGCGGTCATCGACGAGCAGCATAAGTTCGGTGTAGAGCAGCGTCAGCGATTCTTAGACACGGAAGAAGTTCCAGATCTCCTTGTCATGACGGCGACACCCATCCCGCGCACACTGACGCTGACGCTCTACGGAGATCTTGATGTTTCCATCATTGATGAACTGCCTGCAAATCGTGGTGAAATCGTCACCGCACTACGTCACCCGAAGCGCATGAAGCGCATTATCAGCTTCCTGCGTGACCAGTTAGCAGCAGGGAGGCAAGTTTATATCGTTTCCCCCTTACTAGAGGTGAACGAAAATCGCAAGCAGAGCTCCGTCATGGAAGAGCTCGAACGCTGGAAAGAAGAGTTTCCTGATTATGAGGTGGGTCTCCTGCATGGGAAACTCTCTGCCCTAGAAAAGGAGGAAGCTATGCACCGCTTCCGTGATAATGAGACTCAGATCCTCGTCGCCACCACCGTCGTCGAAGTAGGGGTAGATGTCGCGAATGCTACGGTGATGATGATTAACGATGCTGATTCCTTCGGGCTTTCTCAGCTGCACCAGCTGCGCGGTCGCATCGGGCGCGGCGAGCATAAGAGCTACTGTATTTTGCTTTCTACTGCCGATCCTAACACACCTGGTCGCGAGAAGCTAGATATACTCGTAGGGAGCTCCGATGGCTTTGTCATTGCAGAGCAAGATTTTCGCTTGCGCGGCCCAGGTGAGGTGCTAGGTACAGCGCAGAGCGGTCTGGGATCTATACAGTTCCCAGAGTGGCTGAGTCATTCTCGTCTCATCCACCGTGCCATGCAGGATGCGGTACGAATCTTGGACTCAGACCCAGAACTAAAAGCCGCTGAGCATCGCATGCTGCGAGAGCTCGTTTCACTCGACAGTGATGACGCTGTGATGGCTTAGCGATTCCTAGTCTTGCAATGAGGGCAATAAGCAGGGGTATCTTCGCTGATAAAGCGATAGCCACAGAGTCTGCATGTGAGATTTATCTTTCTCCTACGGCTACGGCGCATAGCTCCGAGGATACCGAAGGTAAAAAAGATACACGAGACGACTGCCACTGCGATAATAGTCGCGTATTGGAAGAACTCACCTAGGCTGAACTCGGGGACTGTCATGGCGCGGAAGTGGTTTGAGTTTCTTCTTCCTTCTCTAACTCCTTCTTAGTCCACGGAGCTTGTATATCGGCAGGTAAAGCGAGGAGGTAATCCGCTTCGAATAGTGGTGATTGCAGTGGTGTGCTAGAAAAGGCTTCGATAGGTGGAGCTGATTCTAAGCCCGCGTAACGCGAGACGGGGAGTGCAGAATATGAGTGCTGTGGCATCGCTGGATCGGCAAACTCGGGTAGACCGAATACGAGAGGAGATACTCTAGCTATCTGGGTATCAAACAAGGGATCTTTCTTCAGGTATACTTGCCCCTTGCCCTTTGGGGTCACGTCGACTGGACGATTGATCTTAAAGAGAAAGAATAACCCTATTCCGAAAACAAAGGCGAGCAAGACGAAGACTGGTAGACATCCCCGCACGTCCTTCCCGTGTAGGGAATGATAGATGAGACCTTCTGATCGTTTCTTGTTCATGCTGGCGCGTAAGAAATAGTGGGAATGAATTGTACTAGAAACGAATCGTATGAAACTTAGTCGATGAAGGGGCGAGCGGCAAGGGAGCAGCGGTAGCCATTCATGAGGATGATATCCACAAGACGCTGCGTAGTCCCCGCAGAGACTGCTTCATCTTGTACGATGACGATATGCGCGCGTGAGGCTTCTTCGGGAGAGAGAGCCTTGAGGCGTGCGTCTATCTTCTCCCATGAATTGGGAAGCTCCTCCATGTTAAGGAAGAAGCGAGGCTGATCGCCAGCAGATACCGTGATGATATGCGTATGCGTTCTATCAATGGTAGTGATACTGAAGTGGGACTCCGCACTGTGGATGTCGTAGCCGAACTGTGGTAGGGTGTGGTTGTTCAGTAAAACGCAGATACAGAGTAGTAGCAGCATGTTCGCCCATGCGATGAGCACAAGGGGGAAGCCGAGATCGGGGAGGGTGCTACGAACGCGCTGCATGAGTCGGTGAAAGGGTGGGGGTTAAGCCTGAGTGTTCTCAGCTTTTCTAGACTTAGCCTCATGGTGCGAGCGTATGCGTACGTCACAGATGATATGCACACTTTCCAAGCCAGCGCGCTCCACCTGATTGATCACCTTGCGTGCGCGTGCTGAGAGGTACATATAGAAGAGATAGAGTGGAATAGCTGCGGCTATACCCAGAGCCGCGCTCGTGAGAGCCTGCTGGATAGTCGCTGCTATTTCGGGAGCTGCCGCTGCACCACGTGTGATACCAGGCTGCTCGTAAAAGCTCATGAGCGCGATGATAGTCCCGAGGAGACCGAGTAGGGGCAACACCGTCGCAGAGCAGAGGAGAATGCGGATATTGCGCTCGATGCGGTAGACCTCAAGGCTCGCGGCCTCGATGGCGATGTCGCGCATCTCGCTGCGCGCGAGCTTAGGGCGTGTGAGCACGGCCTCGACGACACGCGCCATCGGACCGGGGAGCTGACGCGCCTCATGTAGAGCTTCCTCATACTGCCCACTTCGCAGCAGAGAGTTGAGCCCACGTAAGAACTCACCAGAATTAATATTCACGCGGTGGAAGTAAAAGAGACGCTCTCCCACGACGCCTAAGCCGACTACGGCAAAGGCGAACATGAGCCAAAAGAGCGGTCCCATCGTCTGGATGAGTTCGTACATAGTGGGATTCTTAGATTAGGATTGAGGTGCAGAGATGCTGTCAGCACCGAAGTAGGGGGCGAGAGCCTCTGGGATGCGGATAGAACCATCAGGCTGCTGATGCTGTTCGAGGAGCGCGACGTAGAGGCGGGGTAGGGCGGTTCCTGAGCCATTCAGCGTATAAGGGAAGCGTGTCTTTCCTTCACTATCCTTGTAGCGCAGCTTCATGCGGCGTGCTTGGTAGTCTGTGAAGCAGGAGCAGCTAGAAACTTCAAGGTAGCTACCCTGACCAGGAGCCCATACTTCGATGTCGTATGTCTTCGCACTGCTGAATCCGAGATCACCTGTGCAGAGTTCAATGACGCGGTAGTGGAGACCGAGCTTCTGGAGGATTGCTTCCGCGTGAGAGGTGAGCTCTTCGAGGCGGTCGAAGCCTTCTTCTGGCTTGCATACCTGCACGAGCTCGACCTTGTCAAACTGGTGAACGCGAATCATCCCCTTGTTCTCACGCCCTGCCGAGCCAGCTTCACGACGGAAGCAGGGGGTATGAGCGGTAAGCATGATGGGGAGTTGACTTTCTTGGATGATCTGATCGCGGCAGAGGTTTGTCACAGGAACTTCCGCTGTAGGGATGAGGAAGACGCTGTTGTCTTCGAGTCCGTACATATCATCTTCGAACTTAGGAAGCTGACCTGTGCCGTACATACAGTCACGCTTCACGAGGAAGGGGACACCTACTTCTTCGTAGCCATGTTCCTGAGATTGGACGTCGAGGAGGAAATTAATAAGGGCGCGTTCGAGACGTGCACCTGAGCCACGGTAGACGATGAAGCCTGAGCCTGAGATGCGGGCGGCATCCTCGAAGTTAATCATTCCGAGTGCTGTAGCGAGCTCGACGTGGTTCTTAGGCTCTTCGATGCTCGGTGCTGTACCCCAGGTGCGGATTTCTGGATTAGCCGTCTCATCTTCGCCGACTGGAGCTGCCGCATGAGGCATGTTAGGCATGTGCAGGAGGAGGTCCTGCTGCTTCGTAGAGGCCTCGTCAGCGAGTGCGTCGAGTTCCTTGATGCGGTCGCCGACTTCTCCCATGCGTGCCTTCAGCGTATTCGCCTCATCGTGGCGACCTTCCTTCATCATCTGACCGATGAGCTTGGAGGAGCTGTTGCGTTCTTGAGAAAGGGCTTGCTTTTCTGTTTCGTAGCGGCGGCGGGCTTCGTCGCACTCTAAGACCTGATCAATCAGT
This sequence comes from uncultured Akkermansia sp., assembly GCA_964371525.1. Lineage (GTDB taxonomy): Bacteria > Verrucomicrobiota > Verrucomicrobiia > Verrucomicrobiales > Akkermansiaceae > Akkermansia. The sequence continues at coordinate 5,745 of CAYJNX010000065.1, read as the reverse complement.
GTCCAGTGTTCACCTCCACGGAGGCGTAGTGCTTGTTTTACTTCTTCTGGGTTTTCTCTAATGACGCGGATGTCTAGCATAACGAGCTTATTCTACTTGAAAATATGGAATTGACAAGCCGAAACTGCCGTCTTACAAAGGCTTTTAGAGCTTTTTATAATTCAGTTTGAGTGACTTTGCAGGAAATAAAGCCCAGTATAGACGCGTGGGTCAATGAGTTTTCCCTCATTCTGCTGGGAGCGCAGCCAGTCCTGTATCTCATTCATAGGAATTTCATGTACCTTAATGCTCTCGTTCTCGACTCCTCCTCCAGTACCTGTGCGGCGCAGGTCAGTGGCTAAAAAGAAGGTCACCATCTCCGAGCTAAGCCCCGGTGATGAGGGACCATGGAAGAGGAACTCAAAGCCTGCCGCCTCATAGCCAGCCTCCTCGAAGAGCTCACGCCCAGCCGAACTGCTCAGCGACTCGCTCTCTTCTTGATCTCCAAGCAGACCAGCGGGGAAGCAGATCGTGTGCGCTGCGACTGGTGGGCGGTACTCCTCGACGAGGATGATTTTCTGATCCTCCGTCATGGCGAATATCATGACAGCTGAGGCATTCCCGCGTCTCGCGCAGTACTCCCAGCCGTCATCTGTGCTCATCATGCTGAGGAAGCGTCCTTCGTAATGCGTGTTCATCTTGAAAAGGGCAAGAGCCTAGTGTATATTGTATACCTAGGCTCTTGTAAGAATTCTAATAGAATGATTCCTTATTCGCGTACCAGCTTCTGGTAACGTTCAAGAATCTGCTGAGTGATAGGACCAGACTGACCTGAGCCTACAGGGCGACCGTCAAGTTCAGAAACCGCGATGACCTCAGCTGCTGTGCCTGTGAGGAAGCATTCGTCAGAGGTGATCACGTCGAAGCGGTTCATATCCTTTTCGACACAAGGAATACCTAGCTCGGCGCAGATCTCGATGACAGCGATGCGTGTGATGCCGTTCAGTGCACCTTCGGTGACAGGAGGTGTGATGACAGTGCCATCCTTCACGATGAAGATATTATCACCTGTGCATTCTGCGATATTCCCCTGAGCGTTCAGGAAGAGGGCTTCGCCAGCGTTCTGCTGCGCACACTCGATCTTTGCGAGGATGCTGTTGAGGTAGTTTAGGCTCTTCACCTGTTGGCAAAGTACGTCGGAGTTTGCGCGACGGTAGGAGCTCGTGATGACACGCAGACCCTTGTCGTACATTTCCTGTGGGTAGAGAGAGATGGTCTGAGCGATGATGATCATGCTAGGCTTAGGGCACTTGCGAGGATCAAGCCCTAGATCGCCGACGCCACGCGTCACGATGAGGCGGATGTAGCCATCTGAGAGACCGCACTGAGCGACCGTTTCCTTTGTCGCTTCACATACCTCATCAAATGTCCAAGGGAGATCGAGCATCAGGTAGCTCATGCAGTGGAAGAGACGCTTGATATGCTCTTCAAGGCGGAAAATCTTATTATCATAGAAACGAATGCCTTCAAAGCAGCCATCACCATAAAGTAAACCATGGTCAAATACTGAGATCTTAGCCTCTTCCTTATCTACTAAACTGCCGTCTATCCAAATTTTCATAATATTTTTAACAAGAGATTTTGTAATCGTTGGCGGATTATACTCGCAAAGCTGCCTAATGAAAAGCATAAAGTCAAATCAGTGGATTACTATCAAAATGAATAGGACTTTATATCAATTATTATCAAAGTATTAAATTGTATGCTCGCGAGATTGCTGTTGAGCGATTAGCCTTCGTTCTTCTTTTTAAGCTCGCCAATTGTATGTTCTTTTGATAATATGCCCCCACAAGTCCATGAGGGTATTACACCTCACAATCTGATACAATCATATGAACGATCTCACTCAGCCCTTTAAGCGACTGCCAGTCGCCATTATAGGCACTGGCTCTTATGTGCCCGAACGTCGCCTGACTAACTCTGACCTCGAAAAGATGGTTGCCACGTCCAATGAATGGATTGTTGAACGCACCGGTATCGAAGAACGCCGCATCGCCGCCCCTGATGAAAAAACGAGCGACATGGCCACGCAAGCCGCTCTAAAGGCCATTGAGAATGCGAACATCTCCCCCGAAGATATCGATCTCATCATCCTTGCGACCGTTACCCCAGACACCTTTACCCCCTCGACAGCATGCTATGTGCAGGCGAATATAGGCGCGAAGAACGCCGCAGCATTCGACATCTCAGCCGCTTGCTCAGGTTTCTTGTATGCGCTGAAAACAGCCGTGCAATTCATCGGCTGTGGGCAGGCGAAGACCGCTCTCATTATCTCTAGCGAGAAGCTCAGCCACATTGTGAACTGGGAAGATCGCAACACATGCGTCCTCTTCGGTGATGGTGCAGGTGCAGCAGTGCTGCAAGTAGGTAGCGGCGAAGAAGGAGACAGTGCCATCCTTGCTACCGACATCGGTGCAGACGGTACACTTACCGATCTCCTCCGCGTCCCTGGTGGCGGTACAGCACTTCCCACGACAGAAGAGAACATCCACGAGAAGCTCTACACCCTTGCCATGCGTGGTAATGAAGTATTCCGCCACGCCGTCCAGCACATGAAGGACTCCGCACTCTCCCTCATGGCACGTTCTGGTATCAGCAGCGAAGACGTCGCCCTTGTCGTCCCACATCAGGCTAACCTACGCATCATTAATGCCGTCGCTCAGCGACTCGACATCTCTCCTGAGAAAGTATTCATCAATCTTCAGAAATACGGCAACACTTCGGGTGCCGCCGTCGCCATCGCCTTCGACGAAGCCGTGCGCTCTGGACGTGCGAAGAAGGGTGAAATCGTCATCCTCGTCGCCTTCGGTGCTGGTCTCACATGGAGCTCTGCTGCGATACGTCTCTAAAACTCACTTAAATATATATCCCATATTCCACCTATGTCATCCGACTCTGCATATAATATGAAGAACCCCTACCTAGCCCCTGTGCTAGGTCTACGCCCCCTCACAAAAGAAGGCAGCGCGAAGGAAAGTTTCCACATCGACTTCAGCCTAGAAGGCTCTGGACTCAGCTACGTCACAGGCGATGCCCTCGGCGTGATCCCATGCAATGATGCGGCTCTCGTCGACGCGCTCATCGCAGCACTCGAACTCGATGCTGCTGCTATCGTGTGCACCCCCAGCGGTGAAGAATGTAGCCTCCGCGACGCTCTGATTAACTCCTACGACATCACGAACCTCAAGAAGGGCAACCTCACGAAGTGGAATGTCTTCGCTCAGAGCGAAAGCCTCGCTGCCATCCTTGCAGACAAGGACGCGCTGAAGAACTTCATCTGGGGACGCGATATGCTCGACCTCGCTTCCGACCCAGCCATGAAGGCCAGCTTCGCCGACGCAGCTAGCTTCGTCGCCATCCTCGGTAAGCTCTCACCACGCCTTTACTCCATCGCCAGCAGCCCTGACGCTGTACCAGGTCAGGTATCACTCTGCGTAGGAGCTGTACGCTTCACGACAGACGGTCGCGAGCGCGGCGGCGTCTGCTCCACCTACATGGCAGACCGCGTGCAGCCACAGGATCTCGCTCGCACCTTCGTGCATAGTAACAAGAACTTCCGCCTCCCAGCTGATGGCGACACCCCCATCATCATGGTAGGTCCAGGTACAGGCATCGCGCCATTCCGCGCCTTCTGGCAGCAGCGCGTCGCCGACAAGGCTACAGGTGGTATGTGGCTCTTCTTCGGTAACCCCTACGCCGCCACTGATGGCTGTTACGAAGACGAAATCCAAGAACTCGTTGACAAGGGCATGCTCAAGTACAGCGTCGCGTGGAGCCGTGATCAGGAGTACAAGATCTACGTTCAGCACCTCATGGATCAGAATGCAGAAGAACTCTGGAACTGGCTCGAAAAGGGTGCAGCATTCTACGTCTGTGGTGATGCCCAGCGCATGGCAAAGGACGTCGAAACAGCACTCCTTAACCTCATCGCCAAGTACGGTGATCGCAGCGAAGCAGAGGCAAAAGCCTACCTCGCTGAGATGAAAGCCGCGAAGCGCTACCAACGCGACGTGTATTAATCCCTCATCAGCACAGTATTAGAAAAGGCTTCTCCCTGTACGGAGAAGCCTTTTACTTTTAGATGAATAGCGATCTTCTTAATCCCAATACAGGACTTGGAAACTGAGCGGCTCGCCGAAGAGAATACTGACGACGATGTTATACTGCGTCTTGTAGCAGTACTGGATATAGCCAGAGCGCACATCGAGATACATCGTTCCAGCACCCCCGAAGTCGCCAGCTTCGTCTATGGCATTGACGTTGTGCACAGGGATGAGCCTTGCGCTTGATTTCAGCGTTTCAAATGCTTGGTCACGCTCCTTGATCGCCTCTTGATTCTCCTCTCTATCGGGAATATAGCTAAGAGCGTAAAGCATCCTGATAGCCGTGTCGCATTCTCCCTCATAGAACTCCGCGATGAGGCTCATCGCATCGCGGAAACTAGCCGAATGCGCGCCCTCAAGCTTCCCATGGCTAAAGGACTCTAACTCGCCCATCTTCTCCGACTCACGCATCGTCAGTGCGGTGACATCATGATTCCCTAGATAAGTATAGTCACGATGCGAGGCGATCTCGCGCAGATCCATGACACGCTGGAAGGTGAGAAACGCCTGTAATGCCTCCGTGTCTGCCTGTGTCCAGTTATGCGTGATTTTAATTCTTTCCCCCTCCTCGCTGATGTAATAACGCCACGTCTTGTAATGAGACGCGATGCATAGGAGCGCATCTCGGAATCTCAGCCACTCCTGCTGCGATTGTTGGTAAATCTTTGCCGCCTGCGGGTAGCTTCTCAGACCATCTTGGTATTCTCTATTCAGTTCCGCATCCCAGTATTCTAGTATCTTCAGCGCGACCTCTTCGCGCTTCTCCTCGTCACTATTGGTGTATTGTATTGTCTCCCATTCTTTGTAAAGAGTCTGAAGTTCTGGCGTGACTTCGCGATATTTCGGCTGCTTTTCGCTGGGCTGTTCCTCACTCGCCAGAAGAGGAGCGATGCAGCTGATGCCGATAAAGAAGGTGATAAGTGCTGTTTTCATTGTGAATAAGTATACTTATGAATTATGATAGAAAAGCATATATTGACAGAAATTAACACAGCGGTCAATGATTATTCTAATTATTACCATGGCAGTACACACGTGTCCCAAATAGAGAGTATGTAGAAATCTGCCTCTAAAATATCAATAACTTATGAGTTAAAAAGTCTTATTTTGAAATGGAATCCTCCTGTTCTAAAGTAACCGAGGCTGCGGGGCTGGCGAGCGAGCGCGGGTTGCGATATAGGTTTCATTGAGCCATTCCCAAAGATCAATTTTAACAAATAGATTAACTCGAAGAAACGCGTATAAATTGCTCAATCCCCACTTTCTACTGGTTTTATTCTTTAAGAAAAGTAGAACGAGTGCTGATATCATTGCAGTCCAGATTTGACAAAGAACAGCATTCTCACTAGTACCTACAAATGTTTTAACATTAAGCAATTGCTTTATCATTTTAAAAAATGATTCGATGTACCAACGATTCTTATACAAATCAGCAATGATCTGTGCTTCTTTATCTGCAATATTCGTGACGAGTTCTATCGTTTGCTGGTTTACTTCATCTCGTAGAGCTATACGTCTTAAAGCTTTTTTGTAGTTTTGCGAGGTTTTTTCGGCACTGCGTCAGAATCGCTGCGTGAGCGCGAAACCTCAGCCCTCAAAAAAG
>CAYJNX010000064.1:0-11827 GCA_964371525.1 uncultured Akkermansia sp. | reverse complement strand
GGTATAATAGGCGCACATCACGCATATGGCTTTTTCTCATCTTCACGTTCATACAGAATACTCTCTCCTCGACGGCATGATCCACACAAAGGATCTCATTAAACGCTGCGTCGAGCTCGGCATGGACAGTGTCGCCATCACCGACCATGGTAATGTCTACGCTGCCATTGAGTTCATGATGAATGTGAAGAAGCACAACAAGGATATCCTCAAGCATAATAAGGCACACCCCAGCGACAAGAAACCCGTCTTCAAGCCCATCCTTGGCTGCGAGCTCTACGTCGCCCCCACCGCACGCGATCTGCGTAAGCAAATCCCTGGTCGTCGCAAGTACAATCACCTCATTCTCCTCTGTGAGAATAATATAGGCTGGGAAAACCTCGTCCGCCTCGTCTCCATCTCCCACCTAGAGGGCTTCTACTACAAGCCACGTGTGGACATGGAGTCACTGCGCAAGTACTCCGAAGGTCTCATCTGCCTCACGGCCTGTGTCGCGGGTCCTATTCAGGAGTGGATCTTACAAGATCAGCCAGAGAAGGCTGAAGAGACCCTACTGGAACTCGTCGACATCTACGGGAAGAATAACCTCTTTGTCGAGCTCCAAGATCATGGCATCGACAAGGAGCTCCAGTGTCTCCCTGAGCTCGTGCGCCTCGCGCGCAAGCATGACATAGGACTCGTCGCGACGAATGACGCCCACTTCTTAAATGAGTCAGACCATGACGCGCATGATCTGCTCATCTGCGTCGGCACGGGACACAAGCAGCAAGATCCGAATCGCATGCACTACCCGACGAGTGCGTATTTCAAGAGCGAGCAGGAGATGCGAGAACTGTTTGCAGCCTACCCCGATGCCTGTGACAACACAGCGATCATCGCGGAGCGTTGTAACACGTCCATCATGCTCGACTCCACCTCCTCGGAGCGATACCCTGAGTTCGATACGCCAGATGGAACTCCACGTGAGGACTACATGCACAAGATTTGCGTCGAGGGGCTGATCCAGCGATACGGTCAGCAGCGTGTCGACACCGACCCCGAGCTCATGGAGCGTCTGGAGATGGAACTGGGCGTCATTAATAGCTTGAAGTTCTCCAGCTACTTCCTCATCACAGCAGACTTCATTAACTGGGCTCGCGAGCAGGATATTCCTGTCGGGCCTGGTCGTGGCTCAGCAGCGGGTTCTATCGTCGCGTATGTCATGGGCATCACCGACATCGACCCCATCGAGTTCAGCCTTCTTTTCGAACGTTTCCTTAATCCCGAGCGCGTCAGCCCTCCCGATATTGATATTGACTTCTGCCAGACTCGACGCTCTGAGGTCATCGAGTATGTGCGCCAGAAGTATGGAGAACGCTGTGTGTCCCACATCATCACTTACGGTACGATGGGTGCGAAGTCCGTGATCAAGGACGTAGCCCGCGTCATGGACATGAGCTACGGCGACAGCGACCGCATCGCGAAGCTCATCCCTAGTAATCCGGGCATGACGTTGGAAAAGAGCTTAAAGGATAATGACGACCTCGTTAATCTGCTAAACTCTAATCAGGATTATCAGGAAATATGGCGCTACGGACGCAAGCTCGAAGGCACGATTCGTAACGTGGGCATGCACGCAGCGGGTGTGGTAATCGCAGACCGTGAGATCGATGAGTACGTCGCGCTGACGCGTGATGATCTCAGTAATCCCCATGGTGAAGTCGTCACACAGTGCGATATGAGTGCCATCACCGACGCGGGGCTTCTGAAGATGGACTTCCTTGGACTGAAGACGCTCACGGTGATGAAGGATGCAGAGGGTTATGTGCGTCAGCACACGCCTGACTTCCGCTACGAGCTCGTCCCCATTGACGACAGACCTACACTTGATCTGCTGAACCGCGGTGAGACTATGGGGGTATTCCAGCTCGAATCGGGCGGGATGGTGGACACCTGTAAGCGATACGGTATTGATAATATCGAAGATATCATCGCCCTACTCGCGCTCTACCGCCCTGGTGCGATGCAGTTCATGGACGGCATGATCTCGGTGAAGCGCGGTCTGTCTAAGGCGGAGTATGAGCACCCTCTACTTGAGGAGGTCTCGGGGCTCACCTACGGGGTGATGATTTATCAGGAGCAGGTGCAAGCAGCGGCGAAGCTGCTCGCTGGCTACACACTCGGTGGTGCTGACTTGCTGCGTCGAGCCATGGGTAAGAAGGACGAGGCGAAGATGCAGGAGCAGCGAGTCGAGTTCGTCGCGGGCTGTGAGAAGGCGAACAATATCCCAGCTGATGTCGCCAATAAGATTTTCGATAAGATTCAGAAGTTCGCAGGTTATGGCTTTAACAAGTCCCACTCCGCTTGCTACGCGCACATTTCCTACTGGACGGCTTACCTGAAGGCACACTTCCCTGTCGAGTTCCTCTGCGGTCTCATGTCGAATGAATCGACGAATGAGAAAATAGGCATCTTCATCCAAGAGGCGGCACGCATGGGCATCGAGGTACTCGGACCTTGTGTGAACAAGTCCGTCATCAAGTTCCAACCTGAGCGTCTGCCTAATGGAAGACTCGCTGTGCGCTTCGGACTAGCCTCCGTGAAGAGCATGAGCGCGGAGTCGGTGCGCGTCATTGTGGATGAACGTGATAAAAATGGACCTTTCAAGGATTTGGAAGATCTCTGCTACCGCATTCCTGCTCAGAATCTCCGTCGTAACCACCTCGAAGTCCTCGTCCAGTGCGGGGCATTCGACTGGATGCTACAATCACGAGCCCAGATCTTCAGCACGATAGAACAGTCTATTTCATCCGCTAGCTCTGTGCATAAGGACAAGGCTAGCGGTCAGCTGTCTCTCTTCGATATGATGGAGACGAGCACTCCACAAAACACACAGGTCATCATCCCTGAATGGGCAAAGGAAGATCGTCTCGCATCCGAAAAAGAACTGACTGGCGCATACTTCACTGGCCACCCACTCGATAGCATGCGTGGCATCATCGACCATGAGCGCTACACTCGCATAGGCGCATTGCCTGACCTGACCCAAGAGGAGCTCAAGGACAAGCACGAGTTCGCGGGCATGGTGCGAGGCGTCATGAGAAAGATTAGCAAGAATGGGCAGAAGTTCGCCATCATCACGCTAGAAGACTTCACAGGTACTACCGAAGCACTCCTCTGGGGCGATTCTTACACGAAAAGCGAGGAAAAAGAAGGTGTGCTGGAGGTGGGTAGTTTTGTACGCTGCCGCGTGCGTATCAGTATCGATGAACGCACGGGCGGCAAGAAGGTATCAGCAGGCGTACTCGATGCTATCAATTCGAACTCTCGAAAATTCATTGATAGAAACAAAAGACACTACGAGCTCACACTTAACACATCAAGACATTCTGATAAAGATATCAAGTACATCAAAGAAGCGCTACTAGATAACCCTGGGCGAATGCCTGTTCACATCATCTTCCGTAATTCCATCGGCTTGCGACTCAGCATAGAGCTCGATGAGCGTTACCGTATCGAGCAATGTCAGCGTCTTGATGACAAGCTTTCTTTCTACCTCTAATTTACTTATAATAAGCTATGAAAAACATTCAACTCATCTTCACTTTACTCATTGCTCTCACTGGAGCTGTGCTATGCTTCTTCTATTATAAAGATGGTAGACTCGACTTTAACTGGGAGAAAATCACAAACTGGGGCAAGGAAGCCGAATACATACCAGTCGAGCCTCAAATTAAAATCCCAGAATCGGGCGTAAAGAGTAACGCATTAGCAATCAGAGAATTTCAGACTTTACTTGAGCAAAACTCTGGAAATATTGTGTTCTCACCTCTAAGTACCGAGCTCATTCTTCGTCAACTCGCCCCCCTTTCTGATGCGACATTATCTGCTAATATAGAGAGTCTAGTCACAAATATAGGCTCAGAGATGCCTACGCTGAGTAATTCACCTACGGGGATGGTTACACTCTTCGTGGACAAGGATATCCCCCTCGTCAGTAATGCAAGAACGGAGCAGCTCTTCCGCGTGCCATTCATGGAAGACAGAACGCTAGCACTCGCCGATATTAATAATTACGCGAACATCGACACGGCAGGTATCATCTCGCAAGCTTTAAGCACAGCTCAAATCCCCCGCGACACTAAGCTATTAGCGGTTAGTGTCCTTGCCTTTGCCTACGACTGGGTCTACCCTATGGAAGAAGATGTCGAAGAGAAAATTTCATTCTTTGAAGACAGCATCAGCTTACCTTACAAGGTAAGCGCGCTTAAAACGATAGCTAAACTACGTTATATCAAGGACTACGAATACGACGCAATCGCCCTCTTCTATCAGAGTGACGATACTAACGAACCTGCTACTTGTCTCATGGTAGTTATGCCGAAGTTTCTCAACATCCGCGACTTCAGCGCGAGCTTGAGTACAGAAATCCTCAGCTCTATCAGAAAGAGGCTGGCAGAAGCCACGCCGACAATGATTGAGCTGCGCATGCCAAGCTTTGAGTCGCATTCCATCCCTATCTCCCAGAAAAATGTGCTTAGTAAACTCGGCTGCGATGCCCTCTTCACTGAAAAGCATAGCTTGCCTTATCTCTGCCAAGAGAGCTGCGTTCTAAAGGACGTCTGGCAGGTTATATCCTACCGAGCCATCGCGAAACCGCTCGGTGATGAGTCGGCTACCATAGATCAAGTACGAGAAACTTATAGCAATAGGCTCGTCATAGACCGTCCCTTCATATGGATAGTGGGTGACCTCACGACTGATAACGCGCCTCTACTCATGGGGACGATAGAATCACTGAAGTAAGCGGCTGGCTTCCCACGTCTCCTCACCACCTCGCCACCTCGTCGAGAAATCCTTGATTATCCAACTCTAGCGAAGCATACGAAGAGCGCGGGCTGTCCCCTCGATCGCAATATCCATATCTTCCTTCGTATTATACGCGGCTATAGAGTATCGCACCGTTCCAGCGATGCTCAGTGAGTGCATCAGTGGCTGACAGCAGTGATGCCCCGTACGCACCGCTATTCCCATCTTGTCAAGCAAGGTGCCGAGATCGTAGTGATGGATACCTTCAAAGATAACCGAGCTAAGCGCCCCTCTTCCAATCCCCATGCCGAGGATACGCACCCCTGGCAGCTGTGATAATCCCTCATCCAGATGGCGATGTAGATAATCTTCATGCGCGCGTATCTTATCTTTGCCGATTGCTTGCATGTAGCGCATAGCTGTAGCTAAGGCTATGTTACCTTCTATATCGGGAGTGCCCGCTTCATACTTGAAGGGGAGCTTATTGTAGCTAGTTTTCGTGAAGCGCACTTCCTTAATCATCTCGCCACCACCTTGCCATGGAGGGAGTGTGTCCAAGAGTGCTTCACGCCCCCAGAGGACACCGGTTCCAGTCGTGGCGTAGATCTTGTGCCCCGAAAAGGCGAAGAAATCACATCCTAACTGCGCGACATCGATGGGCATGTAGCTCGCACTCTGCGCCCCATCTATGAGGATATGAACATCAGGGCAGTAGTAGCGGGCGAGACGTATCATGTCCTTCACGGGGTGGATCACACCAGTGGAGTTAGAAATAGCAGGAAAGGCCAGCATCTTCACTCGAGAATTAAGCATGCTTTCAAACACCTCCATGTCTAATTCCATATTCTCTCGCAGAGGGATGGGGCGCAGTATAGCACCGGTGCGCTCACAGAGCATCTGCCATGGCACGATATTAGAATGATGAGAATCCCACGTGACGAGTATCTCGTCGTAGGGATTAAATCGGGCAGTTTCTATCTGTGCGACGAGATTAATAGCCGCTGTAGTACCGGAGGTGAAAATGACTTCAGTATGGCTAGGCGCGCCGATGATACGGGCTATTTCCTTTCGTGCATTTTCATAATGAAATGTAGCGATCCTGCTCAGGTAGTGTGCGCCACGATGAATATTCGCATTCTGGAATTCATAATATTCCTGCACCGCATCTAGCACACACTGAGGCTTCTGCGTGGTGGCAGCATTATCGAGATAGACGAGATGCTGACCGTCTACCTTATGATGAAACATGGGAAAATCCCTCTTCAGGTCTAGGATATTCATTCTGTACCTCCTTGTTGGATATGCTGAATCATACGCTCCGCTTCTACGGGGACATACTTCTTCCAGTCCTCGCGCCCTTCTTGTATCATCTTGATAATATCGCGCGGAGTCTGCATGAGGAGTGTGGCATTGAAGTAAGGCACCTCTATGATGCTCTCACTTTTCAGGAGGTGACGATACAGGTACTTATACTTCTCAGGTGTTTTATAAGTTCCGGCTGTCACGAACTCACCTGTGACACGGTTAATCCACGGAGTGACGTAGAACTTCGTCTCATTGAGGAAGGTCTGCCCCATGTTCAGGAAGATACCACCGGGAGAATCTGCCCATTTCTCCTTGAAGAGCTCATTGAGCAGGCCTATAGAAAGTGCTATGGCGATGGGTTCATTCGTGTATTTATTCAACAGAGTTGAGACTTCGTGGAAGCGCGAGAGGTTCGTCACCATCACTGTCTTTCCGAGTGCCGCGAGCGCGTCGACGCGGTCTATGAAGTCGAGTGGATCGACCTTATCGCCTCGCAGCAGATTGCTCAGTGAGATCTCACAAATATCAATGACTCTATTTTGCTTGTCTGCGGGGAGCTTCTTAATAAATAACTGACGAACACTATCCATCATTTCGAGGTGAATGTTGCAGAGCGGCAGGAAGCTACCACGCATCAGGACAATGGGACGCTTATAAAGCAGATCAGCTGGCTGAGCGACGCGACCGTCAGCACAGAAAAGACTAGAATGCGTCAGCCCCGACTGCACGAGATGCAGCGCAAGGATGCGATTATCAAACATGCCAAATCCATGCCCGCTGAAGCGAGCCATGTCTATCTCGAAGTGAGCTCGGTTAAGATTCTCACCGAGACTAGGAATGAAGTCATCCATACGCTCACGCTTGTAGAAGAGCGCATGCAGGATGTTCACACCGAGTATACCGAGCACTTCCTTTTGCTTATCAGCATCGGGAACGTGTAGAAGCACGTGGATGACGAAGTCACTAGGGGGAAGCTCTGGGCGAAGCTGGAAGCGCACGCCTATCCATGCGGACCAAGGGCCCTCATCGCGGTAGCCTTTGCTCTTCACTGTACTACAAAATGAGAAGAAGCAGGTATCCTTCCCCCGCTTCGCGGTGAGCCTATCAATGACCTGCGCGTATTCGCAGTCCATCATCTGCAAGAGACGCTCCTCGGAAACATAGCGATGAGCCTGCCCATACAGTGAGTCGCTGACAGTCATATCATAGGCTGATATGGTTTTCGCGACTGTGCCTGCTGTACCAGAGGTGCGGAAGTACCAGTTTGCGGTCTCTTGCCCCGCGCCTATCTCAGCGAATGAGCCATAGAAACGAGGATCGAGATTAAGCTTTAATACTTTTTCTTGCGTGGCGACGAAGATTTTAGAAGAAGTAGACATAAAAGGAGTGGTGAAAATTAGTATGCGAGTGGGCGGACAGGGATTTTCAGGCTGCGCGGTGTGCTAATCTCGATACGCCCTTCACCGATAATGTCCTTGATAGACTTAAGGATGCTGTCCTCATCCTTCTCTTGGAGTAGGGTAGCGCGGTAGCTCTGGTTATGCTCGCTTAAGCCCTTCCCATCCTTGTGAATAGGATCAAGAACGAGATTCGCATGGTAGGGGTCTTTACCGACGAGAGCTTTCGCCTGTGGCACGATGGGGATAATGGGCAGGATGCGATTCGAGTTCGAGCCATAGCCGATGAAGTCATGTAGCACCGCTAGTGCATCGCCATGAACACTGCATTCGGATAGCGTGACGTCACCCTTCGGGAAATACTCGATATAGGTGTTGCGCTTATAGGTGGGCTTACCGCCTTCTACCGCGGATTCGAAGCAGAAGTCAGTCGCTATCTGTCCCGAAGACCTACATATCTCTACTGCATCTGTATCATCAGGCATCTCGATGAGCTCATCCTTTATACCAGCCCTCTCGGCCGCAGTGAAAACCGCCCCTAGAATCGGAGCGCACGTATCGGACGAGAAAGCGCGCTCGTAGATGGGAGCTTTCGTATTCAAGAAGCCCATCCAGACACCGCAGGTGAAACTAGAGTTGTAGCCGAGCAAGGCATTATCAGCGAAGTCATAGTTCGTACCCGTCTTCACCGCTCCATTGAAGTTCTTAGGCAGATAAGGTAACACACGTACGGCACTCCCCCGTTTAAGACTATCTTGCAGTATGGTATGGATGCGATAGCTGGTATTCGGACGCATGGTACTCACGCTACTACGAGCCTTAGTACGTGGCTCTTCCCACAGGATGTTCCCGTGCTTATCCGTTACTTTCGATACGATAAAGGGAGTCAGAGGGCGCACACCTGCATTTGGGAAAGAAGTATAAGCCATGACCAGCTCCTTCATGGACATTGACTCTGTACCGAGATAAACACGAGGGTAGTAAGCGGGATTCGCCTCAGTGCTACCTGAATTACGTGGAGGTGGAGTGATGCCTGCGTTATGGAGCATGGTGATAAAGGGCTTTGCGCCAACATTCATCCCCAAGCGCGCGGAGGCTGCTATCTTAGACCAAGACAGAGACTGACGTAGGGTCACGGAGTCAAGATAGCGCCCTCTATCCACTTCCATCCCCCACTCTCCTAGAATGCCCTCTATACCTCCGATGCCAGCCAAGCGATTATCCATCGCATCATCAATGAGACGCGAGTTAGGCGTGTAACCATTCTCAAAGGCTGTCGCGTAAAGGAAGGGCAGCAGCACCGTCCCCATGGCACGACGACCAGACTCGATCATATCGAAGTTATCCACATCGAAGCTGCGACCACCGACATAGGTGAGTACGCCACCAGTCTCATTATCGAGAGCGTAGACGAGCCCATCGAGATAGCGATGCTGCGCATAGCGAGGGTCATCCTTCTGGTCAAATCGCACATGCGCGTAGCCATCCATGGACTCGATACTTTCCAGCTTCAGTCTAAGACTCTCAGCCGCCGCATCCTGCATATCCTTATCTATGGTCGTGTGGATACGTATGCCTGCGGTCTTGAGTATCTCCTCAGCTCGGTCTGAGTCGAAGAGATTAAGCGTATGCTTGTACACTTGATTGTACAGGAAACTCGTGTTGCGCTGTAGTGGCTTCGGATTGACCTCTAAGGGGAACTTCTTCAAGCGATCCGCCTCATCAAAGCTAAGGTAACCCCAGCGATACATACGGTCGATTACGTCATTCCTCCAGCGGAAGTTCAGCTCAGGATTACGAATGGGATTATACCTCTCTGGATTCTTCACCAGAGCGGCGATACTCGCCGCCTCGGGCACGGTGAGATCTATGGGCTCTTTACCGAAGTAGCCGAGGGACGCCGCACGTATACCGTAGAAACCACGACCGAAGTAAATGCGATTCAGGTAGAACTCAAGGATCTGCTCCTTTGTGTACTTCTCCTCGATGCGCATGGCAAGGAAAATCTCTACGATTTTTCTCTCGTAGCGAGACCCACCACGCGCGATGGTGCGTCTCTCCAGATCGAATGCACCGCGTGCCAGCTGCTGCGTGATGGTGGATGCTCCCTGATTCGGCGCGCCGCCTGCAGATACTGCCGCTTTCACAGCACGCGCTATGCCTACAGGATCATACCCATCATGTGTCCAGAATGTCTTGTCCTCCTGAGCCACGAGAGCGTCTATCATGCTACGCGACACCTTATCGAGCGTGACATAGCTACGGTTCTCATCAAAGATGCGACCGAGTTCCCTACCATTTCTATCATAAATAATAGCAGGATGCTCGAGGTTATTGATATTTTCTAAGTTTATCTCATTCGCCCACTTACGGTGCGGGGAGGTAATCGTCATGAAGGCATAATAGCCTGCTACTAAACCTAAAATAGTTAATATAAAAAGGACTATACCAGCTTTTATAAAAAAGCGTAGCCAGGGCGAGTCTGGTTTTCGGAACAGACTCCCCCCTCGCTTCTCAGCTTTACGAGCCTCATGCGGTTGCTTCTTCGCGGCTCGCGCTTTTCTTTTTGCCTGTTTTCTTAGCATTTCTCGCTTTTAACATTAGCAAAATACCGCCCACTTGACAAGATACAAAAATGGCATTAACCATTCTTAATACGCACAAGCGACAGAAACACCCCATAAAGAAGCCCGACAAAGCCCAGCGCAACCACCGTAGACCACATCACGCCAAAACCAAAACACTCAGGCGCACACAGAAGATAGGTCGCACACACCGTCGTCATGAAAGCAGCGGGTAAGGACGTGATAAAATGAAATCTCCCGCGGCGCTTTAGCAGCACAGAAATCGTCCACAAAGTCATACAAGCAAGCAGCTGATTCACCCAGCCAAGATAACGCCACGCCGACGCATAGTCGATCTGCGTAAGAGAAATCACACAGAGAAACAGAGGAATAGCAATCAGCAGACGACGGCTGAGCTTCGCCTGCCCCATCTTAAAGGCTTCCGCTAGCATGAGACGGCTACTACGCAGAGCTGTGTCTCCACTCGTGATGGGGAGGACCACCACCCCGATGAGGGCGATCACTGCCCCTACTCCACCAAGCAGATGCGTCGTCGCGAAGTTCACCGCTGAAGCAGGGCTCTTGAGGAGAAGTTCTGCAAAACTAAGAAACTCCGCTCCTGCTCCCTGAGCACCGACACGCTGCACAGAAAGCTGCCCCCCAGCATCTGCGAGGAGCGCATAGTCCGTGAACAGCTCACGCAGGCTTAAACCGACAACTACCCAAATCATCGTCACGACACCCTCTATCACCATAGAGCCATAAAATACAGGGCGCACAGACTTCATCGACCCGAGACATCGCACCATCATCGGGCTCTGCGTCGCATGAAAGCCCGACACAGCACCGCATGCGATCGTGACAAAGATCATCGGCCAGATGCTAATGCGCTCCACTGGATGCTTATTGGTGAACCACTCCCTATCAGGGATAAGCTCTATCCCACTCGTCAGCAGCGCGACAAACACCCCGACCGTCATCAGCATAAACAAGATCCCAAAGTAAGGATAAATACGCCCTATCACGGACTGAATAGGCAAGATAGTCGCGATGAAGTAATAGGAAATAATAATCACGCTCCACCAGAACACAGAGATATCATCCACCAGCGCATGCAGCAACCCCGCAGGACCGAGGGTGAAGAGAAGCCCGACGAGGAAAGAAAGCAGCACGCAGGCGATCAGCGTCATCACGCGCCCCGTCCTCCCGAGATAACGCCCGACAGTGGACGGCAGATTCTCCCCGTCATGCTCCGCCGACATCGTCGCTGCGAGCATATCATGCACCGCCCCACCGAGCACGCAGCCTAGAACTATCCATATCAGAGCTACAGGACCGAAGAGACAGCCCGCGAGCGCTCCGAATATAGGTCCTAGACCTGCAATATTCAGCAGCTGAATCATCATCACCTTCCACATAGGAAGCTCCACATAATCCACGCCATCAGCCTTTGCGTGACAGGGCATGATCATCTCAGGGTTCGCCCCGTAGGCGCGCTCGGCTATCTTACTATAAAAGTACGCCCCTACTAGCAGGACAGCTAAGGCGATGAGAAAGTAGATGATTCCTATCATAAGCGCGCACACTATAACACGAAGTATCAGCTCACGCAAGGCGATTTCACAAAGCGAGCAACACTCGCTCATCACCGCTGGATAGCACCGAGCATAGCTACAGTATCAGGTGACAAGCGTGAGAAAATATGGTTTCCTTTTATCCGGCAAGAGTGCATCTCACTTACAATTCAGCATCACGCAGGAACAAGTCCAGCAG
>CAYJNX010000063.1:0-11901 GCA_964371525.1 uncultured Akkermansia sp. | reverse complement strand
AATCTGACGAAAATCCTTCCACGAGCCCTCCTTGCGAATTGCGAGAACTTCCCTTATGGGGACCTTGCGAAATTAGCAGCTTCGGATTTTGCATGCACTTTGGATGATAATTTACGGCGTTTGGGCGCGCATAGCGAGCTATGTAAGCCCAAAAAGATGTAAATTCTCGCCAAAATGCGGCAAAAGCGGTGCTGTTTCGCTCATTTTAGAGACTAGCTTTCTGCTCGGACTAATTTTGCAAGTCCCCTTATGGGTTGCGCGTCCGTATGTGTATCTAGCTAATGCGCTTATTTATGCGGCTTGTTTAAGTAGAGAATGCCCCGCTCGTGTGGAGCGGGGCATTCTTGAAATGCTTTCTTTTCTTCTGCTCTTAGCAGGAATAGTTCACAGGTTCTTCCGTGATGGTCACGTCATGCGGGTGGCTTTCTTTAAGTCCTCCCGATGTGATGCGTACGAAGCGCGCATTCGTGCGCAGTTCTTCGAGGTTGCGTGCTCCAAGGTAGCCCATGCCCGAGCGTAGTCCGCCGACGAGCTGGAAGAGTACATCTCCTAGCATGCCTTTATAGGGTACGCGGGCTTCCACGCCTTCTGCGACCATCTTGCCACTGGCGTTCTGCCCATAGCGGTCTCCTGATCCTGCTTGCATCGCTCCCAGTGAGCCCATGCCTCGGTAGGTTTTGAAGTAGCGTCCTTGATGGTGTACGACTGTTCCGGGGCTTTCTTCGCAGCCGGCAAGCATGCCTCCCATCATGATGAGGTCTGCTCCTGCGGCGAGGGCTTTCACGACGTCTCCAGAGTAGCGGATGCCGCCATCCGCGATGACGGTGATGCCAGCAGGGCGTGCGACTTTCGCGACTTCTTGTATGGCGGTGAACTGGGGCATGCCGACTCCTGCGATGACGCGTGTCGTGCAGATAGATCCAGGTCCTACGCCTACTTTTATCGCGCTTGCTCCTGCGGCGATGAGGTCGCGTGCGCCGTCTTGTGTGACGACGTTACCGGCGACGACTGGCTTGTCCGAGAGTTCGCGTAGTTTTGAGATGACTTCTAGGACGCGTGAGGTGTGACCTGTCGCTGCATCGATGAAGAGGGCGTCTGCTCCTGCTTCGAGGAGTGCCTGCGCGCGCTCTAGGTATTCTGGTCCTGGTCCGACGGCTGCACCGCAGCGGAGACGACCGAATTCGTCCTTGGAGGATTCTTGAAAGAACTCACGCTTGCGTATGTCGGTTTCTGTGATGAGTCCCGCGAGGATGCCGTTCTCGTCGATGAGAGGGAGTTTTTCGATGCGGTTGCTGTAGATGATCTTGCGCGCTTCTTCTGGGGTGGTACCAGGGCTGCCTGTGATGAGGCGTTCCAGCGGGGTCATGGTGTCGGAGACGAGCATGGCTTCGAGGTCCTTGCCTTCAAAGACGCGCATGTCGCGACCTGTGATGATGCCTTCGAGTTTTCCGTTTTCGTCAATGACGGGGAAGCCAGAGAAGCCGTATTCGTTCATGATGCGCTTAACTCCACTAAGTCGCATATTCTTCGTTACGGTGATGGGCTGTGTGATGACAGCATTCTCAAATCGCTTCACTCGGGCAACGAGCTGGGCTTGGTCTTCGATGCGGTTGTTACGATGGATGACTCCTAGCCCACCTTCGCGTGCCATTGCTATCGCCATCTCAGCTTCTGTCACCGTGTCCATAGGTGCAGAGAGTACTGGCAAGCGCAGCGGGAATCCGTTTACCAATTGGGAGGTAGGATTTGCTTCGCTGGGAAGCATTGTGCTTAGACAAGGGAGTAGCAGCACATCGTCAAAAGTTAATCCAAGTTGAATAGCGTCCATGTCCTAGACTAGCGCATCTCTCGGGCTGATGCAAGCCCTAATTCGGGAAATTATGTCAGAATGTCTGGAAAGTTTTTCCTGGCTTCGTCAGTAAGAGGTAGGAAAAAGTTAATTTTCCTTATAATGAATAAGTTAAAATTGTAGATGTCTATGTATGGGTGACGTAAGAAACTGACGCTCCGTCCACCCCGCGCGACAGCGCGAAACTTATATTTCGTGGCAAACGCGAAGTGACCACGCAGAGGAGACACGAAAACAAACCTACAGGTCATCCAAGAGACAAGCATAAGCTCTGGTACTTGACGAGCCTTTAGGGCACCTGCAAGGAGGCGAGATTCGCATACATCCCCAAAACAAAGCTCAATAGCTTCTTTCCGATGATGCAATGCGTATCACCTGCCAAACTAGCGTCCGAGCAGAAAGCTGATCTCTAAAATTAGAGCGTCATAATGCTCTTTATCCTTGACATATCACAACTTATTGCTCATAATTTCGCGGACGAGTAGAATGTTTTATCATTCGTGACTTTATACTGAACATAAAGCGTTAAGGCTCAATTCCCGTGAAACGGATGGGTGCTAGATGAACAGTGAGCTCCCTCGTCACCTATCATTAACTTTTATTTACAAATGTTTGGATTTCTTAAAAAAATTGGCTTCCTGAACCCATGCGATATAGGCATCGATCTAGGCACAGCCAACACCCTGATTTATATCAAAAACCAAGGCATCGTCCTCCGCGAGCCTTCAGTGGTAGCCATCAAGGGCGACCACGTTAAAGCCGTCGGCGAAGAAGCGAAACGCATGGTGGGGCGTACCCCCGACAGCGTCGTCGCCATTCGCCCCCTAAAAGAAGGCGTAATCGCCGACTTCGAAGTAGCCGAGCAGATGATCAGCTACTTTATTAAAAAAGCCAGCCAGAAGCGTCGACTTCGCGGGCCTCGCATCCTCATCGCCCACCCCAGTGGGATCACCGAAGTAGAGCGTCGCGCCATCGAAGACTCCGCGATGAAGGCAGGCGCCAGCCGCGTCCAGCTCATTGAAGAGCCCATGGCCGCTGCGATAGGCGTCGGACTCCCCATCTCAGAACCCGTTGGTAACATGATAGTAGACATCGGTGGTGGCACGACAGAAGTCGCGATCATCTCCCTGTCAGGCATCGTGTATAGCCAATCAGAAAAATGTGGCGGTGACGCCCTCGATGACACCATCATCCGCCACATGCAAGCAGCCCATAACCTCCTTATTGGGCCTCGCACCGCCGAGGACATTAAGACAAACATAGGCTCAGCACACCCTCTCCAGCAAGAACTCACGATGGATGTCAAGGGACGCGACCGAGGAACAGGTCTCCCGAAGACAGTCACCATCAATTCACAAGAGATTCGAGAATCCCTACAGGATAAACTCGATATCATCGTCAACGCTGTACGCCAAACGCTCGACCATTGTCCCCCCGAGCTCGCCAGTGATCTCTACGACCGCGGAATCACCGTGGCTGGTGGTGGCGCACTCCTGCGTGGACTGAGTAACCTCTTGCACGAGGAGACTGGCCTGCCCATCTTCATCGCTGACGACCCATTGGGAGCCGTCGCAGAAGGAACAGGCAGGTACCTACAGGAAAATGAAGTAGTCTTCGAAGACTAAACGCATTTTTCGCCCTGAGTGACCCTAGCACCAGCCATCTAAGTCGCGGATACGCACTTGGCATGGCTTGCGTGCATACATCACTCGATTGAAAACACGTTTCAATTTAACCACTTATTTAATCTTGTCCTTTATCTCTAAAATGATACATTCCGTAAAGCGCTTGTTTGGGTTTGGCCAATGCGACCCCATGCAAGGCACAACCATCGTCATCAATTCTGAAAAACTCGAACGCCGCGTCGCAACACTCGAAAACGGCGTCCTCGAAGAATACAGCATTGAACGTGAAGGTGAAAACAACATCGTAGGCGGCATCTTCAAAGGCCGCGTGAAAAACATCGAACCAGGGCTGAAAGCCATGTTCGTCGACATCGGCTACGAAAAGAACGCCTTCCTCCACTTCTGGGATGCCCTCCCACTCGCCCTCGACTCCTCGCTCGAAGAGATACAGCGCGAAGGTCGCCCCAAGAAAAAGCAAAAGAAAATCACCAGCAAAGACATCCCTGAGATCTACCCCATAGGCTCAGAAATCATGGTACAGGTGACAAAAGGCTCCATCAGCTCGAAGGGACCACGCGTCACGACAAACATCTCACTAGCAGGACGCTACATCGTCCTCATGCCCTTCACGGATCAATTCGGCATCTCGCGAAAGATCGACGACCCGAAAGAACGCCAGCGACTGCGCAAGATCGTGCAGAAGCTCAACGTCCCCGAAGGCATGGGCATCATCATGCGCACCGTCGCGCAGGGGCAGCGATTCCGCCACTTCGTTCGCGACCTCGCCATGCTGCTCCAGCAATGGAACGAAGTCGAAGACAAAGCAGGCTCACGCCAAGCACCGCTTGCCGTGTACCGCGAACCCGACCTCATCGAACGCACAGCACGTGACTTCCTCACGGACAACGTCGACTACATCATCTGTGATAATCTGGAAACCACCCAGCGCATGCAAGAAATCGCGGGCGGAATCTCCCGACGCTCGAAGCGCTACATCCAGCACCTGACTACGCGCAACCCCATCTTTGAAGAACTCGGCGTACAGAAGCAGATCAACGAAGCCTTCCAGCGTCAAGTCCTGCTCCCCTGTGGTGGCTACCTCGTCATCGATGAAACAGAAGCCCTCATCTCCATCGACATCAACACAGGCCGAAACAAAGGGAACAAAGACCTCGATCGCACCATCCTCGAAACCAACCTCGAATCTGCGAAAGAAATCGCCCGCCAGCTACGCCTGCGTAACATAGGTGGACTCGTCGTCGTCGACTTCATCGACATGAGACACCGCAAGGACCAACTCGCCGTGTACAAAGCGATGAAAGAAGCCCTGCGTCGCGACAAAGCGAAGACTCAAGTCATGCCCATCACCCCCATAGGACTCATGGAAATGACA
This sequence comes from uncultured Akkermansia sp., assembly GCA_964371525.1. Lineage (GTDB taxonomy): Bacteria > Verrucomicrobiota > Verrucomicrobiia > Verrucomicrobiales > Akkermansiaceae > Akkermansia. The sequence continues at coordinate 7,034 of CAYJNX010000063.1, read as the reverse complement.
CGTCAGCGTATCAACGAATCGCTACTCGACTACGTGAACGACCACTGTCCCTACTGTCATGGACGCGGACGCATTAAGAGCGTCATGACCATGAGCGTAGAAATCCAGCGACAGATACGTGCTATGATCATGAAGCACCGTGAAAGTGCGGGAGACATGGTCATCGTGGTAAACAGCGACGTACTCTCGCGCTTCAAGAACGAAGACTCCAGCCTCCTGATGGAACTGGAACGCCAGTGTACAGGACGACTCATCTTCCGCTCGGACTCGTCAATACACCGAGAAGCATTTGCCATCATCGACCATGCGACGAACAAACCGCTCTATCAGCTAAACATGCCGAACTAAGAGAAAAAAGTTATATAAAGCCACCTCAAAGCGAGGTGGCTTTTTTTAACTCATCAGTTCGAGACAGAATTATAAATAAGAAACGCAACACCCAGCCGCGACACCTAGATGGGAGTCCAGAGGGACGCGTTCCTTGGGACGGCGTCCCACTGGGGGCATGGGGGCTAGCCCCCAAAGGAAAAGCTGTGGCGCAGCCACAGCAGCGTCAGTTTCATCATAGCGTGAAGACACACGCGCCCGTGGGGTAAATCGAGCATGGTGTCCACACCCGAAACTGACGCCCCTTTAACCGCGCGCGACAGCGCGACACTTATCTTCCGTGGCAAACGCGATAGCGTAGAGGTACGGTGAACACTGTGGCGCGCTTCGCGTTGGCAACGGCAGAGAAGAGCTGCCCTGCGGGCTGAGGATAGGGGACGTCAGTGAGGGTGCTGACACGATGCTGTGACTTCCTCGCGGGCGTTCTTTAATATTTCTTTCCTCACTGACGTTCCGTGATCTGCGATCATGGTCTGCCTTGGGCTCTGCCCAAACCCGCCGAGGCCGTTGCCCTTGTATCCCACCAGAGGAGCTGAGCCCCTCTGGACTCCCGCTCTAGGTGTCGGGCTTTTGTGAGGGAAAAGGGGGATTTTTGCAATTTGCGATCTTATCTGATCATGCAGCGCGGTAGCTCTGCTATCATCTGGCTCGCGGTGACGGCATGTGCCATGCCTCCTAGCACATGGGCATGCTCTGCGGCTGTTCCACAGAGCCATGCGCCCGTAGCCGCCGCGTCCGTGAGTTCTGTGCCCTGCGCACACAGAGCCGCGATGCAGCCAGCGAGTGCGTCTCCCTGTCCTGCGTTTGCCATGTATGAGCCTCCCGTGCTGTTATAATAGAATTTTTCCTTTGACGCGATGATGGATCTCGCCCCTTTCAATAATATGCTCGCGTCATGTTTCGTGTGGAACTCATGCACCCATTGGGCTCGCGTTCCCGTCATAGGTCCCATGAGGCGTTTCATCTCACCGGGGTGAGGGGTTACCAGCACATGCGCAGGGAGCATCCATCCCTCATTCGCCGCTGTCGTGAGTGCGTCCGCATCAAGTATGACAGGGCACTTTGCCGTCTCTATCAGGTGCCATAGGCTCGCCGCCGCTTCTTCTACTAGCTGCCCCATGCCAGGTCCGATGAGCAGGACGTCATGTCCTGCTTCTTCTACCTGCTGATATGATTGAAGAGGTTTTACCATGATTTCCGCTGGTACGCGTATCGCAAGGATGGGGTAAATGATTTCTGGACAGTAGAGTGTCACGAGTCCAGCTCCCGCTGCCTGTGCCGCTGTAGCAGCTAGCTCAGCCGCGCCTATGTAGCCACGACTTCCTGCGATGATGCCCACATGCCCTTGCTTATTCTTGTAGGTGTCATATGATCGTTGCGGTAGCATCTGGCGTACCATGTCCGCGTCCATCACTGATGCTCCCTCCTTAGGGAAGCCTATTTCAGGCATGGGGATTGTCATGATTCGGCCTGTATAGTCAGTTCCCGAGTCGGTGAGTAGTCCTTCTTTCACGCAGCCTATACTCATCGTGATGTCCGCGCGTATTGCTATAGGGCGTGGCTGCCCTGTCGTGCAGTCCAAGCCACTGGGGATATCTATGGATACCACACGTGAGCGTGGGTAGCGCGCGCGTAGCTCGATGATCTCTTCGACAAAGCGTAGGTAGATGGAGCGCAGCTCTTCCTGTGTGCCTGAGCCGAGTAGTCCATCGATGATGAGTATTCTATCGTCATCGAAGTGTTCTGGGAGTTCTTCGGGGAGTTCGTCAAGTGATTCCTCGAGCAATCTGAGCTGCTCGCGTGATTCTTGGGATAAGCGTCCGACGCGGCGGAGCGTCGTAGGGAGTTTCAGCGCAGTGGCCCAGCCGAGGGCATCTCCTGCATTATTCCCTGTTCCGACGTAGATGATGACGTGGGTGAAGCGTCCCGCGTAGATGGAGGCACTCCATCTGTTCTGGATGCGCGCGATGACGCGGTTCATGAGGATGAGGGAGCTCATGAAGCCGCTGTGGAAGAGCTCATGCTCTGCTTCTCGTATATAGGAGCTGCTTGCAACTTTCATAATGATTTTTCTATTCTGGGGGGTATTGGGTTGATATTTTCCTTGGGCTCAGGTGTGCGAATCACCTTCTCCTCGGGTAAGGCTAAGTTCGCTTTATCGCGAACGGATTGTTCAAAGTATTCTGGGTCATCCATCCAGAAGAGGTGGTTTCGTGCGTGTCGTTCTTTCTCTCTTGCGTCACGGTATTCCTGCTTCGCACGCTCCAGTTCTCGCATCTGCTCCGCACGCTGCACGCGCGGGTAGATGATGACGATGGAGACCAGTAGCGCGACTGCGATGAATAAGAAAACCGCCATCAAGCGCACGACGGATATGACTCCCTCAGCTCTCTCCTCTCCCATGATTTCCTTGTCTAGGAGGGTGGGCTTCTTTCTCTTGCTAAAAATAAACATGTTTTCTGGTTTTTCTAATAATTGATTAATGCGGAGGGGCTATGTTTAAGGCGCGGCAGCAGTACTCATGGGCGCGCTTGTAGTCTAGCTTCCCTGTGCTGAGTTCTGGGATGTGGCGTACAGGAAGGATAAGCTCAGGGCACCAGCAGCTGGGGTAATGACGATTCAGTAGCTTGTAGCGCAGGTCTATCAGCTCATGCGTCGGTACAGTATCATGTATGCAGGAGAGTAAGATGAGCTTTTCTGGCGTATGCGGATGCGAGCGCACTCCGACGACGGCAAGCTGTCGCTTACCTTGCGTTGGTGCGTTGAGTATATCGCAGAGTAGCTCTTCTAGGAGCTCGTGTGCGATGAGTTCACCGCCCAGCTTCGTAAAGCGATCTTCCTTCCCAGCGATGCAGAGCTCGCCTGCCTCATTAATGAGAGCGACGTCCCCCGTGCGCAGCCACTCATCAGGCTCGGCAAGAGCCGCGCTACTCAGCCACAGCATTCCTAGTACGCTCGGTGACTGCGGCGTAGGTGTCGCACTATCAATATCGCAGATGCGTATCCCCATCCCCATGAGTGCCGCACCGTTACGCCATAGTGCTGCCTTTGAAGAACTAGAATTAGAGCTAGAACTAGATGCGCTGCCGCTGGCTGGAAGGTTCGACTTATTCTCTAAACTCGTCAGGCATATAGCACCGCTATGCACGTAGCAGTGCATGAAGCGCGCCCCCCAGTGCTGCTCACAGCGCAGCTGTAAGTCATGCGGCAGTCTCTCGCCGTGGCAGATGAAGGTGAGTGCCCCCTGCTTAGGGTCCTGCGATGGGTTCGGCTTCTCGTGCAGCGAATGGCGTAGATGCTGTGTCGATGTGAGCGCGAGATTCGCATTATACTGGTAGGCGAGCGTCTTGATACGCCCTAGCGCATCGGCTATAGGGTAGGTCACGATATCACAGCCACGTAACAAGGGGAAGAGCATCCCTATCATGAAGCCTATGGGATCACTGTAATGCTGGGTGCTCATCACCGTCGCCCCCGCGCTGAGAGGCAGTCTCTGCTGGAGCATGTACTTAGCCGCGAGAATCATCTGATTGCTTACACAGTGCTCGCGAGGCAGCTCCTGCTCCGCGCGTGTGTAGAAGATAGCAGCCTCGTGCCCGCCCTTACTCGCATGACTGCGAATCTTCTTGCGAGCCCATTCTATGCCAAACATATGCGTTAAGCGCCCCAGACTCAGCCTCGACACCGCACCGACCCTCTCATGAAGTTCATGCATCATGATGAGATCTCGCTGCAAGGGCCACGAGAAGTCACTAGGCATCTGGTAGTATCGCTCCTCCGTGATGAAGCGCGTGAGGTCCGCCTGCTTGATGACATAGCGCACATGCTCATGGGAAAGCGTCGTGTCGATATTAACAGGCGTAATCCCCGTGATGAGGCAGGCGAGATTCGCGAGAATAGCATCCTTACCCGGAGGGAGGATGATACCAAGACGGTAGCAGTCGGAGTGCGTCGTGCGCAGTGCCTTCGCAAAGGGAAGCAGCTCGCTGAGAAACTCGTCATAAGAAAGGATACTCTCATCCACCCCATCGATGAAGCTAGCCTGTGGGTGAGCCAAGAGACTGTCTAGAATCAAATCACCTATACTAGCCTCCTCCAGCTGCTGTAACAGGCCTAAAATCTCCGCGGAAGCCTCCAGCCAGCTGAGGCGCAAGCGCACAGCTAAATCATCACCTGCGGAAAGCTCCGGCAGAGCCTGCGCAATCATCGTATCACAAGCTCCAGAAGCAGAATGCCCGAAAAGCGCATTCTCATCCTCATTAAACAGCCCGAGATAAAGCGGTGTCACAGGAAGCTTGAACGAGGCAATCACTCGCAGCAGCTCGGGAGTAGCGTCCATCAAGGGATCGAAAGAAAGCGCATTCTCCGAATCAGAATTCAGCGTCGATGGGGTCAGCGGGCACTCCTCACTCGGCAGCAGAATGACTAGATAGCCCTGCGAGATATAAGCCGCTAACTTATTACTGAACTTAGGAATATCCGTTTGAGCGGCGGAGAATATAACCCCCGATGCATTCTGCGCCTCGAGATAAGCCTCTATCGCCTTGGACGGCTTCTCATTCTGCTCCACCAGCCAGCAAATAGGCATACCCCCGTAGTAATGCCGCTCAATAGCCTGTAGTGCGCGCAGATTCATGCGATTCGGCACAAGCAGACAAGGCTGATTGGGAAGAGATCGCAGAGAAATATGAGGAGCTTCAGTCACTGAAAGACACTATAGCATATAACAAGACTAGCCGCAATGGAGATTATGCCTTCTTGCTCGGATTTTATCATAAAGCGCGAGAGCCTGCCTTACAATAGCAAGGCAGGCTCTCGTGAAAAAAAAATAATTAAAACCTGCCTTTAGGGGATCTTGCAAAATTAGCAGTTTCGGATTTTGTATGCAGTTTGGATGATAATTTACGGCGTTTGGGCTTACATAGCGAGCTATGTAAGCCCAAAAAGCTGTAAATTCTCGCCAAAATGCTACAAAAGGCGTGCTGTTTCGCTCATTTTCGTGATTCCTATTCTGACCGGACTAATTTTGCAAGGTTCCCTTTATTGAGGAGCCTGCATGCCGCTCATGATGTCCTGCACAGCATTGCGCATCGCCTCGTCGGGACCCTGCATGGTAGCGACGAGAATCTGTAAGCTAGGGGAGAGCTTCGTCGTGATCGCTGTACCCTCAGGGCTGGTGAAGAATGCCTCGAGTTCTGCAGGAGTCGCAGCTTCGCGGCCGCTCTGCGCGCACTCTTCCTGAAGAGCCTTCATTTCACCCTCGATGCGCTTGATGCGAGCACCGATTTCTGCAAGCTGAGGGAGAGCCACTTCTGTGGTGATCTCTTGTTTCTGAACCTGGGCGCAGATATCGCCAGCCTGAATGATAAGCAGGAGAGAATCCTTTAACTGAGCGATAGCCTTATCGGAAAGCTCGTCGGCCTGAGCGCAAGGAGCGATAAGGGCGGCGCAGAGAGTAGCGGAATAGAATAATGTCTTCATGAATAATTACGTTAGCAAGAAAGAAGCACCGTGTCAATCTGAAAGATGGGAATGCATACAAGAAAGAATAACAAGCATCGTGAAGGCTATAGACAGAAAAAACCCTTGAAGCGTTTAAACTTCAAGGGTTTTTATTTCCTCCGGCGGTTGGGGTCGAACCAACGACCTAATGATTAACAGTCATCCGCTCTACCACTGAGCTACGCCGGATTTTCTTTTGGTCTTGCACCTTGGTGGGTGCAGGGAGATAGTAACGTATTTTTGATGGCATTGCAAGATCTTTTTTGCGTTTCCTGTTATTTTTTTCATTTTTGGGTGATATAGCTCGTGTTTTTGGGGTTTTCTGGGATATTTCCTCTCAGATGATGGGATTTTTGTGTCAATGTCATCTCCTGTCTTGCTACTTGGGGGCACATTAGCTAGACTAGAGGGAGCAGATTTGACTGACTTTCTATTTTATGAATGCACTGACTATACATTTTCGACTTTTTGGTATACAAACAACCATCCAGCCTATGGCTTGGCTGATACTTGCCCTGCTTGGGGGGGCGTTTTCGCTCAATTCAGCGGATAACTTACCTTATGTGCTCATCTTCGTCGTGGCGGGGATGGTATGTATCCTCTTCCATGAGTTCGGGCATGCCTTGACGGCGAGGAAGCTGGCGGGCGCGTATCCTGAGATCGTGATCGCGGGCTTCTCTGGCTATGCGACGCATGCGGGGGCGCGCTTCACGCGCTGGTCGTATTTTGCGACGGTGGCCGCGGGCCCAGCCTTTGGATTACTTCCAGGGCTCATCGCGCTGCTCGTTCTCACAGGGATGTCGGGGACATTCTTAGGCACGCTGGAGTACTTCTGGTCTATGCTCGGCCTACGCTTCGCCTCTTATGACCCTGCGACGGTGGAGACGGTGAATAATTACTTGAGCGTGCTATTCTCCAGACACGAGATGAACTTCCTCGTCGTGGATCTATTGAACCAGTTGTTTTTTATCAGCGTGATTTGGACGGCCTTTAACCTCGTACCTATCTATCCCCTAGATGGGAACAAGATGCTGGGCACGCTGCTGAATAGTGATTATATCGCGTCGGGGGTAGGAGTCGTGCTGACGGTACCGCTGTTTATCTGGGCGATACAGGCGCAGCTCTACTTCACGGTCTTTATCGTG
>CAYJNX010000062.1:0-11905 GCA_964371525.1 uncultured Akkermansia sp. | reverse complement strand
GAACTCACCCAGAGCACCTACAATCTTCCTCTTAATCGTCCAGCCGTCGCTGTCACCATGCAGGGCGAGGCTGGTAATCCCGAAGCCGATGTCACTCAGGATGTCGAGCTAAAGGATGGCTCTATCCTCGTCGCGGCTATCACCAGCTGCACGAACACGAGTAACGAAAGCCTCATGCTCGGAGCTGGCATCCTCGCGAAGAAGGCTGCCGCCCTCGGTATGAAAGTACCCGCTTACGTGAAGACCAGCATGGCGCCAGGTTCACGCCTCGCGGAAAAATACTTTAACAACAACGACCTCCTCGCAGGTCTCGAAGCCGTCGGCTTCTCCATCGTCGGCTACGGCTGCGCTACCTGCATCGGTAACTCTGGTCCTCTGAATGCCCAGCTCGAAGCGGCGGTGAAGGAACATGAGCTGCTCTCCTGCTCCGTACTCTCGGGTAACCGTAACTTCGAAGCACGCATCCACGCCTCCGTGAAGGCGAACTTCCTCATGTCACCACCGCTCGTGATCGCCTTCGCGCTCGCAGGTCGTGTCGATATCGACATGGAGACAGAAGCCCTCGGACTTGCAGCTGACGGTAGCCCTGTTTACCTGAAGGACATCTGGCCAAGCAATGAAGAAATAGCCGAAGCCCAGAAGAAGGCCTGCACGCCGGAAGACTACACCAGCAGCTACGGCAGTCACATCGCTGAGTGGGATGCGGTCGAAGGCCCTGAAGGCGCGACATTCGCATGGAATGCTGACTCTAGCTACATCCACCGTCCTCCTTACTTTGAAAGCTTCACAGGGAAGGGCGAGAAGGCCGACATCGTCGACATCATCGACGCGCGCCCGCTCGGTATCTTCGGTGACAGTGTCACGACAGACCATATCTCGCCCGCAGGTGCGATCAAGCCCACCTCTCCAGCTGGTCAATTCCTCGCTGCACAGGGAGTCGAGCGTCGCGATTTCAACACCTACGGCTCACGCCGTGGGAATGACCTCATCATGACACGCGGCACATTCGCGAACGTGCGTATCAAGAACCGCATGGTTGGCACAGTCGAAGGCGGCTACACGCTGTACTTCGGAGACGCATCCGTCAGTGCTCCCGATCAGGACATCGCATGCAGCAGCGGCACGCCTACCTTCATCTACGATGCAGGCATGGCTTACAAGGCAGCAGGCACATCGACCATCGTCATCGGTGGCGAAGACTACGGCATGGGCTCTAGCCGTGACTGGGCTGCGAAGGGGACAAACCTTCTCGGCGTGAAGGCCGTAATCACTAAGAGCTTCGAGCGCATCCACCGTAGCAATCTCGTCGGCATGGGCGTGCTTCCTCTGAACTTTGAAAACCCAGCAGACTACGACCGCGTGAAGGACCTCACCGACGTGAGCTTCTCCATCCGTGGACTGAGCAATGACATTCCTGCACGCGCTCGCGTCACCCTTGAGGTGAAGCCAGCAGGTGCAGAGAGCTTCGAGCTTCCTCTCATCGTGCGTATCGACACGCCTATCGAGAAGGAATACTTCCGCGCTGGCGGTATCCTTCCCTACGTGCTCGCGCGTTACTGCTAATTTCTAAGAGAATCTTCGAGAACATATCATCATGAAAGAAATTCCCTTCATGGAGCTCAGTGGCAACGCTGCTGAGCTCATAGGCAAGCAATGGATGCTCGTCACGGCGGGCAAGCTAGAGCCCAAGGCTGACGGCACGGCTGGTTTTAATACCATGACGGCAAGCTGGGGTGGCTTCGGCTACATGTGGAATAAGCCTGTGATCTTCGCCGTCGTGCGTCCTAACCGCCACACGGATACCTTTATCATGGACGAGAAGTTCTTCACGCTCTCCTTCATGCCGAAGGAGTACAAGAAGGATCTCGGCATCTGCGGTAAGCTCTCGGGGCGCGATGGTGACAAGCTCGCGAAGACGACGCTCGTTCCCTACGCCACGCAGCAGGGCTCAGTCGCCTTTGAGAACGCGGATATCGTCCTCGAATGCCGTCCTATCATGGTGCAGCCTTACGAGCAGAGTGCCTTCCTAGACTGGAGCGAAGTGTCTCCCGTATGGTATGAAGAGGGGAATCCTCTGCACAAGCTCTACATCGCTGAGGTGGTAGGCTGTTACGTGCGAGAAGACTAAGCATATTAGCCTATACAATTTAAAAGCGACCCTTTGCGGTCGCTTTTTTTGATGATATATGTGAATCTCGTTTCCTTGCTTGTCTCTTGGGTGGCTCGTAGGCTTGTTCTGGTCGGACGCTTCGCGTTTGCCTCGGAAGAAAAGTGTCGCGCTGTCGCGCGCGGTGAAGGGGCGCGTCAGTTTCAGGTGTGGACACCATGCTGGGTTTGCTTCACGGGCGCGTGCGACTTCTGGCTATGATGAAACTGACGCTGCTGTGGCTGCGCCACGGCTTTTCCTTTGAGGGGAGAGTTAAGTTGTGCTACTTTTCCAGACTGCGTGCGATGAGTGCCTGCATGACTGCCATCTTCTGCTCCGTCTCTTCCCATTCCTCGTGTAGCTGGGATTCGGGCATGATGCCACCTCCCGCGTAGAGCACGCAGCTGTCACGGTATATCTGCATACAGCGTAAGCACACGTAGAGCTCAGTCCTTCCTTTTGTGTTGTAAGGTCCGAGGTAGCCTGTGTAATACTGTCTGTCTATGTCAGGATGGGCTCGCATGTAGGCGAGCGCATCTTCCATCGGGTAGCCAGCTACGGCTGGTGTCGGTGCGAGTTTTTCTAAAAGTGGCAGCAGCTTCGTTTGTTCCATCTGTATGTCGAAGCGTGCGCTGAGGTGTTCGATCTCGCCTGAGCTCAGCGTTTCCGAGCTGCTCTCGCGGTAATCTATTCCTGCGTGGCGTAGTACTTCGCGTAGGTGTCTGACGACGCAGGCATGCTCGGCTATATTCTTCTGCGACCAGTTGCCTCCATTTTTCTGCGTTCCTGCAAGGGCTTGGGTTTGCCATGTCTTGTTCTCACCGCCTAGGAGTAATTCAGGGGTGGAGCTCAGCCATGTTCCTGTCAGGGGGCTGTGGACGAGGACGTGAAAGGCTCTGTCGGTGCTAGCGCAGGCCTGCTGGTAGGCAAAGGCAGGGGAGAAGATGGATTGCGCTTCGAAGGTGACGCGCTTCTTACGTGCGAGCACGAGTTTCTCCACAGAGTAGCAGGAGTCCACGCGCGCGTGGTATTGCAGGAACCGCTGCGCGTAGTTTTCCTCTGCGCTGTCAGGTGCAGGGGCTTCGTAGGGTAGGAAGCTTGATACTTCTTCCGCGCGGGGGAGAGTGCTGCGCTCGCTGCGTATTTGTAAAATCGCCCCTGTGCCCGAATCAAAGGGGCTCATGACAAAGCTCGGCGCATCATGCAGCTGCGTGATGCGCTCGTGCTGTGCATAGCCTCCGTCATGCTGCATGCAGAACTGGTCGCTGCTGCTGTGCGGGAGACGATAAAGTGCAAACGCGATGTCGCGTTTGCACAGTTGGTTAATCGTATCCACAGTCGCAGCGCTGAGCTCTATCATGCGGAGTAAAGTGGCTATGATGCTATGAGTTTATAGAAATCTCGATGTATTTCTAGCGGGCGTGCTTACTTGCGCGTGACATTGCGCATGTTGTTACCACCCTTGCCGTTCTTCTGCTGCTCGGCGAGTGTTGCTTGCTGCGCCTCGATCATGCGTTCGAAGAAGCCCTTCTTGCCAGCCTTGCGAGCTACCTTCTGAAGCTCAGGGACAGGCACGCGCTGGATGAGCCAGGTCTGGGCGATGGAGATGATGTTCTGAGTCGTCCAGTACAGGGCGAGTGCGCTGGGGTATGTATAACAGAATACGAAGAACATCAGAGGCATGAGGCGCATGATTTTCTGCTGCGTCGGGTCGCCTGCCTGAGGTGTCATGCGCATCTGGACGATCATGGTGATGACCATCACGAAGGGCAGGACGTTCACAGGGACGGTGAATCCGAAGAGGGCGAAGGACGCGACTGTGTCCATCTGGGAGAGGTCAGTCACCCATCCGAGGAATGGTGCGCCGCGGAACTCTGCCGATGTCTGAAGGACGTAGAAGAAGGCGAAGAAGATGGGGATCTGAAGCAGCATGGGCAGGCAGCCACCGACGGGGGATATGCCGTATTCCTTATAGAGCTTCATCATTTCCATATTCACCTTCTGAGGGTTGTCAGGGTGCTTCTCCTTCAGTTCCTTCATCATGGGCTGAAGCAGGCTCATGCGCTTCATGCTCATGTAGCTCTTGCGGTACAGAGGCCAGATGATGATTCGGATGACGAGGGTCATGCAGACAATAGCCCAGCCCCAGTTACCCATCCAGCCATGGAAGACGTTAATCAGCCAGTTCATCGGGTAGCTGAGTAGCCCGAGGATAGCTCCGTAGTCCATGATGAGGTCGAGTCCCTTGTGCTCGGGGCTCTGATCGTCCATTTCTCCGAGGAGGATGTTCAGCTTAGGCCCTGTGAAGAGCTCGTAAACGAAGGACTGAGGGACAGCGGGCATGTCTGTCGTCGCAGCACTGAGCTGGAAGTTAGGCATGCCGATGCCGAGTTCGAGCGCGTCAGCGCTCTCGCCTGTGACAGGGAGCTGTACCTTGACAGGCGAGGTGTAGATGGAGGTGGTCGCCGCGTTCCCCTGTGGGATGATGACGCTGGCGTAGTACTGGTTCATCGTACCAGCCCAGGTGAGGTTTTCTATGCCTGTGTTGTAGTCACGGTCCTTGTCGTCACTGAACCATGGCTTGAAGTATCCAGTGCTTTCCTTGTCAAAGCTCTTGTCCGCGTAGGTGATGAAGTAGGTGTAGTTCGATGTCTCGGCAGGGGAGATGGGGGCAGAGAGACCTGCGTAGACACCCCAGTTCTTTGCTTCACGTGCGACGTTGCTGTCGTTGCGGATGATGACATTCATCGTCAGCGCGTAGGCGAGGCCTTCGACTGGTTTTTCCGATGTCGCTGTCGTCAGGGGCTTCAGGCGGAAGATTTTCACGACGAGGAGATGCCCGACCTTTGCCTTCAGGGTGACTTCGTCCTTTGTCGCTTTAACGACTTCGTAGTTTGCCGTGTCGAAGCGTGCTGCCTGATGCGCGCTGAGGTCAAACATCAGTGTGCCTATGCCGTGGGCTGCACCGTGGTTGATACGGACATCGTCCTTGAACTCAGGCTTCGTGCTGTTGAGCGACTTGCCCATCATCTGCACATCCTTGATGCTACCACCTATGTTCTGAATAGAGTAGCGGACGACTGGTTCGCCCTTGGAGCTGTAGGTGGTGAGGCTGGCGATTTCCTTAGCGGCTGCGGCGACAGGTGCTGCTACTTCCGTGACAGGCTGTGTGATTAAATTTTCAGTAGAGGCGCTAGGCTCTGTAGGGCTAGCATCTGCGCTGGTGACGCTGCTAGCTTCAGTAGCTCCTTCAGGTAGGGTGGCGGGGGCAGTGGCGGCTGTAGTAGCTGCGGCCTTCTTTTCTTGATCTTCACTACTCGTGAAGATATTGAAGGCGAGCAGTCCTATGCAAGCACTGACGACGATCCAGGCGGTTTTATCCATGGTTTCTATGTGGTTTCTATATGATAAGGGTGGTACAATGAAAAAAAATTAGTGCTTGCGCTCGGGGACAGGGTCATGCCCGAAGCCTCCCCATGGGTTGCAGCGCAAGATTCGCTTCACCCCTAGATACGCACCTTTCCAAGCCCCATGTGTCTGGACGGCTTGGATGAAATAGTGGGAGCATGTAGGTTGAAAGCGACATCCACTCCCCGGTCCTGAGATCGCATGAAGTGCCGCACTGAGGTATCGCTGGTAAAAGCGAACCATGGCGATGAGTATGGTTTTCATGAGGGGGTGGTATGCTCGGGCTTAATGGATTTTGGCAGACGCTTCAGGCATTTCTGAAAATCCTTTTCCATCTGCTCATAAGTGGCAAAGTTCGCGCGATGGCGCAGGATCACGACGACTCTGTAGCCGTCACTGATACTATCGCCATGAGCGCGGATGATCTCGCGTACGCGACGGCGCAGCGTGTTGCGCACGACGGCATTCCCCACTTTTTTCGTGACAATGATGCCGAAGCGTGAGCTTCCAGTGCTGCGCTGCATGCCGCTAGTCAACTGAGTGCAGTCGCTAGCAGGTAGGGTGGCGAGGCTTAAGACGAGAAAACGCCCAGCTGAGCCTTGCCCCCCTTTACGCACATGAGCGAACTCGAAAGCTCGCTTCATGGTATTGCTCCGGTTGAGCTTCATCTCAAACAGGGCGTTGCTTCATCAGCAATGTGAGCTGTGATATTATCAGGCAGAAGCCCGATAATATTAGACTCCGTGCTGAATGGTGTGACGCTTGTAGTGGATTTCTACACCCTTTGGTAGAAGGCGCTTGCGACCCTTAGCACGACGACGGGCAAGGATGGCGCGACCGTTTTTAGATGCCATGCGTGTACGGAAACCGAACTGACGCTTGCGGCAACGCTTGGAAGGCTGATATGTTCTCTTACTCATGATATTATTTTAGTGAAGATGGTTGACCAAGTCTCACGACTGGGCAGGTATGATACTATAAATTTTATGGATGTCAAGGACGGATTGATGAATTTTGCAATTTTGCTGAAATTCTCATTTATTTGTTTTCTTGAACCATGAATTTCAGCTCCGCTTCGCAGGTGACTTCGCCATTGACGAGGCAGCGACCTGTAGCGATGCCGATAGCTCCGCGAATCTTCGTGAGCTCCGTCTCGATGATGAGGACATCACCGGGGACGACAGGACGACGCCACTTGACCTTGTCACAGCTCATGAAGTAGCCTATCTTGCCACGGTTCTCAGGGATGCGTAGCATGAGGATGGAGGCGACCTGCGCCATGGCTTCGAGCTGAAGCACGCCAGGCATGACAGGGCGACCAGGGAAGTGACCTTGGAACATCTCCTCATTCATCGTGAGGTTTTTCTGACCGATGCAGCGGCTTGTTCCTTCGAATCCGATGATGCGATCCACCATTAGGAAGGGGTAGCGGTGGGGGAGGAGCTTGAGGACTTCCTCTGTATTCAGCACCTGATCGCCTTCGGGGATGATGACTGGTTTCGGGCGCAGTGCCATCATCTGCTGGTAGCTCTTCATGAGGGCTGCTGCCATCATGGTATTGATACCGTGACCGGGCTTGATAGCGATGACGTGGCCGTGGATGCGGCGGCCGTTCAGAGAGAGATCTCCGATGAGGTCCATTGCCTTGTGGCGGGCGCATTCGTTGTGGTGGCGCAGTCCGCCAGCGCAGATGAACTGCTCGCCTTTGATGACGATGGCATTGTCTAGTGTACCGCCTTGGATGAGTCCCTTTTCGAGGAGGGGCTGCACGTCTTCATAGAAGCAGAAGGTGCGGGAGTCGGAGAGTTCCTTTTCAAATGTCTCTGGTGTGATGACAGAGGAGTAGAACTGTGAGACGCGACCCTCTGGGCCGACGGCGGTGACGGAGACGCGGAAGTCATTTGACGGCATGATGACGATCATCGAGCCGTCCTTTGTCTGCACCTGAAGAGGTTCGCGGATTTCCCAGATCTTGAGCATGGAGTCCTGCTCGACGATGCCGGCTTTCTTAATCAGGGCGACGTAGGGAGCGGCTGAACCATCACCGATGGGGGGTTCGTTCGCATCCATTTCGATAATGGCGTTATCCACGCCCATGCCTGTGAGGGCAGAAAGAATATGTTCGACCGTGTGTACCTTCACAGATCCTTCGGCTATTGTCGTCGCGCGCTCCACTGTCTGTACCTTATCAGCGAGGGCTTCGATGAAGGGCTTGTCAGGAAGGTCGATGCGACGGAAGCGGAAGCCTGTATTAGGTTCAGCAGGGCGTATTGTCAATTTTACAGGTTGACCGGTATGCAGAGATGTTCCCTCAATGGAGGCACTCGTTTCTAAGGTTCTTTGCATGGGAATGGGCATAGCGCGTGGATTATATAGGAAAGCGCGTGATTTGTGAAGCGTTATTTTCGTATTATGTATATCAGTTAGTATATTTGAATAGTTCTATGCCACCTGATTAGAGGGTTGAAGAGAGGGGGAGGTGATGCTATAGAGATTTTATTTGCGCGATTAAACCCTTTGATAATATGATTTTATGCGCGTTTATGACATGCCTGTGTAAAAAAATGCAAGATTTTTTCTTGACGCGAGGCTCACTATTCTATAAAATGCCCCCGCAACCACATTATCCGGCTGGATAGCCAAGTGGCCTAAGGCATCGGTTTGCAAAACCGACATTCGTGGGTTCAAATCCCACTCCAGCCTCTACGAAAACGGTGTTCTATATCAAATAGAACGCCGTTTTTACTTGACCATCGATCCAAGCTTGCGTATTCTTTGATATAACTAATGCAGACCACGAAGATGGTCTCATTTTTTTCTTATGATTACTACACTTCATATGGTTTCGTTCTTTCAGGACTGGCTTGATCTGGATCTGACACTGGGCGTTTTAGGTATCACAGCAGTAGCAGTGACGGTTATCGCCTTCTTCGTGATGGTTATTTCCTTCTTCGGAGGGGGAGACTTCGACGGGGATGCTGGTATAGCTGGCGCGGAGGGTGGGCTGTTCTCCACACGCGCTATTGTGGGCTTCATGCTCGGTCTGAGCTGGGGTAGCTTTGTGGCGCGCTCCATGGGGGCGAATATCATCATCGCGCTGCTCGTCGGTGCTGCGCTCGGTCTTATAACCTTCTTCATCATCGCGCTGACCATGCGTATGCTGCTGCGCATGCACACGGATGGTAGCTTTAAATACGAAAGCCTCGTCGGCATGGAAGCGACGGTGTACCTTACCATCCCTCCCCATGGCGAAAGCGGAGGCCAGGTGCAGATCTCGCATCCGAGCCAGTTCATCACTATTGCCGCTGTGCAGGATGGCGACACAGCCATTCCTACGCACACGCATGTCGTTGTCGTGAAGGCTAGCAGCTCGCAGGTACTCGTCAAGAAGCAATTCTAATCCATTCCCTCTATTCTTTAATTCTTCAATCCCTCTATTATTAACACCATTCATTCATATGTACAACATCCATACCATAATTAATAATCTGCCTCTTGCTAACACAAGCGAAGGCGATCTCAGCGGCTACATCGGTATCATCATCATCGGTGTCTTCGTACTCGGAACGATAGCGTGGCTCTTCTCACGCTACAAGATGTGCCCATCGGACAAGATTCTTATCGTCTACGGTAAGGTAGGCGAAGGCCGCTCCGCGAGGTGTATCCACGGTGGCGCGACCTTCATCATGCCACTCGTCCAGAGCTACGCCTTCATGGATCTGAACCCTATCAATATCGACGTTCCTCTGAAGGGCGCGCTCTCCAGCCAGAACATCCGCGTCGACGTGCCAGCCTCCTTCATCATCGGCATCAGCACCCAGCCTGCTATCATGCAGAACGCCGCTAGCCGTCTCCTCGGACGCAGCCGCATGGACATCCAGCAGCTCGGCTCAGAAATCATCATGGGTCAGATGCGTATCGTCATCGCGTCACTCACCATTGAAGAAATCAATGCTGACCGCGAAAAGCTCATTAAGGGCATCACGAATGGCGTGGACACCGAACTGAACAAGGTCGGTCTCTACCTCATCAATGCGAACATCACCGACATCCAAGACGCATCGGGCTACATCGCCGCCCTCGGTCAGGAAGCCGCTGCCCGCGCCATCAATGACGCGATGATCAAGGTCGCCGACGAAACCCGCCGTGGTGAGATCGGTAAGGCCGACGCACAGCGCGAACAAACCGTGCAGGTCGCCATGGCAAACGCTGCCGCTGTCGAAGGTAACAACGAAGCGCAGATGAAAGTCGTCGACTCGAACGCACGCCTGAAGGTACGTCAAGCCGAAGCGACACGCGTCGCGGAAGTCGCCGAGCGTGAGCAAGCCGCGAAGGCAGAATCCGCAGGTTACATCGCTAACCGCGAAGCCGAAATGCAGCGTGCCGAACTCGAACGCGCCACGCAGACCGCGAACGAGATTGTCGCCGCAGAAATCCTCAAGCGCAAGCAAGAAATCGCCGCAGAAGCCGCCGCCTCCGTCCTCATGAAGGAACAGCAGGGTAAGGCTGATGCACTCATCATCCAGAAGGAAGCAGAAGGTACAGCTGCCGTGAAGCTCGCCGAAGGTGAGGCGAACGCACTCCTCCTCAAGAAGAAGGCAGAAGGTGAAGGTCTCGAACTCGTCGGTCGCGGTACAGCATCCGCCATCCAAGCCGCCCTCGAAGCGAAGGCATCAGGCTTCCAGCAGATCATCCAAGCCGCAGGCACCGCACAGTCGGCCAGCAGCCTCCTCGTCACCGAGCAGCTTCCTGAAATCGTCAGCATGCAGACAGCCGCTGTGAGCAAGCTGAGCTTCGACAAGGTCGTCGTCATGGGCGGTGGAGACAAGGGCGCATCCGTCGGAGGCTTCGTCCAGAACCTCGTGAAAGACACCCTCCCCCTGCACGAGCTCGCGAAGAGCGTCGGACTTGAGCTCCCACAGTACCTTGGAAAGGTAGAAGGAAGCCCCAGCACGGAGAAGACACCGAGCGTAGAAGCATAATCATTCGGCATCTTCGGCATCTTCGGCATCTTCGGCATCACCACTCCGATTAAAAAACATGTTCAGCGCAAGAAGCAAGATGTAGCTTCTTGCGCTGCTTTTTCCTCAGACATCGTCCCTCTATGCCCCCAGAAATCCAGCTCCTCTTAGACGAGACCCCATGGCTGCTCCCAGCCATCTATGGGCTCTTTGCTCTGTGCATCGGCTCTTACCTGAATGTCGTCATCTACAGGCTGCCGCGCGGTCTGAAGACCAGCGAGCCGAAGCATTCCTTCTGCCCACGCTGCGAAGCACCCATCGCGTGGTACCAGAATATCCCCGTACTCAGCTGGCTCTTTCTCCGTGGACGCAGTGCCTGCTGCCATCAGCCCATCTCCTGCCGCTATCCGCTCGTGGAGCTTGGGACAGCTCTGCTCTTAGCAGGACTGGTCGCCTACAAGCAGGGTAGTGACCCACAGTTCTTTGCTCTTGCGCTTCTTTGTATCTGGGGTGCGTGCTGTGTCGTCATCTTCGTCATGGACTGGATGGAAATGATCGTCCTGCCCTCCGTGACCATCGTCGCCAGCCTCGCCGCGCTCGGCGCACTCCTCCTCTGCCCCTCGCTCATGATGGATGTTAAGGAGACGAGCCGCAGCGGAGTCTTCCTCTATTCTGGGCTGGGCATGCTGACAGGCTTTCTCCTATTAAAATTCGTCGGCTTCTGCGGGCAGCGCGCCTTTGGTCGACGCTCCAAAAGCTATGACAAGCCCCAGCAGTGGAAGCTGCAAGCCACCGCCGACGGCGAAGACATCGAGCTCACCATAGGCAAGGAAAAATTCCTCTACTCCGAGCTCATGATAGAAAGCCGTGACAGCGTCGAGCTGGACACGGCGCGCTTATCGGCGACGCGCGTAGAAGGTGAGCCCGAGAAAAAGCTGAAAAAACTCCCCCTTGAGCGCCTCACGCTCCATGCCCAGCACCTGAACTTCTCGGGGACTCGCTACGATCTTGAGCGGTACGAAAGCCTACGCGGCAGCTGCATGGGCTGGAAGCTGAATCGCTCCGTACTCGGTAGCGGTGATGCGTGGATCGTCATGGCGATGGGAGCACTCTGCGGCTGGCAGGGGGCTATCTTCTGCCTCTTTGCTGGCAGCATCATCGGGCTCATCGCCGCCCTCATCCTCCGACTCGGTCGTGGAGCGGCACTACCCTTTGGTCCTAGCCTCGTGCTCGCGGCACTGCTCTGGGTCTTCGGGGCATCGGGCTGGATAGACGCGTATCTCGCGCTTTTCCAGAATTAAGCTTATTATCCTCTCTATATAGCTAACGCAGCACTCTTCAGCGACACCTAAATGGATTTTTAAGGGCCACTGCCCTTAAACAGGATGCA